>NZ_FMDF01000063.1 GCF_900091955.1 Streptomyces sp. Ncost-T10-10d
GCGACAGTCGCGGATCGGGTCGCCCGGCAGGCGGCCGCCGGTACGGCGGTGGCTGTGAGTAGTGCCATCGCGCAGAGCAAGGGGAAGAGCACCGCACGGGGCCTGTCTCTTCGGCATGGACGCGGTGCTGTCGTGGTCGGGGACATACGTACCCACCGTTCTTGGTCGGACGGGATCGGACGGGATCGGACGAGGCCGGTCAGGCCGGTCAGGCCGGTCAGGCCGGTCAGGCCGGAACGAGGCCTGAGCGGTGGGGAACGGTGCAGACCGACGCGGTCAGTGCTCAATACGCTAGAACCTCCCGCGCGCTGGAGGTTCAAGAGACTGTGACGCAAGACACGTGGAGCATCGGTGAACTCGCGGCCGGAACGGGAGTCCCGGTGAAGACCCTCCGCTACTACTCCGACAGCGGTCTGTTGCCCGTGGCCAGCCGTAGCACCGGTGGTCATCGGCGCTACGGTCCTGAGGCGTGGGAGCGGATCCGTCTCATCAGACGCCTACGGGCGCTGGACACTCCGATCGCGACCATCACGCAGGTGGTCACCGGTGAGTGCTCCTTCAACGAACTGGTGGCAACCGAGCTCGAAGTGGTGCAGGAACGACTGACCGAACTGCGGTGGCGCCAGGCCACACTCAAGTCCCTGGACGACTGCCCGAGCGAGGAACGGCTCCGGCGTCTGGAGATCCTCTCTCGCGTGCAGCGGCTCCCGCAGGCGCATCGCACTCTCACCGATCACTGGTATCGCGAGCTGTCCGCGGCCATGCCCAAGCGACAGCTCGACATCATGATCGCCATGCTGTCCCCCGACCCGCCGCAGGACCCCGATCCTGCTATGGCCCTGGCCCACGCCGAGCTTCATCTGCTCATCTCCACACCCAGTTTCACCCGCTGGACCCAGGACCACGACGAAGAGATGAGGGACGCCCCGGCCTTTTACGGGGAGATCGACGATGCTGCCGTTCTGACAGCCGCCGCTTTGGCCCAGGGTCTGCCGCCCAGCGCCGGGGATGCGGTGAACGCTTTCGTATCCGCCCACGCACGAGCCCGGCGGGAGTCGGACACCCCCGCCTTCCGCGAATACCTGCATAAGCTGGTGTCGAGGTCATCCGGCTTCGACCCCCGCCTGGAACGCTATTGGTCCCTGGTCGGCATCGCCACCGGCGGGCGCGTGCTGAATATGACCGTGGCTCATAAATGGCTAACCGACGGACTATCGATCTCGATAGCGGCCAGTGCACCTTCGACTTCGAGGGGCCTGACCGACACTGTCACGTTGGCTGACCGGGTGGGATGATCTTTGGGTTGGTCATGACGTCGGTTGGTCAGCCTGTCCGTGCTCTGTGGGACCTACGCTCGCGTGAACCCGTGACTCCGCCGTTGGAGGCGCCTCCCAGCGTGAGCCGATGGTGAAGACCGCCAGGGAAACCGTCACGCCGATCGCCACGCCGAGCGGTGCAGCCAAGGGGTTCCGCAGGCCCGGGCGGACCGCTTCGACCACCAGGAAGGCGACGATCGCGCCCGCGACTCCGGGTTCACCGCCGGCGATCCAGTAGCGGTGCCGTTGCCAGAACCACTGGGCCAGCGTCATCACCACCGGCGCGACGGCCGTCCCCGACGACCAGTCGCCGGGAAGGCTGAGGATGCCAGCCATCACCGTACACAGCACCCAGCAGCCCAAGAGTCTGCGGCCAGCCTCCGGCCACGGTACGCCTCGCACGTCGCGCATCGCCTCACCCTCACGCCCAGACTCTGCTCTCGCGGGCACCATCAGACAACGACGGTGTATTGATCACGAGCGTTGTTGACACTTCTGGGTCAGCTGCTCGCCCGTCGGCGCGCCTCGGTCCGTCCCTCGATGTCTTCCAGGAACTCCAGTACCCGGGCGTTGACCTCAGCGGCCGACCTCGCGGAAGGCGGCGTAGGTGGCGTTCTTCCGCGACCCGGAGCGCAGGCGCTTGAGCAGCGTGGAAGAGGAGATGGCGCCCTCGCGTACCGAGACGGCCACGCGCATCAGGTGGCGGAACTGGGACTCGATCAGGTCGAAGTCGATTGTGTTCTTGCCGGGCTCGCCGAACAGGGCGTCGATGTGCACGTACTCCGTCTGTTTGGAGGGTCGGTAGAAGGTCATCACTCCTTCCCGCGATGCACGTGCGCGTGCTGCCCGTCGCGGTCGAAGATCATCAACAGCTCAGCCGGGCCGTCGACCGCGGCGAACGCGTGCGGGGTCATGGTGGCGAACTCGGCCGCCTCGCCGGCCTCGACGGTGATCTCGCGATCGCCGAGCAGGAGTAGGAGCCGCCCGCTGAGCACGAACAGCCAGTCGTGGCCGGGGTGAACGCGCTGTTGTGGCCGGGCCGCGGTCGGCTCAACCAGCATCTTCACCGCGACCGTGCTGCTGTCCGGCCTGCTCAGCGCCCACGTCGTGCGCCCCTCGATCCGGCTCGGCGTGGGGCGGATGACCACGTCGTCGTCGCCGCTCACGTCGAGCAGTGCGTCCAGGCCGACCTGGAGGCCGGTGGCAAGCGGAAGCAGTACGTCGAGGCTGATCGTGCGCTTCCCGGTCTCGACGCGACTGATCGTTGACGGGCTCAGGTTGGTGCGCGCTGCGAGCTCGTCGAGGGAGAGCCCGAGCGTGGTGCGCAGGCTGCGCAGCCGGGTCCGGACGACGTGCTCGATGTCGGCGAGTTGACTCACATTGACTCCTTGCGAATTCTGCAAGAAGTCTGGCATATAACGCCAGGGGTTTCTACGGTGGAGGACATGAGCCATCACCACACCGACCCCGCTACCTCCGGCGTACCTGCTCCGACCGTCGTCCGCCACTGCGACGTCGCCGTCATCGGCGGATCGGCTGCCGGCCTCGCCGCCGCCCTGCAGCTCGGCCGGCAGCGCCGGTCGGTGATCGTGGTCGACTCCGGCGAGCCGCGCAACGCGCCTGCGGCGCACATGCACAGCTTCCTGGGACGCGACGGCACAGACCCGGCGGAGCTGCTCGCCGCTGGTCGCGTGGACGTGCGCCGCTATGGGGGCGAGGTGCTGTCCGGCCGCGCCGTGCGGGTGGCCCGGGGCGGCGAGCTCTTCGTCGTCGAGCTCGCCGAGGGCACCTCCGTCGTCGCCCGCCGGATCGTCGTCGCGACCGGCCTGGTCGACGAGCTTCCCGAGGTCGAGGGACTGGCGGATCACTGGGGCCGGGCGGTGATCCATTGCCCGTTCTGCCACGGCTACGAGGTGCGCGACCAGCGGCTGGTCCAGCTCGTCACCCATCCGATGGGGCTGCACGTCGCGCCGCTGCTGCGCCAGCTGACCGCGCACCTGACCGTGCTGATCGCGGACGGCGTCGAGGTCGACGAGTCCGAGGTCCACACGCTCACGTCGGCGGGTGTCGACGTCCGCGTTGCCACCACGGCACGACGTGTCCTCGCTGACGCTGACAGCCGGCTGACCGCGGTCGAGCTGGCCGACGGATCACGGGTCGACGTCGACGCGATGCTCGTGGTACCGCGCCTCCACCCGCGGGCCGAGCCGTTCGCCGAGCTCGGGCTGCGCCCCACCACGCACCCGACCGGCATGGGCGAGGTGATCGAGGTCGATGCGATGGGCGCCACCGCCATCGACGGGGTCTACGCGGTCGGCAGCATCACCGACCCCAGCCAGCAGGTGCTCCCGGCCGCCGCTCACGGCAGCCGCGTCGGTGGCGCCGTCGCGATGAGTCTCGCCGCCGAGGACGTGCGCACCGCGGCCCGCCCGTCCGGCTCCGTCGCCGACTGGGATCACCGTTACTCCGGCGACCCGGTCTGGAGCGGCAACCCGAACGGCTCGCTGGTCGCGGAAGTGACCGACCTGCCCGTCGGTCGTGCGCTCGACGTCGGCGCCGGCGAGGGCGGTGACGCGATCTGGCTGGCCGAGCAGGGCTGGGAGGTGACCGCGAGTGACATCTCCTCGCGCGCGCTCGACCGGATCCGGGTCGAGGCCGAGCGGCGCGACCTGACTGTCACGTGTGAGCTGGCCAATGCCAACGCCTGGGAGCCGTTCGCCCAGGGGTCGGCACAGGGCGGGTTCGACCTCGTCTCGGCGGCGTACGCGTCGATCCCGCGTACGCCCGACCTGCGCGGCGTCCACAATGTGCTCGACGCCGTCGCCCCCGGCGGTTCCCTGGTCATCCTCAGCCACGACCTTGAGGCGATGCGCGACCCACAGCACGGGCATCGCCCGTTCGACCCCGACGCCTACCTGCACATCGACGACTTCGTGACGGCGATCAAGGCCGCGGCCGGCTGGACCATCGAGGTCGACGACAAGCGCCCCCGTCCCCCGGGCTCGGCCAGCGCAGCCCACCACGCCGACGACCGGGTGCTGCGCGCCCGGCGAGCAAGCTGAGCCGGCGCCACCAGTAAATGGCAGCGGCCCGCGTCCGTGTCGAAGCACGAACGCGGGCCGTGTGGACAGAAGCGCGTGCGCACCGTCGGCCCGACGACGTCTGGCACCTGTGGCGGGCGATCACCACCAGCACCTCCGGGTCGCCCGGCTGCCACTGCCCGGCATCCACCATCCGCTCGATGACCTCGCGGATCTGGACTGTGGTCACCGCGGCGACGTCCGCCCCGGGCTCCAGGCGGACCGCGTCCGGCACCGCTGTCCAGGACGTGCGGCCGGTCTCCAGCGCGGCCACCACCGAGCACGGCCAGGCCGCGGCCCATCCATCGCCCGGCCGGGACACCGGCTTGCTCCTGGGCGGCGCGCAGCGGCGTGCGGGCCGGGCGGCGTCCGTCGCCGACAACGGTCTGGCGCAGGTAGTAGCGGTATATCTGACCGGCTCGGACAATCCTGATATCCACTGTCATGCAGACCACGCCACACGGCTCTGACCTGCAAGAAAAGGCCGATCAGCGGGACGTCCCGCCAGGCGGGAGCAGCGGCCGAACTTTCTTCCCGAGTGCCCGTCAGGCGGGAAGCGGCCCCGAGCCGGAAGCAAATGTCATCGCTCTTTGGCCAGGACCCGATCGATGCGACGTTCGACGCCTTCAGCGATCCCCCGATACTCGGGTTCGCATGAGTCGAGCTGGAGTGACGGGTAGTTAAGAAGTGGTCTCATTTGGTGAGTCTGCGGTAGCAGATGAGGGTGCAGGCGATGCTGGTGAAGGCCAGGAAGTGGTCGGCTTTACACTCGTAGCGGCGGCGGAGTCGGCGGCATCCGGCGAGCCAGGCCACGGACCGCTCGACAACCCAGCGGTGGCGGCCCAAGTGAGTGGAGGACTCGACGCCCCGTCGGGCCAGGCGATGCGTGATGCCCCTGCTGCGGAGCCATTGCCGCAGGTGCCGGTAGTCGTAGCCCTTGTCGCCGTGCAACTTGCCGGGCTTGCGACGCCGCGGTCCCCTGCAGGAACGGATTGGCGGTATGCCCCGCACGAGCGGCTGAAGACCCTGACTGTCGTGCATGTTTGCACCCGAGATGCCAATGGACAGCGGCAGACCGGTGCGCTCGGTGATCAAGTGGATCTTCGACCCGTACTTGCCGCGATCTACAGGATTCGGACCTGTCAGGTCCCCCTTTTCATCGCCCGCATGTTCACCGAGTCGATCGCGCACCGCGACCAGTCCAGCTGCCCGCGCGAGCCGAGCTCGTCCAGCACCAGGCGATGCAGCTTGGCCCAGACCCAGGCCTTCGACCACTCGCTGAAGCGCCGGTGGGCCGTCGGCCCCGAAGGCCCGAACGACGGAGGCAACTGCTTCCAGGTACAGCCTGAAGTGGCCACGAAGATGATCGCCGCCAACACCTCCCGGTCGCCGTAGCGCCGCCGGCCGCCGCCCTGTGGCCGCGCCGGAGCAGGTGGCACTACCCTCCCACCAGCGCGCCGGTGCGGGCGTTGTTCGAGGTGCTGGCCGGGTTGCTGGCCCAGCCGACGACGCCAGGTGTGCGTTTCAGTTCGTACCGGACGGTGTCGTTCGACGGCTGCAGTTCGCTGAGGGTTCCCGATTCCGAACGGAACCGGGCCTGGCTGGGCAGGACTTCGCATCATGGCTACCCGACGCTTGAGCTGATGACGCTGGTCGAGACCGGCACCCGGGCCCTGGTCGGCGCGGTGTTCGGCCCCACCGCCGAGGGCGAGACGAGCTACGCCGGCCGGCTGCTGCATCTGCTGCGGCCGGACATGCTGGTGCTGTGGGACAAAGGATTCGACAGCAATGCCTTCCTCGCGGCAGTCACCGACACCGGCGCCCAGGTCCTGGGCCGGCTCCGCAGCAACCGGCGCACGCCGGTCCTCACCCGCCTCGCTGACGGCTCCTACCTGTCGGTGATCGGCACCGTGAAAGTGCGGATCATCGACGCACAGATCGCCGTGACCTGCACGGACGGCACATCCTTCACCGGGTCCTACCGACTGGTCACCACCCTGACCGACGCCCGCCGCAACCCCGCCACCGCACTGGTGGGCCTCTATCACCAGCGGTGGGAACACGAATCCGCGTACTACGCGCTCCGCCACACAATCATGAACGGCCGCAACCTGCGCTCGGGCGACCCGGCAGGCATCGAGCAGGAGATGTGGTCACTGCTCACGCTCTACCAGGCCCTACGCACCGTGATGGTCGGTGCCGCCGAGTCCCTCCCCGGCACCGACCCGGACCGCTGCTGTTTCAGCATCACGCTCCACACCGCCCGCGACCAGGTGATCCAGGCCAACGGCATCGTCACCGCGGACACCGATCGGGACTCTCTCCTCGGAATGATCGGCCGTCGAATCCTGACCGGTCTGCTCCCGACCCGCCGGCAACGGGTCAGCACCCGCAAGGCCAAGTCACCGATGTCCCGCTACAGCGAGCGCCACGCCGACGGCCGGCCCGACACAAGCCATACCGTCACCCGCCTCGAAGTCACCGTCATCGAACCCGTGGATCAACCCGCGCTGCCCACGGCCTCCCAGGACGACCGGCACGCCGCCCCTTCCGCACGGCGCCGACACCGCATCCTGGCCCTGCTCCACGAAGACCCCACGCGTCTCTGGCAACCCCGTGACATCGCCGCCCACTTCGGCGATGTCACCCTGGAAACCATGTATAGACAACTGAATCGATGGGCCGCCAGCAGCCTCATCCACAAACTCGGCCCCGGCCTCTACGCCGCAACAGCATGGTCCCCAGCCCCACTTGCGTGACCAGCGAAAACGCTAACTACCCGGCCTTGGGTCAAGGCCCGAAAAGACCGACAGCCGGGCCGCCCGCCTGGGCATAGGGGCATGCGGTGGACTGCCACCCGGCTTCGCCGACGAGCGGTACAAGAAGCGCAACACCGTCGAGCGGGCGATCAACAGGCTGAAGCAGTTCCGGGCCGTGGCCACTCGCTGTCACAGACGCGGCTACATCTTCCTTGGCACTGCCGCCACAGCTGCCCTGGTCATCTGGCTCCGCACGTGATCGTCCGGTCAGACCTAGTCCCGCGGAGAAGGTACCGTGGCGTGCAGCTCACTGCATGCCACCTCCAGGACCGCTTTTCCGGAGATCAGGCGCCCGCGAAGCGCCTCGGCCGCCTCGTCGAAGCGCTCCCAGGATCCTTGCCAGCCAATCTCGACGGTGACGGCCCCCTCGGTGGCTAGCTCGGTGAGAACGGCCAGGTCCGCGCCGGTGTCGCCCTCGATGACGAATGAGGTCAGCGATTTGGCCGGGCCGACGGTCGCGTACGGCGGAAAGACCGCCGGCTCCCCGGATGTCCAGCCGACGCTCTGCACGCTGCCTCCGGGAGCGAGCAGGTTCCACGCCTCAACCAGCTGGGGGCCGCCGACGCTGTCGATGACCACGTCGACCGGTCCCTGGAGTCCCTCCAGGCCGATCAGCACCTCGTCGGCGCCAGCCTTGGCCAGCCCCTCCCCGCGGGCAGCCGAGCCCACGGACGCGATCACGTGCGCACCAGCCCGCGCCGCCAGTTGGACGGCGAACCGGCCGACCCCGCCGGAGGCGCCGGTGATCAGCACCCTCTTGCCCGGTCCGAGCCCGGCGGCCCGCAGCGAGCGCAGTGCGGCCACTCCAGCGACCGGCAAAGCGACCGCCCGCGCCGGTCCCAAGCCTTTCGGTATCTCGGCGAGCGAACCCACGTCGATCGCGACGCGCTCGGCGAACGCCCCCGAGGTCAAAGCCACCACCCGGGTGCCCTCCGCCGGGCCGGTTCCGTCGGCTGCGGCTCGAACCACCACTCCGGCAGCGTCCGAACCGAGTACCGCGCCTGCGGGGACGCGACCGGAGCGGGCGTCGTTGAGGTCGCCGTAGTTCAAAGAGGCGTGAGAGACGTCCACCAGGATCTGGCCCGGCCCGGGCGCAGGGTCGGGAACCTCGGCGAGGCGGACAGCGGCGGGTACGGACGGATCGACAACGAGAGCACGCACGGACATGTCTTCTTCCTTTGGTTCACGACGTGTTACAGCAGTCATCGTCGGTAACCTTGCTCGTCAGCGGAAGGAGGCACATTTATGTCACGCAGTCACACCCATGTTGCCGAGGCGCTACGGGACGAAGCCTGCCCGGTTACCGAGGTGCTCGACCGCGTGGCGGGCAAGTGGAGCATCGGGATCCTGATCGCCGCGGCCCACGGCCCGGTCCGCTTCACCGAACTGGAACGCGCCATCAACGGCATCAGCCGACGGATGCTCACCCTCAACCTGCGCAGGCTGGAGCGGGACGGACTGCTCGTTCGCACCGTGTATCCGACCGTGCCGCCCAAGGTCGAGTACAGCCTTACGCCCATGGCCCGGGAGCTCCACACCTCGCTGACCGGGCTGGTGGGCTGGGCCGAGCGGCATCGGTCCGCCATCACCGAGGCCCGCGCCGCCTACGACACCGCGGCGGAGCAGGGATCTCACACCGACTGAACGGGCCCGGACCGGCTCTCGGGCTTCTGCGATTCACCGACAGCCAGCGGGCAGCGAAGGGCCCACTATCGGCGTCACGAGACCTGCATGATCGCCCGGACAGGTCCTTAAACGGGCGGCAGCACCCACCGTCAATGCCTGCGAACGTCGGCTGTCCCCGCCGAAGTGGTGTCAGTTCTCATCGACATTTCGCGGCCCTGTGATCGGCAAGTGGTGTTCAGACCCGTCGACAAGTGGTGTCCGTTTCCACCTACAAAGCCAAGAAGGGCTTGTCCATGTACCACTTCTGCCCGGGGCTGGGGTGGTCGACGGTCTCGCCGATGTAGTCGGCAAGGTTGACGGTCGGGATGGTCTCGCCCAGGCCGCTGTAGTAACGGGCGAGGTGCTCGCAGGTGGGCGGGACGGTTCCGTCGGGGCGGGTCGCGTTGTAGTGGATGACGGGACGGGTGCTGCATGCCATGACTTCCTCCGTGTCGGTCAAGAACGTGCAGGGCAGTTGGGTCAGCGGCGGGTACCTCGGTGCAGAGCGCCGGATGCGGCAAAGAGTTCGGAGATCGGGTGCACTGCGGCGAAGCCCTCGCGGTGGAGCTGGTCGACGTCGGGCAGGAGCTGGTGATGCTCACGCACGACGTGCAGCGGGACCATGCGGTCGCGTCCGGCGTAGCTGCAGCCAGGGGCTCTGCGAGAAACTCGAAGGCGCCACCCGGCCTTTGCTTCTCCGAGCCGGTGTGATCAGTAGTTGTTGCGGGTCAGGACGTTGGTGACGGCGCATAGTGGTGGGCGAGGTCGGTGGCGAGGTCGCGGAGGTGAGCCCTGGCTTCGGTGGGGCCGTGCACAGTGATGGTGCTCCCGAACGGCAGTAGTGTTCGCACGTCCTCCAGGTGCAGGAAGCGGATCCTCACCTTGTGGCCGGTGGTGGATTCCTCATGGTCGTCCTGGACGAGTCGTTGGCCGAGGATCCGTCGCGCTCGCTCGATCTGGGTCTGGTCGATGGTGGCTCTGATCTCTATCGCATGGTCATGTTCCCACTGGTCAACGAGCGCTGCAGCGACGGTGGCCAGGGTCTGGCTCTCGCGGATCCGTCGTGGCTGGTCGACTTCTTTCCACGTGGTGATCCGTTCGAGTCGGTACATCCGGGGCAATCGGGCGCAGTCGGCGACGAGGTACCAGCTGCCGGCCTTGGCGAGCAGCCCGTAGGGATCCACGACCAGGTCGCGTGGGCATGATTCGCGTGGGCTGTCGTACTCGATCCGTAGTCGGTGACCGCGCCGCACCGGGCCGATCAGCGAAGCCGGAGTCGTGCCGGAGGTACGGGTCTGGAGCCAGGGGCGGCTGTCCACGTGCACTACGTCGGTGAGCGGCAGGAGCTCATCAACTCGACGTGGCTGTGCAGCGGCGATCTTGGAGAGCGCGCGCCGGCTTTCGACCGATGCGTCGAGCTCCGCACGTTGCTTCTCGTCCAGCCCGGCGAGCGACAGATGATCACGCTCGCCCGGCGTGAGTCGCGTGAGGTCGAGCCCGGACCCGGGCAGCATGGTCACGCCTCCGAGGCGGCCCCGTTGCGCGGTCACCGGCAGACCGGCCTCGCGGAGCCAGTTCAGGTCCCGGGTGACGGTTCGAAGGGACACCCCGAGCGCCGAGGCGAGTTCCTGTGTGGTCACGGCATTCCTCGATGCCAGGAGCAGCATCAGGGAGAAGAAGCGGTCTGGGGTCACACGCCAAGTTTTTCAGGAATTGCGACATGATGCGGCGCATATCCCGGTCAGGCTGGCGGATGCGTACCCACGACCTGCGAGAAGGAAGAACCATGACCACATCCGTCGTGTCCATCGTCTACGTGAACGACGCTCCCGCCGCAGCACGTTTCTACGGCGACCTCCTCGGCATGAGCCCGTCGTTCGAGACTCCGGGATACATCACCTTCGACCTCGGGCCAGGCGCTGACCTCGCTGTGTGGTCCGGCCAGTTCGAGGATCTGTCAGCGGACGTCCCGCGTACCAGTGAGGTGTGCCTGGCCATCGACAGTGGGCCCGACGAGGTCAACGCGATCTTCAAACAGTGGAAGTCCAAGGGCGTCACGATCCTGCAGGAGCCTCATGATGCGGGGTTCGGACTGACCTTCCTCGCAGCCGATCCTGACGGAAACCGTATCCGCGTCGCACCGAGGGACTGACAGGCCGCAATGCGGCAGGCGCGCACGATAAGAG
>NZ_FMDF01000038.1 GCF_900091955.1 Streptomyces sp. Ncost-T10-10d
CCACCCCTGCACCGCATCGCAGCGCAGATCCCGCAGTCGCTCCCAGGTTTCGTCGTCCTCGACCCCTTCCGCGACCACCAGCAGACCGAGCGAGTGGGCCAGGTCGATGGTGCAGCGGACGATCTCCGCGTCCTCGTTGTCGACGGCCAGACGGGCCACGAAGGACCGGTCGATCTTCAGCTCGCTGACCGGCAGCCGACGCAGGTGGACCAGCGAGGAGTACCCCGTACCGAAGTCGTCGAGGGACATCTTCACGCCGTGCCCGGTGAGTCCGGCGAGGGTGTCGGCAGCGCGCTGCGGGTCCTCCAGCAGCACGTGTTCCGTTATTTCCAGCTGCAGCGCCCCGGCCGGGACGCCGTGCCGGGCGAGCCGTGCCGCGACGCCGCCCGCGAATCCGGGCGTGTGGACGTCGCGCGGGGAGACGTTGACCGCGACCGGGACGAAGAGCCCCTGCGCCCGCCATCGGGCGACCTGGGCCAGCGCCGTCTCCAGGACGTACTCCGTGAGGTGTGGCATCAGGCCGGACGACTCGGCGATGGCGATGAACTCGTCCGGAGGGACCCGGCCGCGCTCCGGATGCACCCAGCGCACCAGAGCTTCGAGGCCGGCCACCTGGCCGTCGAAGCGGACCTTCGGCTGGTAGTGGAGCTCCACCTCTCCGGCGTCCAGCGCACGACGGAGATCGCCGAGGAGCCCGAGCCGGTCCGGGGTGTTGCTGTCCCGCTTCGACTCGTACACCTCGACGCCCGTACGGTCGCGCTTGGCCTGATACATCGCCACGTCCGCACGCCTGAGAAGCCCTTCGGCGTCCAGCGCGTGGTCCGGGTAGACGGCGACTCCGGCACTCGCCTCCAGCACCAGGGTCAGACCGTCCAGGTCCAGCGGGGAGGACAGCTCAGCGACCAGATGGCGGGCGACTCGCTGGGCGCTGGTGGTGGAGTCCGCGGTCGGCAGGAGCACGGCGAATTCGTCACCGCCCAGCCGCGCGGCCTCCGCTCCTCGCGGGAGCGCCAGTCCGAGACGTTCCGCTATCTGCAGCAGCAGCCGGTCCCCGGCCAGATGGCCGAGGGTGTCGTTGACCGCACGGAACCGGTCGAGGTCGATCAGGACGAGAGCGGATCTGGCGCCGGTGGACTCGGCATCCTCCAGGGCCGCCCACGTGCGTTCCAGCAGCCACTGCCGGTTGGGCAGCCCGGTCAGCGGGTCGCGCAGCTGCTCCTCGGCCCGGGCGCGGGCGATCCAGAGGGTGGAGTCCAGGGCGATCAGCGGGACCGCGAAGAGCGGCAGGAGTACGGGCATGGCCATCGAGACGACGCAGATCAGCGGTGCGATGCCGAGCAGGGCCACCGCGACGAGGCCCTGGCGCAACAGGGCGGTGCGGGCGGTGGTCGGCAGCCCGCCGCCCTGGGGAGCCCGCGCGTACCACAGCAGGACCCGGGTCACCAGAAGGTAGGTGGAGGCGGCCAGCAGGACTTCCGGAACGGCGGCAATGCCCCAGTCGAGTGGGTGCCAGGGCGATTCGACGGTCTGCACCTCACCGAACGCGGCGAGCACCAGGGCTGCCGCGCCTATCCCCAGGATGTCCACCGCGCCGTACAGCAGCCCTTGCCACCAGCGGTGTCTGCGAGCCACGCCGACGAGGACGACGACGACCAGACTGACCAGACCGGCGGGCACCCAGCCGTAGAGGAGCAGCACGGCAAGGGTGAGGGCAGCTCCGGAACCGGTGCCGCCCCACCATCGGTCGCGTCCCAGCGCGACCAGATGCCCGACGACGATTCCGGTGAGGACGGCGAGGGACCAGCCGGCCCTGCCGTCGGGGAAGAGTGCGTGTCCTTCGCTCACGGTCCGGTAGAAACCGGTCGCGAGCTGAACAACGGCGATCGCCACGACGACGGCACCCACTTTGGGCGTGAGGCCGACGAAACCTTGCAGCCGCGACACCGGTGCGGCGCTCTCGGTCGGTTTCATTCCGTCCCTCTCACAGCCGGCGGTGCCGATGTCGCCCGATGGTTCGGCTCCATGCCACCACGACCCGATTTCCCACACCGTGGCCGGGCACGGCAGGTGCGCATCTCAACAGTAGGGCGCAGAAGGCTCCTACGGGCAGCGCTCTACAGCTCTTGCCCGAATGCGAACCGACCGTCCGTCAGCATCTGCTATGCGCCGATCGGGTGAACCCGGCCCCCCGACGGCAACCCTTGTCCCTGTCCGTCCGTCTACACCCTTTCTGCCCACCCGTTCACCACTCACCCACCGATCGACCTCATTTCGGAGGCCACCCAACGGGGTTCTGTCCCGTTGCGCCGGTTATGCGACGGAGAACTGTTCTATTCCGCCGGTTCCTCGACGGGTACGGCCGCCTCGCGCGCGGCATCCGGGCCCTGTTCGAGCAGTACGGCGAAGCCGTCCTCGTCCAGCACGGGCACCTTCAGCTGCATCGCCTTGTCGTACTTCGAACCGGGGTTGTCACCCACGACGACGAAGGAGGTCTTCTTCGAGACGGAACCCGTGACCTTCGCCCCCCGACTCTGGAGCGCCTCTTTCGCGCCATCCCTGGTGTGTCCGGCCAGTGTGCCGGTGACGACGACGGTCAGCCCTTCGAGCGGGCGCGGCCCGACCTCCTCCCCCGCTCCCTCGTCCTCCATCCGGACCCCGGCCTCCCGCCACTTGCGCAGGATCTCCCGGTGCCAGTCCTCGGCGAACCACTGCTTCACCGAGGCAGCGATGATGGGGCCGACCCCGTCGGCATCGGCCAGCTCCTGTTCGGTCGCCTCGTCGATCCGGTCGATGGAGCGGAACTGACGGGCCAGCTCCTGGGCCGCGACCGGGCCCACATGGCGGATGGAGAGCCCGGTGAGGATCCGGGCCAGCGGGGTGTCCTTGGCCGCGGCGATGGCGTCGAGCATGCCGAGGGCGTTCTTCTTGGGCTCGCCCTGCTGGTTGGCGAAGACCCGGGCGGTCTTCTCCTCCCCGGTCTTCGGATCGCGCTTGGGCAGTCCGCTGTCCTGGTCCAGGACATAGGCCCGGATCGGCAGGAGCTGCTCGACCGTCAGCCCGAAGAGATCGCCCTCGTCGCGCAGCGGCGGCTCCTCGGGCTCCAACGGCCTGGTCAGGGCCGCGGCCGCGACATAGCCGAAGTGGTCGATGTCGAGGCACTTGCGGCCCGCGAGATAGGAGACGCGCTCCCGCAACTGCGCGGGGCAGGAACGCGCGTTGGGACAGCGGACGTCGATGTCGGCCTCCTTCATGGGCCGCAGCTCCGTACCGCACTCGGGGCAGTGCGTCGGCATCACGAACGCCTGCTCGGTACCGTCACGCAGATCGACGACCGGGCCGAGGATCTCCGGGATCACATCGCCCGCCTTGCGGAGCACCACCGTGTCCCCGATGAGGACGCCCTTCGCCTTCACCACGTTCTGGTTGTGGAGGGTGGCGAACTCGACCTCGGAGCCCGCCACCTCGACCGGTTCGACCTGTGCGTACGGAGTGACCCGACCGGTGCGTCCCACACCGACCCGGATGTTCACCAGCTTGGTGTTGACCTCCTCCGGCGGGTACTTCCAGGCGATCGCCCAGCGCGGGGCGCGCGAGGTGGAACCCAGCCGGCCCTGGAGCGGGATCTCGTCGAGCTTGACGACGACGCCGTCGATCTCGTGCTCCACGGAGTGCCGGTTCTCGCCGAAGTACGCGATGAACTCCCGTACCTCGTCGAGGGAGTCCACCACCTTGTTGTGTCTGGCGGTGGGCAGACCCCATTCGTGCAGCAGCTCATAGGCGTGCGAGAGACAGTCGATGTCGAAGCCCTCGCGGGCGCCGATGCCGTGCACCACCATGTGCAGCGGGCGGGTGGCGGTGACCTTCGGATCCTTCTGGCGCAGTGAACCCGCCGCCGCGTTGCGCGGGTTGGCGAACGGCTTGTCGTCGGCCTCGACCAGCCGGGCGTTGAGCTCCTCGAAGGCTTCCATCGGGAAGAAGACCTCGCCGCGGATCTCGACCAGCGCCGGAATCCGCTCGCCCTTCAGCCGGTGCGGGATCTCGGCGATCGTACGGACATTGGGGGTGATGTCCTCGCCGGTGCGCCCGTCGCCGCGGGTCGCGGCCCGGGTCAGCCGCCCGTGCTCATAGGTGAGGTTGACCGCGAGTCCGTCGACCTTCAGCTCACACAGGAAGTGGTAGCCGGTGGTACCGACGTCCTTGGCGATCCGCTCGCCCCAGGCCGCCAACTCCAGGTCTTCGAAGGCGTTGTCCAGCGAGAGCATCCGCTCGCGGTGCTCGACGGAGGTGAATTCCGTCCGGTACGGCCCCGCGACCTTCTGCGTCGGCGAATCCGGCGTGCGCAGCTGCGGATACGTCGCCTCCAGGGCCTCCAGCGCGCGCATCAGCCGGTCGAACTCGGCATCGCTCACGACCGGCTGGTCGTTCACGTAGTACCGGAAGCGGTGCTCCTCGATCTGCTCGGCAAGCAGTGCGTGCTGCTCCTGAGCCTGTGCGGGCACTGACATCTGCTGTTCACCGGCCATCGTCTCGTCCTCCCGTTACCCGTTGCCCCGTTACTCAGGGTTGTCTGCGAGCGATCTCGCGGCCCGGGCGCAGTGGGCGAGCGCGGCGCGCGCATACGCGGGCGAGGCACCCGCGAGCCCGCACGACGGGGTGATCACCACGGACTCCGTCAGAGTCCCCGGATTCAGCCCCAGCCTGCGCCACAGCGTCCTGACACCCATGACGCTACCGCCCGGGTCTGACAAATCACCCGAGGCCGGGTCGGTGCCCGGCACCACCCCGAGGAAGAGCTGGGTGCCGCCCTCGACCGCTTCCCCGATCGCATCCTCCTCACGCTCGGTGAGGAGCGAGAAATCGAACGAGATGCCGTCGGCCCCGGCCCGGCGCAGCAGCGCGAACGGCACGTCGGGTGCACAGGTGTGCACGACCGTCGCCCCGTCCCCGGCCGCCGCCAGGACATCGCGCAGGGTGCCCTCCACGACCTGGCGGTCGACGGCCCGGTAGGTGCGGTAGCCGCTCGCCGTCCTGATCCGCCCGCGCAGTACGCCGGTCAGCGACGGTTCGTCGAGCTGGAGGATCACTTCGGCGCCCGGCACCCTGCGCCGTACCTCCGCCAGGTGGGCGCGCAGTCCCTCCGCCAGTGAGCCCGCCAGGTCGCGGCAGGCCCCCGGGTCGCCGAGCGCGGCCTCGCCGCCCCGCCGTTCCAGTGCGGCGGCCAGCGTCCAGGGACCGACCGCCTGGACCTTGAGCGGGCCCTCGTACCCCTGGGTGAACTCCTCCAGCGCGTCGAGGTCCTCGCCGAGCCAGGACCTGGCCCGGCGGGTGTCCCGTCCGGGCCGGTCACTGATCCGCCAGCCGCTGGGCTCGACATGGCCGTACAGGTCGACGAGCAGCCCGATGGTCCGCCCGATCATGTCCGCACCGGGCCCGCGGGCCGGCAGTTCGGCCAGATACGGCAGGCCCTCACCGTCCCCGAAGGACCCGGTGACGGTCTTCGCCGCCTCCCGTGCGTCTCCCCCTGGCATGGAACCGATTCCGGTGGCCGGGCAACCCCTGAACTTGCTCTTCTCGCTCACACGGGAAGCCTAAGGCCGTGCCCGGCCCGTCCGGTCGGTGGTGGTCAGCCGGTCGGCAGGAGGCGATCACGCCCGTCGGCCGTAGCCCGCCCGTCCGGTCCGCACGGCCACGGGCCGGGCGACGTGGCGGTCAGCGCCCGGGGCGCACCGTGAGGTCGTTGACCTCGGCGTCGCGCGGCAGGTCGACGGCCATCAGGATCGTGGTGGCCACCGACTCCGGGTCGATCCAGCGGGAGGGGTCGTACTCCTTGCCCTCCTGCCGGTGGACCTTGGCCTGCATGGGGCTGGCGGTGCGCCCCGGGTAGACGGACGTCACCCGGACGCCGTTGGCGTGCTCCTCCTGGCGCAGCGAGTCGGCGAGCGCCTTCAGGCCGTGCTTGCTCGCGGCGTACGCGCTCCACTCGGCGTGCGCCGCGAGACCGGCGCCCGAGTTCACGAAGAGCACATGGCCCTGGGCGACCCGCAGTTGCGGCAGGAAGAGCCGGGTCAGCTCGGCGGGCGCGACCAGGTTGGCGTTGAGCTGGAAGTGCCATGCCTTGGGCGTGAGGTCACCGACCTTGCCGAGCTCGACGACGCCCGCGACATGCAGCAGCGAGTCGACCCGCTCCGGCATCGCCTGCTGGGCGAACGCCCAGGAGAGCCGGTCCGGGTTGGCGAGGTCACCGACGAGCGTACGGGCGCCGGGGTGGAGCGCGGCCAGCTCCTTCGCGCGCCCGGCGTCACGGGCCAGCAGCACGGTCTCGTCACCGCGCTCCAGAAGACGACGGGTGACGGCTGCGCCGATGCCGGAGCCTGCGCCGGTGATGACATGAGTGGACATGGCCCCCATGATCGCACCCTGCCCGACCGCACCCGCCGACCGGTCGCTGCGGGCCGGTCACCGGTGGCCGGACGTCGCAGGCGGCTCACCGCGGCCCGGTCACTGCAGGCCGGACCACTCCTCCAGGTAGGCCAGGGCGCCCACGCCGTCCTTCGCGAAGAACACCAGGTCGCTCAGCGGGAGGGGCAGGAAGCCCTCGTCCTCCATGCGCTGGAACTGCTGGCGCAGCCCGTCGTAGAAGCCCGCCGTGTTGAGCAGGACCACCGGCTTGTCGTGCTTGCCGTGCTTCTTCAGCTCCAGGATCTCGGTCGCCTCGTCGAGCGTCCCGGTACCCCCCACCATGATCACGACCGCGTCGGCCTTCTCCAGGAGCAGCGCCTTGCGCTCGGCGAGATCGCGGGCGATCACCATCTCGTCCGCGTCGGTACGCGCCTTCGCGGCCAGGAAGTCGACCGACACCCCGACCAGCCGTCCACCCGCTTCCTGCACGCCGTCGGCGACGACCTTCATCAGCCCGCTCTCCGACCCACCCCAGACGAGTGTGTGTCCGCCCCGGCCGAGCCTTTCGGCGAATTCGCGAGCGGGCCGGGTGTAGCGGTCGTCGAGGTCGGCGGCGGAGAGGAAGACGCAGATATTCATGCAGTAACCGTAAAGGGAACCACTGACACACCCGGTGACACGCCCTGGCGGCCGGGTAGGGATCCGGCCGGCGTCGGGGCAGAAAGGGGAAGAAATCGGCCCGCGAGGCGGCTGAACCAGACATGACTTCCACACAAGGCCACATCATCACCGTCGAACCGGGCACCGAGCATGTACACGTGGTGCGCGACGGGCAGGTGCTCGCCGAGAGCCGGCGCCCGCTGGTGCTGCGCGAGACGGGCTGTCCGGTCCGCTACTACCTGCCGCCCGAGGACGTCCGTACAGAACTCCTGACCGCTTCGGACACGCACACCCACTGCCCGTTCAAGGGCGATGCCTCCTACTGGTCGCTGCCGGACGCGGCCGATCTCGTCTGGGCGTATCCGGATCCCAAGCCCGAAGTCGCCGCGATCAAGGACCACTTCTGCTTCTATGACACCGAGACGGCTTCCGACTGATCGCCAAGCGCGTTACTGGCCTGGGGAATTGAAGAATCTCAAAAAATTCTGGGCCGAAACGATGACTTTTCCGCAGCATCGCAGTCAACCCTCACATGGACAGGACTCTCTCCCGCGACGGCACTTCGATCGCGTATCGGCGCCGGGGTGAAGGACCGCCGGTGATCCTGGTGGGCGGGGCACTGAGCACGGCGGCGACCGAAGCTCCCCTCGCTCGCCTCCTCGCGCCGCACTTCGAGGTGGTCACGTACGACAGGCGCGGCCGCGGCTCCAGCGGCGACAGCGGGCCGTACGCGGTGGAGCGCGAGATCGGGGACCTGGCCGCGCTCGTCGCCGTGGTCGGCGGCCGGGCCTCGGTGTTCGGGGTCGGGGCCGGCGGGGCACTGGCCCTGGAGGCCCGGGCCGCGGGGCTTCCCGTCGACCTGCTGGCGGTCTACCAACCGCCCTGCACCGTTCCTAGCCAGTGTGCATGAGTGGGTCCTGGACCCACTTGTGCGTTCTGGGCGCATCCCGAACGGTGTTGGATGCACTGGGTTTCCCGCTTCCTCGTCCCGTTCGGCGGCACGTCTCTGGGGGCGTGGTCCGTTGCGGGTGGGCGGGTTCCCTCACGTCCTCGGGTGCCTGGCCTGGCCTGGGCGGTCCGATGCCCCGCACGATCACTCCGGTCGTGTGGGGGCGGTGCCGTCCGACGCCGGACCGGGTGTCCGAGGGCGCGTCGTCCGATCGCGATGCCGGCGGCATCATGACGGGACATCTTTCGCTTGGGGGTGGCCAGCGGTTTCTGCCAGTGCTGAGCACCCCACATCGAGGTATAGGCGGGATCGACCGCGACAATGCTCAGGCCCTGTTCGGCGGACATGGAGACGAGCCGGGCCTTGAGTTTGCCGGTCGGGATGCCGGAGATCAGCTGCCGGAACCGTTTCTTGCGGCCGTGTTTCTCCCGCGTTTTCTCGGTGGTGAAGTCGAGGTCTTCGATGGCGATCGCGGTCACGCCGCACCGCTTGGCCCAGTTGATCAGGCGGGTCAGGGCGTGGCGGATCTGGGCATCGCGGTGAGCGGTGGTGCCGGAGAGGTCGTAGAAGAACCGCCGGGGCTCGCCGATAGGGTTGCCGTGTGGGTCGAGGTGGTAGGCGGCGAAGTGGTCGGCGTTGGTGTCGACGCCGATCATGCCCCGGGCGCGGGCAGTCTCCAGCGGGATCGTGTGCATGGCGGGGCGTTGCCAGGATGCGGTGAGGTACCAGCGGCCACGCTGGGTGTCGAGGTGGATGCGGTAGGCGACGGCCCGGTTCGCGGTGATGCGGTCGGCCCACTCCACGCCCCGGTGCGCGAAGCCGATACGGACGGTGAGGGTGTAGCGGCCATGAGGGGTGTTGGCCAGGTGTGCGAGCGGGGCGGGCAGTTTGATGCTGACCTCGCCGTCCGGGGTGACGTGGATCGTTTCGTTCCCGAACCGTTTCCCGGACTCGCCGTCGGCGGCGATGAACCAGCGTTCCGCTTCCCAGCGTTCTCGCCACTGCTCTTCGGTCAGCCGGGCGTCGGTGAGGTGGTGGCGGGTGTTCAGGAGGTGTCTGCCGCCCCGCACGACCCGGACACGTCCGGCCTGCCGATCACGGACCGCGGCATCGTGCCGGGCCTCCAGTACAGCGAGGCGGCGGGACTTGTGGAACCACTCGCCCTTGGAGCGGTAGCCACCGGCTGCCCGCTTCGTTCCCCTCGCGCCGATGGGGAGGGACAGGCGGTGCCGCAGCGTCCCGATCCCGGCCTCCAGATTCCGGATGTGCGCCGCCTGACAACGGCGGGCCAGCGCCCACTGATCGTGGGTGGCTTTGGTGATCGCACCGGCGATCCGCGACGACGACAGCGGCGTCAGGTCCCGCTTGCGCGACGCCCAGGTGTCCGCGCTGTGCTCCAGACCATCCGCACAACGCGCCCTGAGATCACGGGAAGCCAGACGACCCTGATGCTCACCGACCGCACGCAGAACCTTCTCGTCCCGGGGCGTGAGGCGCTTCAGACGGTCCCGGACCGCCACCCCACAAGGCCCGGGCACCACGAAGGATGCCGCCAACTCCCGCACACCACCCACCACAACACCCCCTCCCACGAGACCGGACAACCACTACCCAGCCCAACGAGCACCAGACGCCAAGGTCACCCATTCGGCCCCAGAACTACCGTTCCCGCCCCGCGAAGCCGCCGACAGGACCCACTCCTGCTCACTCCAACGCACTTCAACTCAGCAAACCGACAGCAGCTCACAACCCCCGGGGCCTCGGGGGTGCAGTTCAATGCCTGCTGCACGGCCCGGCTGCACCGGCTGCTGTCCGCCAGGGACCGCGGCGGGGCCGTGGAGCTGTTCCTGTCCGTGACGGGCGTCCCGGCCGACGTGATCGTCCGGATGCGACGTGCACCGCTGTGGCCCGGCCTGGTGTCGTTGGCCCACACGCTCGCGTACGACGGCGCGCTGCTCGGGGACAGCTCGATCCCGGCCGAGCGGTTCGCGTCCGTCACGTCACGGACGCTGGTGGTCTGCGGCGGCTTCAGCCCCACCCGGGCCTGGCTGTCGACCCGCGCCCTCGCGGACGCACTCCCGCGCGCCCGCCACCGCACCCGGACAGGCCAGACGCGCGATCTGGCTCCCCAGGCGTTGGCCCCGGTGCTGGCGGAGTTCTTCGGCAGGGACATGTACGCGCGCCAGGCTTCCTGAGCCCGGGGCCTTCGGGCCCCTCCTCGATCCGCCCCGCCGAGCTCAGGCTCCGAGCCCGAGCTCGAACCAGACAGTCTTGCCGCCCGGCCCGTACGCCCCCTCTCCTATGGCACACCCGCCCCAGCGGTCGGCGACGAGTTCGAGGATGGCCATGCCACGCCCGGCTTCGGCGTGGGGGTCGGCGGGCGGGGCGTACGGCTTGGGCAGGTCCGGGCTCATGTCCCAGACGCTGATCCGGAGCACGGGGTGCCGCCACTGGAGCCGAACGGCGGCGGGCCCTTTGGTGTGCCGCACGGAGTTGGTGGTGAGTTCGGACGTCAACAGCTCGGCGCGGTAACTGAGTTCGTCGAGTTCATGAGCACCGAGGATGGCCCGGAGGGTCGTACGGGCGATGCGGGGGCTGCGCGGGTCGCAGGGGAAGGCGAGCTCGTACTGCCAGGGTTCGGCGAACGGGATGGGGGCGGGGTGGTGGATGTGCGGGGCGTAGGGGGTGGGTTCAGCCCTCACGGACACCTCCTGAGGTGCGTGCGAGTGGTCGAGTGGTCTCAAGTGGACGTGCGCCACGGGTGGTTGCGGCTGGGGTGGCGGTGGCAATGCCGGTCCGGGGCCCGCCGTTCCCGGGCGGGCGGGGTGGATCGGTGCGCTTCCGTCATCGACTGCGCGAGTGGCACGCATCACAGAGTAAGAGAGAAACTCATAACGGTGCTACCAAGTCACTCCGAAGAGTTAACTTCCCACACTCGGTGGAACGTCGCGCTCTGAGTAGGCACACTGTGCGCGAACCAAGGAGAGGACGCATGGCACCGCGACAGACCCCAACCATCCTGCAACGTCGATTCGGCATCGAACTTCGGCGGCTACGCGAAGGGGCAGGAATGACCGCCCCTGCAGCGGCCGATCTCCTGGGCACTGACCGCACGGTCATCTCCAACGTGGAAGCCGGCCGCTTCGGCATCAGCGAAGAGCGCCTCCATCGACTCGCCAGCATCTACGAGTGCAACGACTCCTCCCTTGTCGACGCACTGGCCGGGCTGACCGGCGGACGGAAGTCAGGCTGGTGGGAGGAGTACCGGGGCAAGATCCCGCCAGGCTTTCTGGACGTATCGGCCCTTGAGCACTACGCCGTGCGCCTACGAACCGTCCAGATCGCGCACCTTCCTGGCCTGTTTCATACTGAGGACCATGCACGCGCGATTTTCGAACTCTTCGTCCCGGCCATGCCACGCCTCGAAATCGAGCTACGCGTGGCACACCGCTTGGCCCGCCAGTCCGTGGTCACTGGAGAGCACCCGATCCCCTACACCGGCGTGATCCACGAAGCCGCGATCAGGATGCAGATCGGAGGCCTCGGTGTCACACGCGCTCAGCTTCTGCACCTGCTGGATGCAAGTGAACGCCCCAATGTCACGCTGCACGTCATCCCGTTCGCAGCCGGTGGCTTCCCGCTCCTCGGCGACTCATCCGTCCTGTATGCAGAGGCTCCCAATCAGCATCTGGACACGGTGCAGTTGGACTCGCCCACCGGAGCCGTCTTCATCGACTCCCCCACACAGCTGGCGAACTTCCGTACCAGGCTGGACATGGTCGAGAAGGTGGCGTTGACTCCCGTCAAGTCCAGGGATTTCATCCGCTCAGTCCTCAGAGAGTTGTAGAGGGGTCTCACGTGTCCGGCCTGCATTGGCTGAAGTCGTCGTTCTCCGACGCAGGAGGCAACAACTGCGTCGAGGTTGCCGCAGCAGAGGGCACAGACATCGCGATCCGCGAGAGCGCGCGCCCGGAACGCATCGTCACGACGAACCGGGCCGCACTCCGTGCGCTGGTGCTCGGAGTGAAGGCCGACGGGGTCGGCCTCAGCTGAACGAGAGAGACTGAACTCCGGGAAAGCCACCCGGGCGGCCACACTGTCAGGGTCGGCACAGCGCCGTTGCAACCGGGCTCGGCCGCCGGGTTCAGGGGCTCTTGACCGCCCGCCTTCTGCGGACTCGCGGGAGTGCCGCATTTCGGCCAGTAGGCAGCGTCACATTGCAGTAGGAAATTAGAGCATGTGGTGATCTCGCGCATGACCACGGGTGGGGACGGGATACCGAGGTAGCAACGACCGTTACGACTGGACGACTTGGCCGGTCCGGCGCCGTCATCGGCGTCGGTGCCGGAGCGTCGGAGACATCACAGGCTGCGTCCGGCGCCAAGGGCGTCCCGTCGGATGCTGCGGCGCGTACGGAATTCACGGTGCTGCTGGGTGAGTTCCGTCGTACTGCGGTCCTGGTCCCGTTCGACGCTTCGGGGAGTCCGTGGTCGGCCGACCGGAACGGTGTGCGGTGGATCTGTGCGTTCTCGGACGAGGAGGCGCTGGCCAGATTTGCCTATTGGCGGAGTGCACTTGTTCTGCAGGTGCGGTATTCCGGTATGGGGCAGTCGCAGATGCCCTGGCGAGCGAGAAATCTGTTGGCCGCTGCACGAGTCCGTGAGGGATGCTGCACGCGTGATTGAGCGAGATGCCGCGGTTCGGATCGTCGAAGAAGAGCTCGAACGCGACTACCAGCGTGAGTTGTCGGCAGGACTGGATCCGATGCGCATGGCTGTGGCGCACGTAGAGCAGCACGAGCTGGTCTGGGTGGTCTCCTGGACGTCCGAGGAGTACCTGCGGACCCGGAATCCAGACTTCATGCTCGCCGGGAACGGGCCGTACTTGGTTGACCGCCTCAACGGGGGTCTCCACCAGATCGGTGTCGTCTCCGCGGTAACTAAGGCTTGGGAGGTTGACTACCGAGTTCGCATACGAGGTCAGGTCGTGCGGACCGCGGTGGACGATCTGCACGATGAGGTTCGGGCAGCAGCGGCTGCTCGCGGACGGATCCATGCCATGCACACCTTGCGCCAGAGGCTGCCGGTGCTGACCCACGCCCAGGTCATCGAATACGTGACCGCCTTGAAGGACGGCGAGGCTCCGCCACACCTCGTCGAGGTCGCTAACAGAGAGCTGGTGCCGCCTGTCGATCCAGTTCTGTCAGTGCAGACCATCCGCAGGCCTGGGCAGTGCTGAAGAACGCTGGCCTGGCAACGGCCCTTCAGTGCCGCCCCGCCGATCAGCCGGACGCCGCCGCGGTCTCCCGCCGGACAGTCGTCGCGATCGTCGCCGAGCCGACCACGCGGGTGCCGTCGTACAGCACGACCGCCTGGCCGGGGGCCACGCCCCGTACCGGTTCGGTGAACGAGACGTTCAGCGTGCCGTCGACCAGTTCCGCCGTCACCTCGGTCTCGCCGCCGTGGGCGCGGAGCTGGGCGGTGTAGGTGCCGGGGGCGGCCGGGGCCGTGCCGCACCAGCGGGGCTTGATGGCAGTGAGCGCGGTGACGTCGAGGGATTCGACCGGGCCGACCGTCACCGTGTTGTTCACCGGGGAGATGTCCAGGACGTAGCGCGGCTTGCCGTCGGGGGCGGGGTGGCCGATGCGCAGGCCCTTGCGCTGGCCGATGGTGAAGCCGAAGGCGCCCTCGTGGGTGCCGACCTTCGTACCCGACTCGTCGACGATGTCGCCCTCGGCCGTGCCGAGCCGACTCGCCAGGAAGCCCTGGGTGTCGCCGTCGGCGATGAAGCAGATGTCGTGGCTGTCGGGCTTCTTGGCGACGGCGAGGCCCCGGCGCTCGGCCTCGGCACGGATCTCGTCCTTGGTGGTGAGGGTGTCACCGAGCGGGAACATCGCGTGGGCGAGCTGCTTCTCGTCCAGGACGCCGAGGACGTACGACTGGTCCTTGGCCATGTCGGAGGCGCGGTGCAGCTCGCGGCTGCCGTCCTCGTTCAGCACGACGGTGGCGTAGTGGCCGGTGCACACGGCGTCGAAGCCGAGCGCGAGGGCCTTGTCGAGCAGCGCGGCGAACTTGATCTTCTCGTTGCAGCGCAGACACGGGTTGGGGGTGCGCCCGGCCTCGTACTCGGCGATGAAGTCGTCCACGACGTCCTCACGGAAGCGTTCCGCGAGGTCCCAGACGTAGAACGGGATGCCGATGACATCCGCGGCGCGGCGCGCGTCGCGGGAGTCCTCGATCGTGCAACAGCCGCGCGCTCCGGTGCGGAAGGACTGCGGGTTCGCGGAGAGGGCGAGGTGCACACCGGTCACGTCGTGGCCCGCCTCGGCGGCACGGGCCGCGGCGACGGCGGAGTCGACACCGCCGGACATGGCGGCGAGCACACGGAGGGGGCGCTGGGAAGTCTCAGTCATAGCTCCACCAGAGTACGGGGCTCCGGGAACCGAACGCTCGCGGATATGCGTTGTGGATCACATGGGGACCAAGGGGACGCCGGGCGCCAAGAGCTCCGGGGGCGCGAAGTCCGGGCACGGCATCAGCCGGCGCGGGCTGCTGATCGGCGCTGCCGTCACGGCCGCGGGTACGGCTGTGCTGGCGCGGGAGCAGCTGGAGCACGCCTGGTGGCGGCTGCCCGGGGTGGACAAGCCCCGCAAGCCCGGCGAGGTGGATTACGCGCGGGCCCAGTGGATATCGGCCTCGTCGGCGAACTGGCGGAAGGCCGACCGCCCCGACGACTACACCATCGACCGGGTCGTCATCCATGTCACCCAGGGCAGCTACCAAAGCGCGGTGAAGGTCTTCCAGAACCCGGGGCACGGGGCTGCGGCGCACTACGTGGTGCGCAAGGACGGCCATGTGACGCAGATGATCCGCGAGCTGGACGTGGCGTTCCACGCGGGGAACAGGTCGTACAACGAGCGCAGTGTCGGCATAGAGCACGAGGGGTTCGTGGACCGTCCACAGGACTTCACGGCGGCGATGTACGGGGCGTCGGCGCGGCTGACGGCGGCGATCTGCGGGCGGTACGGGATGCCGGTGGACCGCGAGCACATCATCGGACATGTGGAGGTGCCGGGCACGGACCACACCGATCCGGGGACGCACTGGGACTGGGACCGGTATCTGAAGCTGGTCCGGGCGGCGGGCGCGCGGTGACGACGAGGCCCGCCCGATCGCCGGACGGGCCCGATGTCAGCTGAGTCCCGCCGTCCGTGCCCGTTCCACCGCCGGGCCGATCGCGCGGGCCACCTCGTCGATGTCCTGCTTGGTGGACGTGTGGCCGAGCGAGAAGCGCAGGGTGCCGCGGGCCAGGTCCGGGTCGGTGCCGGTGGCCAGCAGTACGTGGCTCGGCTGGGCGATCCCCGCGGTGCACGCGGAGCCGGTGGAGCATTCGATGCCCTGGGCGTCCAGCAGCAGGAGCAGGGAGTCGCCCTCGCAGCCGGGGAAGGTGAAGTGGGCGTTGGCCGGGAGCCGCCCGCCCGGTGTCGGGTCGCCGCCGAGGACGGCGTCGGGGACGGCCGCCAGCACGGCCGCGACCAGGTCGTCGCGGAGTCCGCCGATCTCGTGGGCGAACTCCTCGCGCCCGTCGGCGGCCAGCCGCCCCGCGACGGCGAAGGCGGCGATGGCGGGCACATCGAGGGTGCCCGAGCGCACGTGCCGCTCCTGGCCGCCGCCGTGGAGCACGGGCACGGGGGTGTACTCGCGGCCGAGCAGCAGCGCGCCGATGCCGAACGGTCCGCCGATCTTGTGCGCGCTGACCGTCATCGCGGCAAGCCCGGACCGGGCGAAGTCGACTTCCAGCTGCCCGAACGCCTGCACCGCGTCGGCGTGCATCGGTACGCCGAACTCACGGGCCACGTCCGCCAGTTCACGCACCGGCATGATCGTGCCGATCTCGTTGTTGGCCCACATCACGGTGACCAGCGCGAGATCGTCGGGGTTACGGAGGATCGCCTCGCGCAGTGCGTCCGGGTGGACACGTCCGTACGGGTCGACGGGGAGGTATTCGACGTTCGCGCCCTCGTGCTCGGCAAGCCAGTCGACGGCGTCCAGCACCGCGTGGTGCTCGACGGGGCTGGCCAGTACCCGGGTGCGGTGGGGGTCGGCGGCGCGGCGAGCCCAGTACAGACCCTTCACCGCGAGGTTGTCGGCCTCGGTGCCTCCGGAGGTGAAGACCACCTCGCTGGGGCGTGCGCCGAGGGCATCGGCGAGGGTCTCTCTCGACTCCTCGACGGTACGGCGGGCCCGGCGCCCGGCGGCGTGCAGTGAGGACGCGTTACCGGTGACGGCGAGCTGGGCGGTCATCGCCGCGATCGCCTCCGGAAGCATCGGCGTGGTCGCGGCGTGGTCGAGGTAAGCCATGGTGGGCTCGATTCTACGAGCCTGCGGCGGGGCGTACGGCGGGCGCATGGTGCCCCGGCACCCGCGCACGGCCGGATGCGGTCTTCCTCGCCCCGTTCCCGGGCCCGTCCGGGCGGGGAGGGCGTCGGGCTCCGCGCCCGGTTCAGCCGGCGAAGTCCCGGGCGACGAGGCCGTTGCCGGTGACGAGGAGGGGCCGCTCGGCCCCGGTGACTCCGCCGGTACGCGCGGCGGGGCGCGCCATGTCGTTTCGGCGACATGTCGCAAGCACGGCACGGAAAAGGCTGGTGCGGCCGATCAGCGGAGCCCCAGTCTTGAGCCGCACCGCGTGTCCATTTCCTTGCCTCCTGGAAAGGTTCCGATGCACAGACGGTATCGCTCTGCCGCCGTACTGGCGGCAGGAGTCCTCATCGCCGCCCTCGCCCCCACCTCCTCCGGCGCGAGCGCCGCCCCGGCGCCCGCCTCCGTCGGCGCGAACTCCGCCGGCCGCCCCCAGGTCAGCTCCGTCACGCTCGTGACCGGTGACCGGGTGCGGCTGGAGACCTTCCCCGGCGGCCGGAAGGCCGTCTCCGTCGAGCCGGCCCCGGGCGCTTCGCAGGCCGACTTCACCCAGCTGGAGATCGACAAGCAGCTGTACGTACTGCCCCGCGCCGCGCTCCCGTACATCGCCTCCGGCAACCTGGACCGGCAGCTGTTCAACATCACTTCCCTGGTCAAGCAGGGGTACGACGACGCCCACACTTCCGCCATCCCGCTGATTGCCCGCTACACCGGCGGCACGAACCCCACGTCCAAGGGGGCGCCCACCGGTTCGCGCAAGGGCCTGGTCATCAAGAGCCTGCGCGGCTCGGCACTGAAGGCGGACAAGAAGCAGGCCGGGCGCTTCTGGAAGGCCATCGACGACGACGCGCTCGCCAAGAGCGGCGCCGAGGGCGGCGCGAAGAACGCTTCCAAGAACGCTTCGTTCAAGAACGCGGCCTTCGAGGGCGGCGTCGAGAAGCTGTGGCTGGACGCGAAGGTCCACGCCTCCCTCGATCGCAGCACCGCGCAGATCGGTGCGCCCGAGGCGTGGAAGGCCGGCTACGACGGACACGGCGCGACCGTCGCCGTCCTGGACACCGGCGTCGACGCCACCCACCCCGACCTGACCGGAAAACTCGGCGAAGTACGCAACTTCACCGACGAATCCACCGCGAACGACGGCCACGGCCACGGCACCCACGTCGCCTCCACCATCGCCGGCAGCGGCGCCGCCTCGGGCGGCTCGCGCAAGGGTGTGGCGCCGGGGGCACGGCTGCTGATCGGCAAGGTGCTCGACGACAACGGCTCCGGCTCGTACTCCGCCATCATGGGCGGCATGGACTGGGCCGCCCACTCGGGCGCCGACATCGTCAGCATGAGCCTGGGCGGCCAGCCCACCGACGGCACGGACGTACTCAGCCTCGTCCTCGACGGCCTCAGCGAGGAGACCGGCACCCTCTTCGTCGTCGCGGCGGGCAACACGGGCTCCGACTACTCGGTGGGCTCCCCGGGCACCGCGGCGAGCGCGCTGACCGTGGGCGCCGTCGACCGCGACGACAAGCTGGCCCCCTTCTCCAGCCGCGGCCCCCGCGTCGGGGACAACGGCGTCAAGCCCGACCTCACCGCCCCCGGCGTCGGCATCGTCGCCGCCCGCGCGGCCGGCACATCCATGGGCAGCCCGGTGGACGCGGCCTACACCGCCGCGTCGGGTACGTCCATGGCGACCCCGCACGTGGCGGGCGCGGCAGCGATCCTGGCCGGGCGCCACCCCGACTGGAGCGCCCAGCAGCTCAAGGACGCGTTGATGAGCACGACGCGTACCGCCCCCGACCAGACGGTCTACGAGCAGGGCACCGGCCGGGTGGACGTGGCCCGCTCGGTGCGCCAGCAGGTGCGCGCCACCGGCACCACCACCTTCGGCGCCCTGGCACCGGACTCGGGCCCGCGGCAGGTGAGCGTCACCTACACCAACGACGGGGACGCGCCCGTGTCGCTCACCCTGGGCACCACCTTCGACAAGCTCTACGGCTCCCCGGCCCCGGCAGGCGCCATAGGCACCCCCGCGCAGGTCACCGTGGACGCCCACGGCACCACCGACGTGACCGTGACCCTCGACGCGCCTGCACTGCCGGAGGGCGTCTACAGCGGCCGCCTCACCGCCACCTCGGCCGACGGGCAGGCCATCGCGCACACCGTTCTCTCCGCTGTGAAGGACCCGGTCACGCACAAGGTCACCGTGCGCGGCATCGACCGCGCCGGGCAGCCGGCGACCATCTTCCCGCTGATCCTGCTGGGTCCCACGGGCCGCTTCGATGTCGTCCAGGAGGTGCCGGCGGGGAAGAGCCTGACGGTGGACATGCCCGAGGGCATGTACTACCTGCACGGCGTCATCACACAGCACACGGAGGACAACGTCACCAACAGCCTGATAGTCGACCCCCACCTGCGGGTGGACGGCGCCACGGAGCTGGTGCTCGACGCACGCAAGGCGGTCCCCGTGAAGATCCAGACCCCCAAGCGGGCCGAGCAGCGGGGCCCGCTGGTCTTCTCCACCCACTGGAAAAAGGGCGACCGGGAGTTCGCCAGCTTCTTCACCAGCGGACACAGCGGCGGACAGCTCCTCTACGTCACGCCCACCGAGGAGTTCACCGAGGGAACCTTCGAGTTCTCCTCCCGCTGGCAGCTGACCGCACCGATGCTCCGCGCACGCGCGGTCTCCGCCGCCGCCGCGGCCGGTGTCCCCGTCCGTCTGCTCCACAACTCCCCCGCTGTGGAAGGCGTGCGGCGCCTGCGGGTGGTGGACGCCGGTCACGGACGCCCCGAGGACTACGCGGCGCTGCGCGCACGGGGCATAGACGTCCGCGGAGCGGCGGTGCTCGTGGAACTGGAGGGGGTGGAGTACGACGAGGTGGTGACCTCGGCCGCCCGAGCCGGAGCCGCGGCCGCCGTCACCACCGCCGGCGGCAACAGGTACGCGGCCGCGACCTGGCAGCCGGTGGGTCAGCGGCTGCCCGCGATCGGGCTGTACGCCTCCCACGCTGCCGCGCAGCGGCTGCGCGCGCCGGGCACCGTGCTGGAGTTGAAGGGGACCCCGGAAAGCCCCTACCTCTACGACGTCGTGCAGCTCTCCGAACAGCGCGTCCCCGAGCACGTGGTCCACAAGGTCGGGCCGAAGAACACGGCCACCGTGGTCTCGCGCTACCCGGACACGGGCGGGGCGCGCTACGCCGCGGAGGACCGGCTGTCCTGGCGTCCGTGGGAGGGGGAGGATGTGCAACTCTCCATTCGGGCCCGGTATGTCCGCACCGGGCAGGTGCGGACGGAGTACCTGAGCGGTCCCGCCGACACCCGGTGGCTGCACTGGGTCAACCCCCGCAACACCTGGGCGATCCAGGCAGCGGGGACCGGCATGATCGGCCCTCTGCGCACCTACCGGCCCGGTGAGCACGCCACGGAGAGCTGGTACGCCCCCGTGGTGCGCCCGGCGATCCCCCGAGGTGTTGAAGGGCTCGCCCACCGCAAGGGCGACAAGCTGACCATAGGGATCCCCGAGTTCGCCGACACCGCCTCCGGCCACTACGGCTACGCCCTGCCCCGCCAGGACGCCAACACCCCCTACCCCGACGAGACCCGGGCCGTACTGCGTCACGACGGCGAGATCCTCGCCGAAGGCCCCCGGGCGTGGGGCGCCTTCCCCGCGGGCGGGGACGACGGCCGCTACCAGTTGGACCTGAATGTGAAGCGCACCAGCCCCGAGGGCACCCTCTCGCGGGCCACCAGCACCCGCTGGTCGTTCACGGCCCCTCGCCCGGCCGAGGGCAAGGAGTCCCTGCTTCCCCTCCTCCAGCTCGACTACGACGTGGCCACCGACCTCCAGGGCTCCGCCCCTGACTCCGGGTCCTTCGCCTTCGGAGTGAGCGCCCGCCACCAGGACGGTCTGACGGGCCGTTCCGTGAAGGGCATGGAGGTGTCCGTCTCGTACGACGACGGCGAGCACTGGCGGGCAGCGAGGACTTCTGCCCGGGGCGACGGCGCCTACCGTGTCCGGGTCACCCACCCCTCGACTGCCCGCACCAGCGGGTACGTCACGCTGCGGGTCCGCGCCTGGGACGACGCGGGCAACGAGGTGACGCAGGAGATCGAGCGGGCGTACGCGCTGAGGTAGTACGCGAGATCCGGAAGCCGCGACCGGTCCCGGTCGCGGCTTCCGTGCGTCCTACGACAGCCAGTCGCGCCGCGCCGCCTGCCACACCAGCTGCGTACGCGTCGTCGCGCCCGCCCGCTGCATCAGCGCGGTGATCCGGCGCTGCACCGTGCGGTGGCTGACACGCAGCTGGGTGGCGATCGCTTCGTAGCGGATGCCCTGGGCGAGCAGCTCGAACTCCTCGCCGTTGTCCTGGGCTCCGTGAGCAGCACGGCGGCGTGACCCCGGTCCGTGAGGCCATAGCGGCCCAACTGCGGCAATTCGCCGAGGAGGTGGCGGCGGCTCTCGCCGAGGAACCGCAGCCCCGGGGCTGGAGCCACGAGGATCTGCTGATGCTGGGCGGCCTCCATGTCGACCACGCGACTCCTCCACCCCGTGAACGGGGTGGCTTCTCGCTATGCCTGGTTGGCGTCGCGACGGACCAGCCCGGCCCGTAGAACGTTGGTTGCTCCAACGACGTCGGCGTGTGCCCGGTGGCCGCACGAGACGCAGTGGAACTTTTCCTGGGCGGGCCGGTTCTCCTTGGCGGTGTGCCCGCATTCGGGGCAGGTCCGGGAGGTGTTGCGGGGGTCCACAGCGATCACTTCCCGTCCGGCGCTTTCAGCCTTGGCGTACAGGATCGTCAGGAACACCCCCCATCCGGCATCGGCAATGCAACGGTTGAGCCCGGACTTCGCCGCTGCCCCGTTGGGCAGGAAGGTGCCCGGCGTTCCAGGATCGGGCTTCGGCGTGGGGGCCTTGCTCATGTTGCGGATCTTGAGGTCTTCGTGCGCGATGAAGTCGTACTCACGGACCAGGGCGAGCGCGGTCTTGTGCGCGTGGTCGAGGCGCTGTCGGCGCACCTTGCCGTGGAGCGTGGCAACCTTCTCCACGGCCCGCTGGTGGTTTTTCGTGCGGTCTTCGGCTTTGCGGCGCGGGAACCGGGACAGGGCCTGCTGTGCGGCTTCGAGCTTCGCGGCGGCCTTGCGGCCGTGGCGCGGGTTGGGGACGTGTACGCCGTTGGAGTCGGTGAGGAACGAGGCAATGCCCAGGTCGATGCCGGCGACGCTGCCCGTGGGCGGGAGCGGTTCGGGTCGGTCCTGCTCGGCGGTGAGCACGACGAACCACTTGCGGCCCTCGCGCTTGACGCTGACGGTCTTGACCTTGCCGACCACCACACGGTGCTGGTGGACCTTGACGTGCCCGACGCCCTGGAAACGGACCCGGGTAACGGGATCGTGCGGGGTGGAGTTCCACCGGCAGCCGTCGCCGTCCTTGGGAAAATCCACAGTGTCGAACCAGTTCACCCCACGAAAGCGCGGGTAGCCGGGCGTCTCGCCTGCCTTGATCCGGCGGAAGAACGCACCGAACGCCCTGTCCAGGCGACGCAGCGTGGCCTGCTGCGAGGAGAAGGACCAGCGGCCCTGCCGCTCCGGGTCGAACGTCCGGATCTCCTTCAGCTGTGCTGACTGCACCCCGTACTTGATGCTCGTCCTCGACACGTGCCGGAAGGCGTCACGGCGTTCCTGCAATGCCCCGTTGTAGAGCGAACAGTGGTCGCGCAGCATCTCGCTCAGGGCCTGTGCCTGACCCACGGTGGGCCGCATGAGGAATTTGTACGCACGGATCACCGGCCCACCCCCTTTCCGGTCGAGCTCGCTCGATCGTACTACGCTTGGTTTATGTCACCACGCTGGGAACCGAATCCCGAGGTACGTCGGGGCCGTCACGTCGTCTACAACCTCCACGCACACTTGGTGTTCGTGACAAAGTACCGGCGCGAAGTCTTCAACGACGCCATGCTGACGCGCTGCGAGGAGATCATGAGGAACGTCTGCACGGACTTCGGCGCGGAGCTGATCGAGTTCAACGGCGAAGAGGATCACGTGCACCTCCTGGTGCACTACCCGCCGAAGGTCGCCCTGTCGGCCCTGGTGAACTCGCTCAAGGGCGTGTCCTCCCGCTACCTGCGACAAGAGTTCACCGGCCGTGTCAACCGCTTCATCATGCACGGCCGTTTCTGGTCGGGCTCCTACTTCGCCGGTTCCTGCGGTGGCGCACCGCTGGATATCGTCAAGCAGTACATCGAGCAGCAAAAACGTCCGCTCCAGCCTGAGAGTTAGAGCAGTCCCGAGATCGGATTCCCTCCCCGCCTGAAGGCGGGGATTCCCTCCGAAGAGAGGGATGGTGATCACAGCCTCGGCGCTGCTGGATGCGGGGCCGGACGGCGAGCAGCAGGTGGCCGGGGTGGCCCGCCGCCGGTTGAGACTGGTCACCCTCGGCAGACGCCATTGGCTGGACGGCACGGACGCCCACCAGGAGTCCGCAAAGCCTCACCCGTAGGGATTCCGCAAGGCCTCACCCGCCCTCCGCACCCGGCTCCGCACCCGCCTCCCCGTACAGTGCCACGACCGCCGCCGCGTGACGGGCGAGAACGGTCCGCGCCTCCGGCGGCGAGAGCACTTCGAGGTTCGGGCCGAAGGAGAGCAGGGAGCGGGCCCACTCCACCGAGTCCACGGCCAACTCGGCCCGCACCCAATCCCCTTGCTCCTCGGCCGACGCCCAATCCCCTTGCCCCTCGGCCCGCACCCACTCCCCTTGCCCCTCGGCCGACGCCCGCTCCTCCTGCTCCTCGGGCCACGGTTCCCCGGTCAGCGCCCCGGCGTGGAGGCGTACGAACAGATCGAGCCGGGAACGGTGCACGCGAACCCGCAGCCGTACGCCATCGGGCCGCTCCTCGACCCGCTTGCGCAGTGCGTCCCACAGATCGGCCAGTTCCACCCCCGGCCGGCGCACAACGGGATCGTCGGTGAGAGCGGCCCGCTGCACCCGGTCCACCCGGAACAGCCGGGGCACACCGTCACGGTCCGCGACCAGGTACCAGACGCCCGCTTTCACGACGAGGCCGTACGGATCGACGAGGTAGGCGCGTGGGGTCTGCGTGCCGCTGTGCCGGTAGCTCAGCCGCAACCGCCGGTCGGTGAACACGGCGTCGTGCAGTTCGGCGACATCGACGACCGGTTGCGGGCCGCTCATCCAGCGCACCGGGTCGACCAGGATCCTTCGGCTGGTCAGCTCGGCGGCGGGTCGGTGCGGTGCGGGCAGTGCCGCCATCACCTTGCGCAGCGCGGACCCGAGCGCCACGTCGAGGCCGAGCGCGGCATGGGCGCCCTGAGCGGCGAGAACGAAGAGGGCGCGCGCCTCGTCGGTGGTGAGCCCGGTGACGTCCGTACGGAATCCCGGCAGCAGCGTGAGACCGCCGCGCCGCCCCCGCTCGGCGTAGACGGGGACGCCGGAGGCGGAGAGCGCCTCGATGTCGCGGTAGATGGTGCGTACGGAGACTTCGAGGCGCTCGGCGAGCTCGGTGGCGGGCACGAGGCCGCGAGTCTGGAGCAGCAGGAGGATCGAGAGCAGCCGGTCGGATTTCACTCCACCAGCTTCCCCCCTGGCCCGCGCCCCGCCCGCCGCTCCCGTGCGGCTATGCGCGCGGTGCCCGCGCCAGTTGGCGGGACTGGGCCACCAGCCGGTCCGCACTGTCCCAGACGTCCGCGTCCTCCTCCAGGAAGCCGCCCGCGAGGTTGCGGGTGGTGATGGAGACGCGCAGCGGGCCGGGGGCGGGGCGGCAGCGGATGTGGGTGGTGAGTTCGATGGTCGGCGTCCAGCCCTTGAGGCCCAGCTCGAACGAGGTGGGCGGCAGTGCGTCGACGGTGAGCAGGAGCGAGAGCGGGTCGGCGTCGCGGCCGTCCGCGAGACCGAACCAGCCGCGCATCTCACCCTTGCCGGAGGGAGCGCCGACGGCCCAGCCGATCGTCGCCGGGTCGAGCTTGATGTCGAGCCGCTCCGTGATGGCGGAGCTGCCGGGGATCGGGGCCGGGCCGTCGCCCGGGCCGAGGCAGTGCGCCGGCGGCGGGATGGCCGGCGGCTTCGCCGATGTGCGTACCTCGTCGGACAGCGCGTCCAGATCGCCGTAGGTGGCGATGACGCGGATGCGCTCCACCTCGGTGCCGTCCTCCGCGTACTGGAAGAGGGAGGCCTGGCCGGTGGAGAGGGTGCGGCCGGTTCGGACCGTCTGGGTGCGGATCACCGCGGGGCCCGGGACGGATGCGGTGAGGTAGTGCGCGGAGACCGAGAAGGGGTCCGGGTGCGGCAGGGCCTCACCGAGCGCACGGCCGAGCATGGCCAGCAGATAGCCGCCGTTGACGGCGTGGATGATCGTCCAGCCGGCGGAGAGCTCGGCGTCGTAGACGCCTTCCTCGCGACGGGTGACGGCGGTGTCGCGGTCGAACTCGCTGTTCCCGATGGATACCTGCGCGGCCTGAGCCGTCTGCGCTGCTGCCTGTGCCATGCGATGCACCGTACACCGATTGTATTACTAAGCGGTAGCTTTTAAGTGCCCGGAAGATGTCGGCGCACGGTGCGGAGCCCTTTCCGGCATTCCTCCCGTGCGTGGGCGGCGCGAAGTCGCGTCAGGCGGCTGCGGGGCCCTCCTCGGCCGACGCCGACCGCCGGTTGTAGGCGCGCGGGGCCCGCCAGTGGTAGCGCATCGCCAGCAGCCGCAGTACGAAGGCCATGATGACCGCGGTGCCGCTGGTGAACGCATTGAGCGTGCCGAAGCGGATGCACAGCACGATGATGGTGGCGCCGACCATCGCGGGCACCGCGTACAGGTCCCGGTCCCAGCGCAGCAGCGAAGGCACCTCGTTGGCCAGTACGTCGCGCAGCACACCGCCGCCGACCGCGGTGGCCAGCCCCAGGGCCGCCGACGCGGTGAGGCCGAGACCGTAGTCGTACGCCTTGACCGTGCCCGTGACGCAGAACAGCCCGAGGCCGGCCGCGTCGAAGACATTGACGCCCACCTGGATCCGTTCGACGTGCGGATGCAGGAAGAACACCAGGCCGGCGGCGAGGAGCGGAGTGATGAAGTAGCCGAGATCCGTGAACGCCGCGGGCGGGACCGCCCCGATGACGATGTCACGGAACAGCCCCCCGCCCAGCGCGGTCACCTCGGCGAGTACCGCGATGCCGAAGACATCGAAGTTCTTGCGTACGGCGAGCAGAGCGCCGGAGATCGCGAAGACGAAGATTCCGACGATGTCGAGCGCATGCTGGACGGAGGGCGTGAACAGTTCGTTGAGCACCGGGCAATTGTGCCGGTACTACTCCTTCGGGCTGTCCTCCGGCGTATCGGACGATGCGGCGCCGTCGTCCGCGGCGGTCTCGTCGGCCTCCGGCTTCTGCACCGTGACGATCTCGATCGCCTCGCGCGCCGCCGCCGTCACCGTCTCGCCGGGCACCTGGTCGGGCGCGTTCTCCGGGTGGTGGCAGGCCACCTGGTGCCCGGTCTTCAGCGCGACCAGCGGCGGTTCCTGCGTCTTGCAGATCTCCGTCGCCTTCCAGCACCGGGTGTGGAAGCGGCAGCCGCTGGGCGGCGAGATCGGCGACGGCACGTCGCCCTTCAGCAGGATGCGCTCGCTCTTGGCCGAACGGCGCTTCGGGTCCGGGATCGGGACCGCCGAGAGCAGCGCCTTGGTGTACGGGTGCATCGGCGCCTTGTAGAGCGACTCGCGGTCCGCCAGCTCCACGATCTTGCCGAGGTACATCACCGCGATCCGGTCCGACACGTGCCGTACGACCGAGAGGTCATGGGCGATGATCACGTACGTCAGGCCGAGCTCGGCCTGGAGGTCGTCGAGCAGGTTCACGACCTGTGCCTGGATCGAGACGTCCAGCGCCGACACCGGCTCGTCCGCCACGACCAGCTTGGGGTTGAGCGCGAGCGCGCGGGCGATCCCGATGCGCTGGCGCTGACCGCCGGAGAACTCGTGCGGGTAGCGGTTGTAGTGCTCCGGGTTGAGGCCCACGACCTCCAGCAGCCGCTGCACCTCCTTCTTGACGCCGCCCTCGGGCGTGACGCCCTGCAGCTTGAAGGGGGCACCCACGATCGTGCCGATCGTGTGCCGGGGGTTCAGCGAGGAGTACGGGTCCTGGAAGATCATCTGCATGTCGCGGCGCATCGGGCGCATTGCGCCGACGCCGAGGTGCGTGATGTCCCTCCCCTCGAACTCGATCTTCCCCGCGGTGGGTTCGAGCAGCCGGGTGATCAGCCGGCCCATCGTCGACTTTCCGCAGCCGGACTCCCCGACGACGCCCAGGGTCTCGCCCGAGCGCACCTCGAAGTCGATCCCGTCGACGGCCTTCACGGCACCGGCACTGCGCTGCAGCAGCCCCTTCTTGAGGGGGAAGTGCTTCTGCAGCCCGGTCACCTTGAGCAGCACCTCGCGGGAGGCTGCGTCCTTGACCGCCGCGCCGTTCCCGGCGGACCTCTGCGCCGGAACGTCCACGCCCTTGTCCTCGCTCGTCACGGCCTTGTCCTCGCTCACAGCTTGGGCGCAATCTCTTCGGTCCAGATACGCTCCCGCTGCTCCTGCGACATGTGGCAGGCCGCCCAGTGCCGGCTGCCCACCTCCTGCAGCTCGGGCCGTACGGTGCGGGTCACGTCGTCCTTGGGTACATCCGCGTACGGGCAGCGCGGGTTGAAGGCGCAGCCCGACGGGATGTTGATGAGCGACGGCGGGGAACCCTTGACCGGGATGAGCCGGTCGGTCTGGTCGCGGTCGAGGCGCGGCATCGAGCCCAGCAGACCCCAGGTGTAGGGGTGCCGGGGCTCATAGAACACCTTCTCGGCCGGTCCGCGCTCGACGCAGCGCCCGCCGTACATCACCAGGATGTCGTCGGCGAGCTCGGCCACGACGCCCAGGTCGTGGGTGATGATGATGACCGCGGAGCCGAACTCCTTCTGCAGGTCCCGGATCAGGTCGAGGATCTGCGCCTGGACGGTCACGTCCAGCGCGGTCGTCGGCTCGTCGGCGATCAGCAGCTCGGGGTTGTTGACCAGCGACATGGCGATCATCGCGCGCTGGCGCATTCCGCCGGAGAACTCGTGCGGGTAGCTGTCGACGCGCTTGTCGGGCTGCGGGATGCCGACCCGGTCGAGCATCTCGATCGCACGCTTGCGGGCGGTCTTCTTGTCCACGTCGTGATGGACCCGGTACGCCTCCACGATCTGCTTGCCGATCGTGTAGTACGGGTGCAGCGCGGACAGCGGGTCCTGGAAGATCATGGCCATGTCGCGGCCGCGCAGCTTGCGCACCTCGTCCGGGTCCGCGGACAGCAGTTCCTTGCCGTCCAGCCAGATCTCGCCGGAGACCTGTGCCTTGCGCTTGCCGTACTGGCCGGCGGTGTGCAGGCCCATGATGCCCAGCGAGGTGACGGACTTGCCGGAGCCGGACTCGCCGACGATGCCGAGGGTCTTGCCCTTCTCCAGCTGGAAGTTGAGCCCGTCGACGGACTTGACCAGACCGTCGTCGGTCGGGAAGTGCACCTTGAGGTCGCGCACTTCGAGGAAGGCGGTGGGAGCGGGCGAGCCGGCCGAGGCAGGTTCGCCCAGCGCGGCACCGCTCTTGTGCAGTTCGGTCATCCCAGCCTCACTCGCGGGTCGATGACGGCGTACAGAATATCGACGACGAGGTTGGCGACGGCGATCGCGAGAGCCGCGAACAGTGTGACGCCGAGGATCACGGGCAGGTCCTTGTTACTGATGGCCTGGACCGCCGCGAGCCCGAGCCCCGGCAGGTTGAACGTGGACTCGGTGAGGACGGCGCCACCGAGGAGCACGCCGATGTCGAGGCCGAAGACGGTGAGGATCGGCGTCATCGCGGAACGCAGGGCGTGCCGGGTGATGACGGTACCCTCGCCCAGACCCTTGGAGCGGGCGGTGCGGATGTAGTCCTCGCCGAGCACTTCGAGCATGGTGGCTCTGGTGAGCCGGGCATACATCGCGGCGTTCAGGAAGGCGAGCACGATCCACGGCAGGATCAGTGTCTGGAACCAGGTGCCGATGCTGTCGTCCGTGGAGAGGTTGTCGGCGATGTGCACCCAGCCGAAGTTGTGCACGAACAGGCCCATCGCGACCATGCCGGTGAAGAAGATCGGCAGGGAGACGCCGGCGAGGGCGGTGGTCATCGCGGCACGGTCCCAGATGCTGCCGCGCCGGAGCGCGGAGACGACACCGGTGGCGACACCGCCGAGGAGCCACAGGACGCAGGCACCGGCGGCGAGCGCACCGGTGACGGGCAGGGCGTCCTTGAGGGTGCTCCAGACCGGTACCTCCGTGCGGAAGGAGTAGCCGAAGCAGGGTGCGGCGCAGTGGGTGACGTCGTCACCGTTCGCGTAGTCGCGCCCCATCGGGATGCCCTTGACGAAGTCCCAGAACTGGACAAGAAGGGGGTCGTCGAGACCCAGTTTGATCCGGATGCCCGCGAGCTGCTCGGCACCCGTGGCCTTGCCGGCGAAGAGGACGGCGACGTCCTGACCCGCCCACTTGGGCAGCATGAAGAAGATGGTGAAGGTCGCGAACAGTACGACGAGCACCATGATGACTACGGCGAACAGGCGCCGGATGAGATAAGCAAGCACTGTGCGCGGCCCGGCGGTGGCCGGGAACCCCTTGTGGGGGCTCCCGGCCACCGCCACGGCCATCACCTGCCCTTCGGACTGGCGGGTTTCGGCGGCGGTGGGGCAGTCAACCGGGTTGACTGCGAATGCTGTTGACTACAGCGGCTACTTGACGACGCCGAGCGAGACGTAGTCGTAACGGCCGTTGTAGGCGTCGGACATGTAGGCGTTGGTCAGCCGCTTGCCGCGCCAGGTGATGTTCTTCTCGTAGATGAAGGGCATCCAGTCGGCCTGGTCGAGGATCCGCTTGTCGAGAGCCTTGTAGATCTCGCCGGCCTTGTCCGCGTCGGTCTCCGCGATCGCGTCGTCGAAGAGCTTGTCGATCTGCGGGTCCTTGATCTGCGACTCGTTGTAGTTACCGGTCTCCGCGAGGAACCGGCTGTCCCACAGCGGCTGACCGAAGCCCTGGCCGGACGGGAAGTCCGGGCCCCAGCCGCTCATCGTCATGCCGTAGCCGCGCTTCTTCACGACGGACGGCGAACCGGTGATGCTGGACGCCTCGGCGCCGTCGATCGGGTCGACCTCGATCTTGATGCCGACCTTGCCGAGCTGCGCCTGGAGCGCCTCGGCGACGTCGACCTCGCCCGGGTTGTTGTTACGGGCGGTGAGCTTGGTGGAGAAGCCGTTCGGCTGGCCGCACTGCTTCAGCTCGTCCTTGGCCTTGGCCTCGTCCGGCTTGCCCTTGCGGGCGAGGACACCGTACGGGTCGTAGTCGCTGTGGCCCTTGATGGAGGCCGGCAGGGTGCTGTTGGCGATCGCGCCACCGGCGATCTCGCCACCGCGGGTCTGCTGCAGGGCCGCGAAGTCCGTGGCGTAGAAGACGGCCTTGCGGCAGTGGACGTCGTCCAGCGGCTTCGCCGTGTGGACGAGCGCGACGTAGCGGACGAAGGACGTCTGCATGTTGTCGACGCTGTCCTTGTGGTCCTGGACGGCGGTGACGCGGCCGGACTGGGTCATGCCGGTGCCGTTGAGGTCGACGTCGTAGTCGCCCTCCATCAGCTTCTTGTCGTTCTCCTCCAGGTTGGCGGAGATCGTGACGGTGACCTTGTCCGGGAGCGCGGCACGGACCGGGTCCGAGGACTTGTCCCACTTGTCGTTGCGCACGAGGACGATGCTCTTGCCCGGCTTGTACGTCTCGAACTTGTACGGGCCCGAGGAGAACGGCCGCTGGGTGTACTTCGCCTTGGTGTCCTGCGACGCCTTCACGGGCGTGCCGGACGGCATGGCGAGGAACTGCTCGAAGTCACCGTTGGGCTTGGGCAGCTTGAAGATGACGGTGCTGTCGTCGGGCGTCTCGATCGCCTTCAGGCCGAGCTTGTCCGGGGACGAGTCCTTGTAGGGGCCCTTGTACTCGCCCTTGGGGTCCAGCGTCTGCTTCAGGTACTGCGGGCCACCGGTGATGGTGTCCGTCGCCCAGATGCGCTCGATGCCGTACTTGACGTCCTTGGACGTCACCGGCGAGCCGTCCTCCCAGGTGATGCCGGGACGCAGCTTGTACGTGTACGTCTTGCCGCCGTCCGAGATCACACCGGGGCCGGTGGCGAGGTCACCGACGAGCTTGGTGGAGGCGGCGCCCGGCTTGGTGTCGTACGTGACCAGCTGGCGGGTGTAGAAGCGCATGAAGTCCCAGGCCATGCCGTAGTAGGCACGCTGGGGGTCGGCGGAGTCGAGGTCCTGCTTGCCGACCATCTTCAGCGTTCCACCCTTCTTGGTGGACGCGTTGGCGACCTTGTTGAACGCCGCGTTGAAGCCGGCGCCCTTCGCCTTGCCGCCGCTGCCGCCGTCGTCGCCGCCGCCGCCGCACGCCGTGGTGGTCATCAGCGCCGCGACCACGAGGGCCGCACCAGCGGTGAGCCGTCGTTTCGAGGTAACTGTGGACATTTTCTCGCAACCTCCGAGATCGCGGTCCCAGGCCATTGCTTGCCGGAGAACCATGGGAAGAGCCACCTGACAGTGCGGCAGGGGCAAGTCGTGGGTTATCGGGTCCCCTTGGGATCCAGTGCGTCGCGCAGCCCGTCCCCGAAGAGGTTGAAGGCCAGTACGGTGATGAAGATCGTCACGCCGGGGAAGACCATGAACATCGGGTCGTGCTCGTACGTCTCCAGGGCGTCCCGCAGCATTCCGCCCCAAGAGGCCGTGGGCGGCCGCACACCGGCGCCGAGGAAGCTGAGGGCCGCTTCGGTCAGGATGTTGGTGGGGATCATGAGCGTCGCGTAGACGGTGATCGGCGCCACCAGGTTCGGCAGCAGCTCACGGAAGAGGATGTGCACCCGCCCGCCGCCGAGACTGCGCGCCGCTTCCACGTACTCGCGTTCACGCAGCGAAAGCGTCTGGCCGCGAACGATGCGTCCCACGTACGGCCAGCCGAAGAAGCCGATGACGGCGACGAGTACGGCGATGCGCACGCCGCTGCCGGTGAGGCCGAGCAGGTCGTCGGGGAGGACCGAGACGAGGGAGATGATGAAGAGGAGCTGCGGGAAGGACAGCAGCACGTCCATCACCCGGCTGATCACCGCGTCCACCCAGCCGCCGAAGTAGCCGGCGATGATCCCGAAGAGCGTGCCGAGCGCGACGGCGACCAGGGCCGCCAGGAACGCCACGAGCAGCGAGATCCTGGCGCCGTAGACGATCCGGCTGAAGACGTCGCGCCCCTTGTTGGGCTCGACGCCGAAGAGGAAGTCGCCGCTCACGCCGCCCAAAGATCCCGTGGGGAGATTGGTCAGCGGATCGAGCTTGTCCTGGTGGAAATCGTTCGGCGGGTGTCCCAGCAGACCCACGATCAGGGGCGCGAAGACGGCCACCACGATCAGGACGAGGACAACGATGCCACCCGTCAGAGCGACCTTGTCCTGCTTGAGGCGGTTCCAGGCAATCTGCTTGAGGGAACGCCCCTCGACCTTCTTCACCCCGGAGTCGACTGCGGGACCGCTGGTCGCGATCGGGTCCGCTTCCGTGGTCGGCTCGTGCAGTGGTGCCGTCATCGTGGCAAGGACCCCTCTCAACCGGCGGTGGCCGGGCCGAACTGGCCGCTGTGGCGGCGCGATCAGTCAGTCGTACGCAGAGGCGGCAAGACGCCCTTGCTGCGGGAGTCTTCATTGCCGTCGCGCGAGGTAGCCATAGCGTCAGGCGAATGGATGCCTAACCGTGATGCGGTCAGGGGTGTTCCGTTATCCGGACGCATGTGAACGCCCCTCGAACACAGGTCAGTTGAGGCGGAAGGGGACACGCGCGCAGAATCGCGTCGCTTTCACCATCAGACACCCCCAGCAGGGAAATCTCGGACATGGGGAGTGCCGGCCCGCGGCGAGGGTCCGGGCGACGTGCCGGTTCACCCGGGCATGGACGGGAGCGGGCGGCCGCATTCCGGAAGTCCGGTGCGTACAGCGACATTTCGGGTGCCGGGGAGCTGCGACTCCGCTACCGGCAGGATCAGTACGCGCCCTGCGGCGGCGGATAGCCGTAGCCCGCCACCGGGGCCGCCGGTGCGTGGGCCTCGCGGTCGTAGAACGGACGGGAGTTGGCAAGCAGCCACATCGCGACCGGGTCGTACTCGTCGGACATCGCGACGGTGGAGACGGGCAGCCCCTCCGGGACCGCGCCGATCGACTGCTGCATCATCGCGCGCACCGCGTCGACCGAGCTCTGGCCCGTGTCGTAGAGATCGAGACCGATGGCCAGATACGGGACGCCGAGCGCAGGCTGCACCCACGCGCGGCGCAGCGAGCGGATCGCGGGGGTGTGATGGGCGTTCTGCGAGAGCAGGGCGTAGAACTGCGGGATCTCGATGGCCGGCTCGGTGAGCCGGAGCGGGCCGGCGGGCATCCGGTCGAGGCCGGTGGCGATCCGGCGCAGATCCAGCCAGGGGATGCCTACGCCGCCGCCCGGGGCGTGCGGGTTGAGCCAGATGCCCCAGCGGTCGGGGAAGAGGGCGCGGGCGATGTCGCGGCCACCGACCAGTTCATGGGCCCGGTTCCAGCCGCTGGCCGAGAGCTCCTGGGCGGAGGTCACACAGGGCGCGTAGCCGAGGCCGTCGACCTCCATGTTCCCGTACTGGGCGTCGGGCGAGCCCGCCTGGCCGTGCCAGAGGAGCATCCAGATCCGGCCGTTCGCGAGGGCCTGCAGCAGTGCCTCGTACGCGTCGTAGCGCCCGGGCGTCACTTGGCGCAGCATGTGCTCGACCTGCCCGGCCGCCGCGGTGCCTGACGCACTCACCTGGTCCCGCCCCTCTTCGATCCACTGTGTCGGCCCGCCGCTCCCGGGGCACACGGGTGCGGCATGGTGCCGTGGCACCAGCCATCAAACCAGCTTATGCGCCGGTCCTGACACCGACTTGACGCCTCGGGCCGACGCGGTGATCCGCTCCGAAGGCGTCCGCGGGCGCCGCGCCGGGCGCTAGTGGCCCGCGCGCCGGTAGAACGGCAGGACCTTCTCCCGCATCCAGTCGCCGACCGGGTCCTGCGCCACATCGAGCAGGACCAGATTGACCGGCCAGGGCACCTCGACCCGGCCGAGCGCACGGCCGAGGGCGTCCATCGGGGCGTTGCGCCCGGCACCCTCCCAGGTGGAGAACTCGACACCGATGAAGAGGACGGGCTCGCCGCCCTCGATGCTGGCCAGCACCCGGCGGGCGGTGAGCACGACACCGCTCTCCTCGAACTCACCGGCCGCCGCGGAGAGGAAGTCGACGGGCTCCTCCTGCCAGGCCGGCTCGTACAGCCGGACCCGGCCTCCGCTGGCCGGCCCGTCCAGCGGGGTGCGTCCGGCGCGGCAGAGCTCGGCCACGGCGGGCGGCGGCAGCGGCATCCCGACGGCGCCGCCCGGGTTCACGGCGATGCCGAGCTGCGGGGGCAGGCCGCGGGCGAACTCGCGGGCGGGCGCGACGGTGAAGGACATCTGGGTACCGACGCAGCTGAGGAACTGCTGTTCGGAGCTGAACACGGGAACGTACGGAGCGCCCTCGATCTCCAGCGTGGGCAGGTCCAGGTCGGGGGAGTCGGGTCCGCCGCCGTTGGGCAGGGGCACCCAGACGTGGCTGCGCCCGAGCACCTCGACGAGCCGTCCGCCCGCCTCCGGGCTGCCCACCGAGGCCATCAGAACTTCTTCGAGCTCATTGGCCGGCCATCCGCTCTGCGGATGGGACTGGACCTGTGCCGGAATGTCCACTGCTTCCCCTTCTTGCCCGAGCCTTCCGGCAGAAGATTAACGTCCGGCCGCCAGGCCCTCCGGCCCCTCACCCCCCAAGCCCTATGCGTCCGCGAACGCGATCCGGCCCAGTTTCCCCGCCGCTTCCCGGTCCAGCAGCACCGCCGAGACACATCCGGGCGGCAGCAGGCCGGTCTCGGTGTTCCGCAGCAGCCTTCCCACCGCCCTGCGGTGCCGGGCGAACGCGTATCCGGAGACGCCGCGTCCGCGCTCCCGCTGGCCCTCCCTCGCCGTCTGCGGTGTGACGTCGAGCAGGACGAGGTGGAGGACGCGGGCCCGGCGCCGCGCGTCACGGGCCAGCCAGCCGCGTACCCACGCCTGGGTTCCGCAGTCGTGGACGACGACGGACTCGCCGGAACGCAGCGCCCGCCACAGTCCCCAGTAGTGGGCGACGCGGACGAGGGGGCGGTAGAGGGCGTACGGGAGTAAACGGGGCATCAGCCGCGCCCAGCGGTCCCGGGTGTCCTGGGAGTCGATGGCACGGGCCGTGGTGACCGCCCGCCGGATGAGCGTCGATTTGCCGCTGCCGGGCAGCCCGGAGACCACCACCACGTCGCCTGCCGCGAAGTGCAGGCTGTGCGGGCTGCGCCCGGCCCGCTCCCGCAGATCCCGTACGACTGGCGCGTGCGTGCCGAGCGTCTCCGTGGCCGGAGCCCCCGGCTGTGCGGGCATCGCGCCGTGCGCGACCCCCGCGGTCGTCGCGTACCGCTGCAACGTCATCGCCCTCCCCCTGTCGGGTCACCCACGTATGCCCATGAAGTGTAAAGAAAAGGTAATGCGACACAACCGTCCACGCCGCTGATTTCCCATGAGGGACCGGGGCTCCACTCCAGTGCGATGCATGCGATGATGACCCGGCCAACTGCATAAAGGCCGCTTGAATCCGCGCGGGAGAGTTCCGGTCACTGCATGTGCCGGGCGCCGAAGGAGCAAGTTCCTCCCTTGAATCTCTCAGGCCCCGTACCGCGTGGATGAGGCAGATCTGAAAAGCGGGCCGCTCTGCGGCTCCACCCAAGGTGCAAGCCGAACCCTTCAGGGGCTCTCGGCGAACCTCTCAGGTTCCGATGACAGATGGGGAGGGATTGTCCTCGTCGTCATGCCCTGGGAGCCATATCCATGAGCACCGCCCCCCGTCTCACCGCCCTCGATGCCCTGCACCGTTCGCTGGGCGCGACCATGACCGACTTCGCGGGCTGGGACATGCCCCTGCGGTACGCCAGCGAGCGCGACGAGCACAACGCGGTGCGCACCAGGGCCGGCCTCTTCGACCTGTCGCACATGGGCGAGATCACCGTCACCGGCCCCGCGGCCGCGGCCTTCCTGAACTTCGCTCTGGTCGGCAACATCGGCACCGTCGCCGTGGGCCGCGCCCGCTACACGATGATCTGCGCCGAGGACGGCGGGATCCTGGACGACCTCATCGTCTACCGCCTGGGTGACACCGAGTACATGGTCGTCGCCAACGCCGGGAACGCCCAGATCGTGCTGGACGCGCTGACCGCGCGGGCCGACGGCTTCGACGCCGAGGTGCGTGACGACCGCGACGCGTACGCGCTGCTCGCCGTCCAGGGCCCCGAGTCCCCCGCCATCCTGGCCTCCGTCACCGATGCCGACCTGGACGGACTGAAGTACTACGCCGGTCTGCCCGGCACGGTCGCCGGTGTCCCCGCCCTCATCGCCCGTACCGGCTACACCGGCGAGGACGGCTTCGAGCTGTTCGTCGCCCCCGAGCACGCCGAGCAGCTCTGGCAGGCCCTCACGGCGGCGGGCGCCTCCCGCGGCCTGATCCCGTGCGGTCTGTCCTGCCGCGACACGCTGCGCCTGGAGGCCGGCATGCCGCTGTACGGGCACGAGCTGACCACCGAGCTGACCCCGTTCGACGCCGGTCTCGGCCGGGTCGTGAAGTTCGAGAAGGAGAGCGACTTCGTCGGCCGCAAGGCCCTGGAGGCCGCCGCCGAGCGCGCCGAGACCGCCCCGCCGCGCAAGCTCGTCGGCCTGATCGCCGAGGGCCGCCGGGTGCCGCGCGCCGGCTACCCCGTCGTCGCCGGGGGCCAGGTCATCGGCGAGGTCACCTCGGGCGCCCCGTCGCCCACCCTGGGCAAGCCGATCGCCATCGCGTACGTGGACGCCGCGCACGCCACGCCCGGTACCACGGGCGTCGGAGTGGACATCCGGGGCAGCCACGAGCCGTACGAGGTCGTGGCGCTGCCGTTCTACAAGCGTCAGAAGTGACGTCCGCGCACCTCGGAAGTGACGCAGTCGCGTCTCACACCGTAAGACCACCGTTCATCAGCACTCCCCCGCGTACAGGAGAATTCAGGTCATGAGCAACCCCCAGCAGCTGCGTTACAGCAAGGAGCACGAGTGGCTGTCGGCCGTCGAGGACGGTGTGGCCACGATCGGTATCACCGAGTACGCGGCCAACGCGCTCGGCGATGTCGTCTACGCCCAGCTCCCCGAGGTCGGTGACACGGTGACCGCGGGCGAGACCTGCGGCGAGCTGGAGTCGACCAAGTCGGTGAGCGACCTGTACTCCCCGGTGACCGGCGAGGTCACCGAGGCGAACCAGGACGTCGTGGACGACCCGTCGCTGGTGAACTCCGCTCCCTTCGAGGGCGGCTGGCTGTTCAAGGTACGCGTCGCGGAGGAGCCGGAGGACCTGCTCTCCGCCGACGAGTACACCGAGTTCTCCGGCAACTGAGACCCCAAGGGACCACCTGATGTCGCTTCTCAACTCCTCCCTCCACGAGCTGGACCCGGACGTCGCCGCCGCTGTCGACGCCGAGCTCCACCGTCAGCAGTCCACCCTCGAAATGATCGCCTCGGAGAACTTCGCTCCGGTCGCGGTCATGGAGGCCCAGGGCTCCGTCCTCACCAACAAGTACGCCGAGGGCTACCCCGGCCGCCGCTACTACGGCGGCTGTGAGCACGTCGACGTCGTCGAGCAGATCGCCATCGACCGCATCAAGGCGCTGTTCGGCGCCGAGGCCGCGAACGTCCAGCCGCACTCCGGTGCGCAGGCCAACGCCGCCGCGATGTTCGCGCTGCTGAAGCCGGGCGACACGATCATGGGCCTGAACCTGGCCCACGGCGGCCACCTGACCCACGGCATGAAGATCAACTTCTCCGGCAAGCTCTACAACGTGGTCCCGTACCACGTCGACGAGACCGGCGTCGTGGACATGGCCGAGGTCGAGCGTCTGGCCAAGGAGTCCAAGCCGAAGCTGATCGTCGCCGGCTGGTCCGCGTACCCGCGTCAGCTGGACTTCCCCGCCTTCCGTCGCATCGCGGACGAGGTCGGCGCGTACCTGATGGTCGACATGGCGCACTTCGCCGGCCTGGTGGCCGCGGGTCTGCACCCCAACCCGGTGCCGCACGCCCATGTCGTCACGACCACCACGCACAAGACCCTCGGCGGTCCGCGCGGTGGCGTCATCCTGTCGACGCAGGAGCTCGCCAAGAAGATCAACTCCGCGGTCTTCCCGGGCCAGCAGGGTGGTCCGCTGGAGCACGTGATCGCGGCCAAGGCGGTCTCGTTCAAGGTCGCGGCGACCGAGGAGTTCAAGGAGCGCCAGCAGCGCACCCTGGACGGCGCCCGCATCCTCGCCGAGCGCCTGGTCCAGCCGGACGTCACCGAGGTCGGCGTCTCCGTGCTGTCCGGCGGTACGGACGTCCACCTGGTCCTCGTCGACCTGCGCAACTCCGAGCTGGACGGCCAGCAGGCCGAGGACCGGCTGCACGAGCTGGGCATCACGGTCAACCGGAACGCCATCCCGAACGACCCGCGGCCGCCGATGGTCACCTCGGGTCTGCGGATCGGTACGCCGGCCCTGGCCACCCGCGGTTTCCAGGCCGAGGACTTCACCGAGGTCGCGGAGATCATCGCGTCGGCGCTCAAGCCGTCCTACGACGCGGACTCCCTGAAGGCCCGCGTCGTCGCGCTGGCCGAGAAGTTCCCGCTGTATCCCGGCCTGAAGTAGCCCGGGTCACAGGTGTCCCGGAGTAATCCGGGACACAGTTCGTCACGTTTCGGGCGGGGCACCGCGCACACTGGACAGTGGGCGCGGTGCCCCATCCCTTGTCCCCGCTGCTCTTCGGGCCGGTCGGCCCGTACCGCATCACCCGGCAGACAACGGCGTCTACCAACCCTTAGGAGTCCCCCCGTGGCCATCTCGGTCTTCGACCTGTTCTCGATCGGCATCGGCCCGTCCAGCTCCCATACGGTCGGCCCGATGCGCGCCGCCCGGATGTTCGCGCGCCGGCTGAAGAACGAGGGCCTCATCGCCCACACCGCCTCCATACGCGCCGAGCTGTACGGCTCGCTCGGGGCCACCGGTCACGGCCACGGCACCCCCAAGGCCGTCCTGCTAGGTCTGGAGGGCGAGTCGCCCCGCACCGTGGACGTGGAGGCCGCCGACGACCGGGTGGAGCAGATCCGCACCAGCGGCCGGATCAACCTCCTCGGCATGCACGAGATCGACTTCGACGCCGACGAGCAGCTGGTCCTGCACCGCCGCAAGGCGCTTCCGTACCACGCCAACGGCATGACGATCTTCGCCTTCGACCACGAGGGTGCCCTCCTCCTGGAGAAGACCTACTACTCCGTCGGCGGCGGCTTCGTCGTCGACGAGGACGCGGTGGGCGAGGACCGGATCGTCCTCGACGACACCGTGCTGAAGCACCCCTTCCGCACCGGCGACGAACTGCTGCGGCTCTCGAAGGACACCGGCCTGTCCATCTCCTCGCTGATGCTGGAGAACGAGAAGGCCTGGCGCACCGAGACCGAGATCCGCTCGGGTCTGCTGGACATCTGGCGCGTCATGCAGGCCTGCGTCGCGCGCGGCATGTCCCGCGAGGGCATCCTGCCCGGCGGCCTCAAGGTCCGCCGCCGCGCCGCGAACACCGCCCGCCAGCTGCGCGCCGAGGGCGACCCTCAGACCCATGCGATGGAGTGGATCACGCTCTACGCCATGGCGGTCAATGAGGAGAACGCGGCGGGCGGGCGCGTCGTCACCGCACCCACCAACGGCGCCGCGGGCATCATCCCGGCCGTGCTGCACTACTACATGAACTTCGCGGCCGGTGGTGCCACCGAGGCGGAGAAGGAGGACAGCGTCGTCCGCTTCCTCCTCGCCGCCGGAGCCATCGGCATGCTCTTCAAGGAGAACGCCTCCATCTCCGGCGCCGAGGTCGGCTGCCAGGGCGAGGTCGGCTCCGCCTGCTCCATGGCCGCGGGCGCCCTCGCCGAGGTCCTCGGCGGCTCCGCCGAGCAGGTCGAGAACGCCGCCGAGATCGGCATGGAACACAACCTCGGCCTGACCTGCGACCCGGTCGGCGGTCTCGTCCAGATCCCGTGCATCGAGCGCAACGGCATGGCCGCGGTCAAGGCCGTCACGGCGGCGAAGATGGCGCTGCGCGGCGACGGCAGCCACAAGGTCTCCCTCGACAAGGTCATCAAGACCATGAAGGAGACGGGCGCGGACATGAGCGTGAAGTACAAGGAGACGGCGCGCGGCGGGCTCGCGGTGAACATCATCGAGTGCTGAGCGACACCATCGGTGCCCGGTCGGCCACCGAAGAACGGAACCGGGGCCGGTGACCCGGCCCCGGTTCCTTCCGGGCATCGGTGAACCTCGTGCCCGGCGTCAGATGGCGTCGAGCTCGACCTCCTCGTAGACCCGCTGCCACCAGGTGGCGACGTCGTCCCTGAAGGCGGCCGGGTCCTGGCCGCGGAGCCCGTCCCTGATCTTCATTCCGAAGGCGACCCGGGCGGCTTCGGCCGGGTCGTCCTCCTCTTCGGGGTCGTCCGGCTCCAGTTCGTCGAAGTCGTCCAGGTGCTCGCTGCGGTGGTCCCACGCCGCCAAGGCGTCGAGGAAGGCGAGCAGCGAGCTGTTGACGAAGCGGGGTTCGAGGAGGGACGGGTCCGGGATCACGACCCGCCCCTCCGCGTCGAGTACGTACTCCAGGGCGTGCGAGGACTCGTGCCGGCCCAGTCGCCAGTACGGTCCCTCGCCCGCCTTCGCCGTCACCCGGGTGAACGCTGCGCCTTCCTCGGACGGGTAGAACATCCCGTACACCTCGTTCGGCAGCCCGTAGGTACGGGCCACCTCCAGAGCCTCAAGCACGGGTTGCGGCCACTCGCCCGCCGACGCGACCGCGTCCGCGTCCAGGCCGAGGATGCCGGCCTCGTCCCAGGACTCGGGTGTCAGCCACTGCGGTGCGTACTTCACTGGTCATTCCTCCAACCGGGTTTCCGTACATTCAAAAGCGGTTGGTCTCATGCATGGGACTCGGGAGCCTACCGAACAGCAGTCTGAGCTGCCCATTCCGGTTCCGGCAGCGTCCTGTTCCACGTCGGTTCCGGATCGGGTGGGCACGAGGGCTTCAACGTGGTCGGCGAACGTCCGGTTGGCAGCGTCCGGTCACAGGTAGAGCTGTCGCTCGCAGGTGCGGCAGTGGGTCTTGCCGTCACGCTTCTCGATCTGCCGGTGCTCGCACGCCTCGGATGTGCTCCCTGCCTTGTTCCTGGCCTTGGCCTCCTTCCCGGTCTCCGTCCCGGCAGGCGCGTCCCTGGCGTGCGACTGGACGCGCACCATGTGGCCGAGCTCCGCGACGCACGGGCCGCACGCGTACAGGTCGCCCGTCGCGCCGGGCGTGCGCACGGAGCCGATCCACAGCACGCGCACGCCCTCGCGGCGGCAGTACAGCCAGCAGTCACCCGTCACCCACGCGTTGCCGTCGTCCGTCCGCGCGGCGAGCGGCCACGCATCGCGCCACGGACGTTCGACGGCCGGGGCGAAGCTCACCCCGCACCTCCGCCCGCCCGGGCCGGCTCACCCGGCTCACTCGACCCGGCCGTCGGGCGCATGACCGCGTAGTCGCGGAAGTGCCGGTGGTAGCGCCGGTGCCGGGTCTCCTGCGTGTGCCGGCGCTGCCACTCCTCGACCGGTGCCGGATGGCTGTACGTGCCGGACCGCGCGCCGCACTCGGTTTCGTCGCCGGACACGCAGCGGATCTCGTACTCCGGCTCCGCTGACGCGTCCTGCTCGATGGTGAACGGTACGTAGCGGAACACGCGCCGGGTCACCGCACCGCCCCCTTCTCGATGACCGCCGCCAGCGCGCGGGCCACGGGCGCGGAGCACTCGCCGAGGGTCACCAGGGCGTACCCGGCGCCGTCGGTGCGCGACACGGGACGGACGTCCAGCGCGGGAAGCTGGATACCTGCCCGCCGAAGCGCCGCACCGAGCGCGTCCCGCGCCTCCTCGGCTTCGTTGATCTTCCGCACCGCTCGCTGTCGTGTCGTCATGGGGTTCCGTTCCGTTCGCCCGACATCGATGTGAGATGTGGGGGCTTGGACTACTGTGCGTGTTCCGGGCATTACGAGAATGGACCCGGAACAAGGAACGAACACCACCGGTGGGCTGTACTTCCCAGCCGCGCGACGGTAGTTCCACACCTTCCACGGAGGAGGACGTCATGCCGCCGAGACGGGTGGTCACGGGCCGGAGCCGGCAGCCACGTCAACGGTTCGCCGAGGAGCTGCGGTTGCTCCGCTCGCGGAACGGCGACAGCCTGCGCAAGCTCGGCGAAGTCCTCGGCTGGGACTGGTCGTTGTTCGGCAAGATGGAGAGCGGGGAGACCCTCGGCGGTCCGGAGGTCGTGCAGGCGCTCGACCAGCATTACGGGACGCCCGGCCTCCTGCTCACGCTGTGGGAGCTCGCGGTCGGCGATCCCACCCAGTTCCGCGAGCAGTACCGCCGGTACATGGCCTTGGAGGCCGAGGCGGTGAGCCTGTGGCACTACGCCGTGAGCGCGCCGCCGGGCCTGCTCCAGACGGGTGGATACGCGCGCGAGGCACTTGCGGCGGACGGCACTAGAGGCGAAGAGCTGAACCAGCAGGTCGAGGCGCGCATAGGGCGGCGGGAGCTGCTGGAGCGGGACGACGCACCACCGTTCCGCATCATCCTCTCCGAGGCGGTGCTTCGCACGCAGTTGCGCGACGCGCAGGCGTGGCGAGAGCAGGTGGAGCACCTGGTCGAGGCCTCGGACCGCTCGAACATCACCCTCCATGTACTGCCGTTCAGCGCCGGTCCGCATGGCTTGATGAACACCGCTGTGAAGTTCCTGCGGTTGCCGGACGGCCGCACAGTGGCCTACACCGAGAACGACGTGCGCGGTGAACTCATCGAGGAAACAAGCAGGGTCGAGTCCTTGCAGCGCCTCTATGATGCGGTCCGTGACCTGGCGCTGTCTCCGGTCAAGTCACGGAAGTTCATCCTGCGGATGTTGGAGGAAGTGCCGTGCGAGCCATCGACCTGAGCAACGTGACGTGGCGCAAGAGCAGCTACAGCAACACGAACGGCGGCGACTGCATCGAGGTCTCCGACGACTTCCTGAGCGCCGCCGCCTGGCGCAAGTCCAGCTACAGCAACACGGACGGCGGTGCGTGCGTCGAGGTGGCCGACGGCTTCCCCGCCGTCGTGCCCGTACGTGACAGCAAGAACCCGGGCGGTCCCGCGCTTATCTTCGAGTCGGCCGCCTGGTCGTCGTTCGTGACGGCCGCCAAGGGCGGGGAGTTCACCGTCTGAGCCACGCGACAGCATTCGCACGACCGGCCCTCGCCCAGCAGCGGGGGCCGTTGTCGTGCCGGAGCGCAAGCGGTCCCCAACTCATCGACTACACATGATGATTGACATCCCGCCATGATGGTTCCCGGCGTAACCTGACGGACCCGCGGGCCGGTCCGCGCAGGGTTCACGGTCCGCGGATGGGGGTGGATCCTCCGGCAGCGGGCAGTGTGGGAGATGTCCACGATCCGGGAGGGGGCCCGATGAGGCGTACAGAAGTGGCCAGACAGTTGGGCGGATTCGTCCGGGAGCACCGCACCGACGGCGCGAAACGTCTGCGGCAGGCGGGCATCTGGCTGGTGGTCGGAGCGGCGGGCACAGCCGTCGGACTGCCGGTGGCGATCGCGTCGGTGGGTACCGTCCATGGGGCCCCGAAGCTGGCGGGGCTGCTGCTCGGGGTCGGCCTGGTGGGGTGGGGGCTGGGGATCTGGCGCCTGGTGCAGGCGTTCCGTACCCGGGAACAGTCCTTCGACATCCATGAGCGGGGGTTCACCCACCGCGTGGCGGGCGACGCCACCGTCATCCCCTGGGAGGACGTGGCGCTGGTGAGCGCCTCCGGCGGCGACGGCCGTGCGCTCGCGGATGCTCGCGGCATGGGCTCCACGTGCGAGATCCGGCTGCACAGCGGACGCCGGATCCGCGTCGACGCCTTCACCGAGGACATGCGGGAGCTGGCCACGGTGGTCCACGGCGCGGTTCACCTCGGAGAGTTCCCCCGGGGCCGGGGCCAGGGACGCTGACCGGCCCTGCCGGGGCCCCGCGCCGCGAGGAATGCCGCTGCGGCGCCAAGCGCACCTGATAGCCTCAACAAGGGGCGATTCGTTTCGCCCCCTTTTTTGTTTTCTCTGCACCTTTCCCCTCTGCTTTTTCCCCTCCCCCTTTTTCTCCGCCGATCCGGGACGTGAGCGATGTCTGAGAACCCGAGCATCTGGGAAGTGCGGGTGGGTATCTACGCCACTCAGCAGCAGGCCGAAGAGGTCGAGGAACGCATCGCCAGGCTGCTGTGCCCGGACCCGGACCACGCACCGCCGTGCCCAATTCCGTGGTCGGCGTCCCTTTACCACGTGTCGGGGCAGCCCGAGGAGGACGACTCCTACCCGGAGCTGATTGAACAGGCCGAGGCGGAGAAGCACCTCCACTCGTAGCCGCCCGAACGCCCCCGGCAGCTCCGGACAGTCCGGAGTGGTCCGGAGCGGTCCCGTGCACTCGTGATGCGTCGGCTCACGGAACGGAACGGATAATGAGCTCCGAAGGTTTCACACCCGAAGTGCGTGACTGGCTGACGGCAAACGGCTGGTCGCCAGGCCGCGACATCGGAGACCATGCCGAAGAGCTCATTCAAGTCCGGGTACAGGATGCCCAGCGGCAAGGCATCGCGCTGACGCCGATGCCCGCCGCGGTGCACGTCATCCACACATTCGGCCTGCTGCACCTTACCCATCCCACGGCGCAGGACATCTCCTGGATCACGGCCCCGACCCTCGGATATGAGGGCGATGCGAGAGCCATCCAAGAACTGGCATTCGGACTGGGCACAGAACTTTTCCCTATTGGTTACGAGTCTTCCGAGTATGGAATTCTCTTGATCGACGAGAGGGGACGCTTCTTCCACCTCCACCACACAGGCGGGTACTATTTGGGAGAAAACACGGCGGATACTTTCTCCCGATTCCTGATCGGTGCACCCGACCCTGACGCGGAGGATTTCTTTGCCTGAGCAGTTCCCTGCTGTGGCCGCCGAGGACGGTCAGACCGTGCTGTCGCGCCGCCGATGGGACGAACAGGGCCTGCCGACGAAGAACTGACGCAAGTACAAGGGATGACTTCCCCGCCGGCATCGAATCGGCGTCGGCCGGGCGGACCTCAACTGAGCAGCGAAGCGTCGCGGGGCGCTCTCGTGCGGCTGCGGAGCATGACCTGATTGCCCCTCATTGCCCGCGCCGGTTCTTCGACGGCTG
>NZ_FMDF01000041.1 GCF_900091955.1 Streptomyces sp. Ncost-T10-10d
TCGGCACCGTCCCACGGCCGGCCCGCGTCGGCCGCGCTCCCGCCGACCGCCCGGCTGCTGGACGAACTGGGCCTGGCGCGTGCCACCCCGGCATCCCTGATGGCCCGCTGGGCCTCCACCGCGGACGACCAGCCCGGCGCCACGGTCCGCGGTTCGGGCCGCTGGACGGGCGGGCCGGCGGGCGCCGGTGGCGCCATGGATGCGGCCGACGCGGATGCCCGCGGTTCGGGACGTACGGAGTACCCGCGCAGCGCGGGCCCCCGCGTGGGCGCCCAGCGCACAGGTGGCGCACCGGGGCCGGACCGCGCGGGCGAGTACGCCCCCGGCTCGGGGCGCACCCCGTACCCCGGCAGCGAGACCACCACCCACATCGGCACCGTGGGCTACGGCCTCGTGCGCGACGACGCCCACGACACCGGTGGCTCCGGGCGCACCCGGTACCCCGGCACCTCCCGTGTCGGCGGCGGGCACTACGGCAGTCCGCCCGGGGACACCCCGAGCTCCCGCACCGTTCCCGCGTCCGGTACCTGGGGCGGAGCGGATGTCCAGGGGGCCGACAGTCTCCGTTCCGCCGGATCCGGGCCGGCCTCGAACCGGGTCAGCGGACCGCGCGGCAACACGCCCCCGGTCGCGGCACGGGGCGCCGGGAGCGGAGCGGCAGCCGCACGTACCGCCGTGGAAGCGGACACGGGCACCGGCATGCCCGCAGCCGCCGGGGCCGAAGGCACCGCTGCCGTGGCCGCCGGGCGTCCCGTCGTGGTGCTCGGGGCCGGGCCCCGGGGCGCGGTCAGTGTGGATCTGGCGGAGGAGGGCCCCCACCTTCTCATCGAGGGACCGGCCGGCAGCGGACGTACGGAGCTGCTGCGGGCCGTCGCCGCCTCGCTGGCCGCGGCAGCCCGGCCCGACCGGCTGGGCATACTCCTGGTCGACGGCGCTGGTGGCGAGCGCGGTGAGAGCCTGCGCCCGTGTACCGAACTCCCGCACGCGTTCACACACCTGGTGGCCTCGGATCCGGTACGGATGCGTGAGTTCGCGCAGGCGCTGGGCGGCGAACTGAAACGGCGCGCCGAACTGCTCGCCCAGTACGACTTCACCGAGTGGCACCACCGGCACGAGATGGCGCAGCGGATGGTCGGCCAGCGCCCGCCGAGCGCCGCGGAGCAGCGCGGAGACCTCGACTCCCCGATGAGCGGGACGCTCCGGCTGCGGCCCGCCGCAGCACGGTCCACGGACCCCGGCCCCTCCCCGCTGCCCCGGCTCGTCGTCCTGGTCGACGACTTCGACGCGCTGGTCGCCCCGGCGCTCGGCAGCCCCGGCCGCCCCGCCGCGGGGTCGGTCGTACGGGCCCTGGAGGCCGTGGCCAGGGACGGCGGACGGCTCGGCGTCCACCTCGTCGCGACGTCCGCCCGCCCGGACCGTACGGAGGACACGGACCTGGCCCATGGGGCCCGGCTGCGCATCGTGCTCGACGCACCGGTCGTCCCGCCGTCGCCGGAGGATCCGGCACCCGGACGTGGCCGGCTGGGGCATCCGGACGGGCGGGTGACCCCGTTCCAGGGCGGCAGGGTGACGGGACGCATTCCACGTACGGCGACCCTGCGCCCCACCGTCGTCCCGCTGGAGTGGGAGCGGATGGGCGATCCTCCGGCCCGGCGCCCGGTCCGCGAGCTGGGCAACGGTCCGACGGACCTGGCGCTGCTGGCCAGTGCGCTGGAGCGGGCGGCCAGGTCGGTGAACGCCGAGCCGATAACCCCGTTCGGGCCCGTCCTTCCCTGAAGCGGCGCCGGGTCCGGACATCCACTGACATCACGTCACGAGCCCATCACGATCAAGGAGTTGACACGAGAAGCGGTATTGCGGCACCCGTACACCGGGCGTAGGACTGTGCGCACACAACGATGTGAGAGACGGGGAAGCAATGCGCACAACCCTTCGGATCAGCAGGGCCGCCGCGGTGTTCACCGCCATCGGCGCCCTGGCCCTCACCGGTTGCAGTGACGACGGCGGCGGCGGAAAAGACAAGTCGGACAAGAGCTCCGAGGGCGGCAAGGGGAGCTCGTCGAGCGTCGTACTGCCGAAACTGGACGGCGAGAAGCTCTCGGTCGCGGCGGTCTGGACCGGAGCCGAGCAGGCCAACTTCGTCAAGGTCCTCAAGGAGTTCGAGAACCGCACGGGGGCGACGGTCACCTTCGTCCCGGCGCAGGACCCGATCGTCAACTTCCTCGGTACCAAGATCGCGGGCGGCCAGCCGCCGGACGTCGCAATGATCCCGCAGGTCGGCGCGATCCAGCAGGCCGCCCAGAAGAAGTGGGCCAAGCCGGTCGGCGCCGAGGCCAAGGCCCAGCTGGCCAAGAACTATTCGAAGGTCTGGCAGGACCTCGGCACGGTGGACGGCACCCAGTACGGCGTCTACTTCAAGGCCGCCAACAAGTCCCTGATCTGGTACAACGCCAAGGCGTTCGAGAACGCGGGCGCGTCCGAGCCGAAGACCTGGAAGGACTTCCTGGCGACGGCCGAGACGGTCTCCGCCTCGGGTGTCACCCCGGTCTCGGTCGGTGGCGCGGACGGCTGGACCCTCACCGACTGGTTCGAGAACATCTATCTCTCCCAGGCGGGCCCGGAGAAGTACGACCAGCTGGCCCAGCACAAGATCAAGTGGACGGACCCGTCCGTCAAGGACGCGCTGACCACGCTCGCGCAGCTCTTCGGCAAGCCGTCACTGATCGCGGGCGGCGCCGACGGCGCGCTGCAGACGGAGTTCCCGGCCTCGGTCACCCAGACCTTCACCGGAGGAGACCAGCCGAAGGCCGCGATGGTCTACGAGGGCGACTTCGTGGCCGTCAACATCGCGCAGACGAAGGCGAAGATCGGGACCGACGCCAAGGTGTTCCCGTTCCCGGCGGTCGGCGCCGAGTCCCCCGTCGTGACGGGGGGCGACGCGGCGGTGGCCCTGAAGGACGGCAAGGGCGCCCAGGCCCTGCTGACCTGGCTGGCCTCGACCGACGCGGCGAAGATCATGGCCGAACAGGGCGGGTTCATCTCACCGAACAAGACCCTGGACGCCGCCGCGTATCCGAACGAGGTGCAGCGCACGATGGCGAAGGCGCTGATCTCGGCGGGTGACGCGGTCCGGTTCGACATGTCCGACCAGGCCCCGCAGTCCTTCGGCGGGACACCCGGGAAGGGCGAGTGGAAGACCCTCCAGGACTTCCTGAAGAACCCGAAGGACATCGCGGGGACTCAAGCCAAGCTGGAGTCCGACGCGGCCAAGGCGTACAAGAGCTGACGGGATGACGACAGCCGCAGCGGGGGGCGCCGACGCGGTGCCCCCCGCCGACAAGCATCCGTCCGGACAGTCGTCGCTCCCCTCGCCCAGAATGCCGTCCGATGCCCCGGCCGGCGGCCCGAAACGCAGCCGCAGCCGCAGAAGTGTGACCGGCACCCGCCGGGTCATCGCGGCGCTGTTCCTGGCGCCCGCGCTGGTGCTGCTGGGCGCGCTCGTGGTCTATCCGATCGTGTACTCCGTCTACCGGTCGTTCTTCGACCAGTCGGGTACGGGCTTCGCCGGACTCGACAACTACAAGGTGCTGTTCACGGACGACACCATCCGTACAGCGGTCAAGAACAATGCGATCTGGGTCGTGTTCGCGCCGACGGTCTCCACCGTACTAGGGCTGATCTTCGCGGTGCTGACGGAGCGGATCCGCTGGGGTACGGCGTTCAAGCTGATCGTCTTCATGCCGATGGCGATCTCCATGCTCGCGGCGGGCATCATTTTCCGGCTGGTGTACGACGCGGCCCCGGAGCGCGGGGTCGCCAACGCCGTATGGGTGGGTGTGCACGACACATTCGCCGAGTCGGCGGGCTATCCGAAGGCGCATCCGCTGCCCGTCCACCCGCTCAAGGCAGGCGGCGGCGGTTCGTTCGTCACCAAGGCGCCGGTACGGGCCGGCCAGCCGGTGCAGCTGCCGCTGGTCGGTGTGGCACCGGCGAAGATGCCGACGGACGCGAAGCCCGCGAAGGCCGCGGCGGCGGGGGCCGGAAAGATCACCGGCACCGCGTGGCTGGACTTCACCAGGGGCGGCGGCGGCAGGCCCAATGTCATCGACGCCAAGGAGCTGGGGCTCAAGGGCATCGAGGTGGAGGCGGTCAAGAACGGCAAGGTGGTCGCCTCGACGACGGCGGCCGCGGACGGTACGTTCGCCCTGCCCGCTTCGGCGGACGGAGCCGAACTCCGGCTCCCCGCCTCCAACTTCAAGGAGCCGTACAACGGAGTCGAGTGGCTCGGCCCGACCCTGGTCACACCGGGGATCATCGGCTCCTACGTGTGGATGTGGGCCGGGTTCGCAATGGTGCTGATCGCTGCGGGCCTGGCGGGCCTGCCGCGTGAACTCCTGGAAGCGGCCCGGGTGGACGGCGCGAACGAGTGGCAGGTGTTCCGCCGGATCACGGTGCCGATGCTCGCGCCCGTTCTCGCGGTGGTGCTGGTCACGTTGATGATCAACGTTCTGAAGATCTTCGACCTGGTCTTCATCATCGCGCCGGGCTCCTCGCAGGACGATGCGAATGTGCTGGCGCTCCAGCTCTACCGCTCCTCGTTCGGCACGGACGCGGACCTCGGGATCGGCAGCGCCATCGCCGTGCTCCTGCTGCTGCTGGTACTCCCGGTGATGTATTTCAACATCCGCCGGATCCAGAAGGAGGGGCGCCGATGACGACAGCAACGACCACGACCGCCACCCCCTGCCGGGGTCCGGGGGTTGTCCCCCGGGACGGCACAGCAACATCCGCCGGATCCGGAAGGAGGGGCGCCGATGACGACAGCGTCGAACACGGCCACGAGCACGACAGCCGCAACCGAACCGGTGAAGGCCGAGCAGTCCCTCGGCGCACGCATCGCCGCCCGTGCCGGCGGCGGTGTGATGCGGGTCTTCCTCATCCTGGTGGGCCTGTTCTGGCTGATGCCGACCATCGGGCTGCTGCTGTCCTCGCTGCGCGGTGCGGACGACATCGCGTCGACCGGCTGGTGGAAGGTCTTCACGGCCCCGTCCCAGCTCACCTTCGACAACTACTCCCGGCTGCTGGACAATTCGACCATCACCCACTCCCTCCTCAGTACGGTCGTGATCACCGTCCCGGCGACCGTCCTGGTCGTCGTGATCGGTTCACTGGCCGGATATGCCTTCGCCTGGATGGAGTTCCCCGGCCGCGACTGGTGGTTTCTCGTGGTCGTGGGGCTGTTGGTGGTACCGGTGCAGGTCGCCCTGGTCCCCGTCTCCAAGCTCTTCGGCGCGGTCGGGATCTTCGAGACGACCTTCGGTGTGATCATCTTCCACACGGCCTTCGGTCTGCCCTTCGCGATCTTCCTGCTGCGGAACTTCTTCGCGGAGATCCCGAGGGAGCTGCTGGAGGCGGCCCGGCTCGACGGGGCGGGCGAGATCCGGCTCTTCACCCGGGTCGTGATGCCGCTGGGCGGTCCGGCGATCGCCTCGCTCGGGATCTTCCAGTTCCTCTGGGTGTGGAACGACATGCTGGTCGCCTTGATCTTCGCGGACTCCGGCTCACCGCCGATCACGGTGGCCCTGCAGCAGCAGGTACGCCAGTTCGGTAACAACATCGACGTGCTGGCGCCCGGCGCCTTCGTGTCGATGGTCATCCCGCTCGCGGTCTTCTTCGCCTTCCAGCGTCAGTTCGTCTCCGGCGTGATGGCGGGCGCGGTGAAGTAGTCGCACAGCTGTACGTCAACACGGGGTGGTCCTGTTCACCGCAACAGGGCCACCCCATCTGCAATTTTGCGGGTTTGCCACGTTTTGGCGTAACCCTGTCACTCCATCGGAAGTTTGCGAAGCACCCGCCCGTGCTGCGAACGACCCATGGATGTGTTGTGCCCCGGTTCAGTGTCATCGTGCCCGCGTACCGGGTTCAGGCGTATCTGCACGAGAGCCTGGACTCGGTGTTGACCCAGTCCTTCGAGGACTTCGAGCTCATCGCGGTGGACGACTGCTCACCCGACGCCTGCGGCGCCGTCATCGACGAGTTCGCCGCCCGGGACCACCGGGTGCGGGCCCTGCATCTGCCGGAGAACGTGGGCCTGGGCCGGGCCCGTAACGCCGGGATCGCACAGGCCACCGGTGACTATCTGATCTTCCTGGACAGCGACGACACCCTCGCCCCCGGCGCCCTGCGGGCGGTCGCCGACCGGATCGAGGAGACCGGGGAACCGGACGTCCTGGTCTACGACTACGCCCGTACGTACTGGACGGGCGAAAGCGTACGCAACACCTTCGCCGAACACCTCGTCGAGACCGGCCCCGCCACCTTCACGCTCGCCGACCGGCCCGGGCTGCTGAAGGTCCTGATGGTCGTCTGGAACAAGGCGTACCGCCGGGCGTTCGTCGAGGCCGAGGGATTCGCCTTCCCGCCCGGCTACTACGAGGACACGCCCTGGACGTACCCGGTGCTGCTGGCCGCCCGCTCGATCGCGGTCCTCGACCGGGTGTGCGTCGGTTACCGGCAGCGGCGCCAGGGCAACATCCTGGCCACCACCAGCCGCAAGCACTTCGACATCTTCGAGCAGTACGACCGGGTCTTCGCGTTCATCGACGCCCGCCCCGAACTCGCGCCCTGGCGGCCGGTCATCTTCCGCAGGATGCTCGACCACTTCTGCACCCTGTTCACCACTCCCGGCCGGCTGCCGCGCGGCAGCCGCGCCGAGTTCTTCCGCCGCGCCCGCGCCCATTGCGACCGTTACCGCGCCCCGGGCGCCCCTGTTCCGCGCCGCGCCCGGCTGCGCCACGGCCTGATCCGGCTGGGCGCACACCGCACGTACCGTGCGCTGTGGGCCACGCAGTTGCTGCACGGCCGGCTGCGGAAGACCACCACAGCCACCCGCCGGGTACTGCGGGCCGCGGCGCTCCAGGCGTACTACCGCATCCAGCTGCGGCTGCCCGTCCAGGCGGACCGGGCGGTGTTCGCGGCGTACTGGCACCGCGGCTACGCCTGCAATCCGGCCGCGATCGAGGCGAAGGCCCGCGAACTCGTCCCCGGCCTGCGCACCGCCTGGATCTGCAGCCCCGAGGACGCGCACACCGTGCCCACCACGACACAGCGGCTCACCCCCGGAACGTACGGCTACTGGCGGGCGCTGGCCCGCTCCAGGTATCTGGTGAACAACGTCAACTTCGACCGGCGGCTGGTCAAACGGCACGGCCAGGTGCTGCTCCAGACGCACCACGGCACACCGCTCAAGACCATGGGCCTCGACCTCCAGGACCGGCCGGCGGCGGCCCGCGGGATGGACTTCGGCCTGCTGCTCGCCAATGTCGACAAGTGGGACTACTCCCTCTCCGCGAACCAGCACTCCACCCTCGTCTGGGAGAAGGCCTACCCGTCGGCCTCCGCGAGTTGCGCGACGCTGGAGTACGGCTATCCGCGCAATGACATCTACCAGCGGGCCACCGCCGACGACGTGGCGCAGCTGCGCGAGTCGATCGGCATCCCCGAGGGCACCCTGGCCCTGCTGTACGCGCCCACGCACCGCGACTACCGGCGCGACCAGCACATCGCGCTCGACCTGGCACGCGTGCTGCGGGTCCTCGGTCCGGGCTTTGTGATCCTGAGCCGCGCCCACTACTCGTACGAAGCTCCGCCGGTCCGCGAACCGCACCCGCGGATCATCGAGGTCAGCGGCCACCCCTGCGTCGAGGCGCTCGCGCTCGCCTCGGACGCGCTGATCACGGACTACTCGTCGCTGATGTTCGACTACGCCAATCTGGACCGGCCCGTCATCATCCACTGCGACGACCACGAGGCGTACGAAGCGGCCCGCGGCACCTACTTCGACCTGCACTCCTGCCCGCCCGGCGCGATCGCGCACAGCGAGGACGAACTGCTCGACGTCTTCGCGACCGGCCACTGGTGCGGCACCCGCTCCGCCCGACTGCGCGCGGCGTTCCGGGAGCGCTTCTGCCCGTACGACGACGGGCATGCGGCGGAGCGGGTGGTGCGCCGGGTCTTCCTGGGCGACACGTCCGCGCAGCCGCCCGCGATTCCTCCGGCACTGCGGCTGCCCGCACCGGCGGCGGGCAACCCGGCGCAGGTCCCGGTCTCCGCGCCGGCCACGGCCACGGTCCCGGCGGACCGGCAGGCATCCGCGGGCCTCGGCCTCGCCGGGGCGCAGCCCACCAACCACCCCTGAGCGCACTCCTTCCCCGTAGACCCGCGTCCGAGAAAGAGCCTGTATGCCCCGGCTGAGTGTCATCATCCCCGTCCGCCGCGCCCGAGGGCAGTTGCGCGAGTGCCTGGAGTCGGTGCTCACGCAGTCGTTCACGGACATCGAGGTGATCGGGGTCGTCGACGGTTCGCCGGACGGTTCGGGGCTGCTGTTCGACGAGTTCGCCGCACGGGACGACCGGGTGCAGGCCATCCATCTGCCGCCGGGGGCCGGGCCGGAGGGGCGGCGCAACGCCGGGGCCGAGCGGGCGGTCGGGGACTATCTCCTCTTCCTGGAGGGCAACTTCGTCCACCTGCCGGGCGCCCTGCAGGCCGTCGCCGACCGGCTGGACGCCGCCGGTGACCCCGAACTGCTGCTGTTCGGCCATCACAGGCGCCCGTTCCGGGGCCGTCCCCGCCCGACCCGGTCGCTGGAACTGCTCGGCGAACTGCCGGAGGGCCGGCTCACCCTGCTCGAACACCCCGTGCTCCTGGACGTCGCACCGGTCTCCTGGAACCGCGCCGTGCGCCGCGCCCTCCACGAGGGCGAGAAGCTGTCCTTCGGACCGGGGCAGCACGGGGAGCGGATGTACGCGCTGCAGACCCTCGCCGCGGCCGAGTCCGTCGCCGTACTCCCCACCGCCTGCGTCGAGCACCGCAGCCGGCGCCATCTGCCCGTTCCGGCCGACGGGACGGAACCGGCGGACGGCTCGACACCGCACCAGCTCGTCGACGCGTACACCGGCCTGATGGAGTTCGTACGGGACCGGCCGCTTCTGCGTCCCGTACGAACCCTGCTCTTCGAGCGGGCGGCCTGGGAGCTCCTCTCCGGATACCCGTCGGTGACCCGGCGGCGCAGGCGCTACGTACGGTCCGTGGCGGCGTTCCACCGTGCGCACCGGCCGGAGGGGCACCGCTTCCCGGCCGGCGCCCAGGGGCTGCGGCCGAAGCTGATGGGCGGTGGCCGGTACCTCCTGCTCGGCGCCCTCGACACGGTCCTGGCCCTGCGCCGGAGTCTGCGGGCGGCGCCCGGCACGATCCGGGCGCGGGCCAGGCGCGCCCTGTCCACGCGCTACTACTGGTGGCAGCGCAGGCTTCCGCTGGACCCCGGGCTCGCCGTCTACGCCGCGTACTGGAACCGCGGGGTGAGCTGCAATCCGGAGGCCGTCTTCCGCAAGGCCCAGGAGCTGGCCCCGCAGGTACGCGGCGTGTGGGTGGTGTCGAAGAACCAGGTGGACGAGGTGCCCGAGGGCATCGACCACGTGGTGCCGGGAACCCGCCGCTACTGGCAGTTGCTGGCCCGTGCCACGTACTTCTTCAACAACGTCAACTTCCCCGACCACCTGGTCAAGCGCCCCGGCCAGGTCCATGTGATGACCCATCACGGCACCCCGCTGAAGATCATGGGATTCGACCAGCAGGACTATCCGGCGGCGGCCCAGGGGCTGAACTTCGACCGGCTGCTCCAGCGCATCGACCGGTGGGACTGGAGCATCTCCGCCAACGCGCACTCCACCGAGGTGTGGGCACGCGCCTATCCGGGTGTCGCCCGGTCCCTCGAATCGGGCTATCCGCGCAATGACGTCTTCGCGACGGCGACGGCCGAGCGGATCGCGGAGATCCGCGAGGGTCTCGGCATCCGGCCGGGCCGGCGCTCCATCCTGTACGCGCCGACGCATCGCGACTACGAGGCGGGGTTCACCAGCCGGCTCGATCTGGTCCGCCTCTGCGAGGCACTCGGCCCGGACACCGCGGTGATGGTCCGCGCCCACTACTTCTACGAGGGTGCCGGGCTGCCGAAGCACCCTTCGCTCGTCGATGTCTGCGACCATCCGCGGATCGAGGAGCTGTGCCTGGCGGCGGATGCGCTGGTGACGGACTACTCGTCGGTGATGTTCGACTACGCCCACCTGGACCGCCCGATCGTGGTGCACGCCCCCGACTGGGAGACGTACCGCACGGTCCGGGGAGTCTGCTTCGATCTGCTGTCCGGGAAGCCCGGCGACACCCCCGGGGCGGTCTCCACCGATACGGACGAGCTGGCCCGGATCTTCCTCGACGGCAGCTGGCGGAGCCCGGCGAACGAGGCCCTGCGGGCCGCGTTCCGGGCCCGGTTCTGTCCGTACGACGACGGGCGCGCAGCGGAGCGGGTGGTGCGGAGGGTTCTGCTGGGGGAACGTGCGGTGCCGGGCCCGTCCGGCGGCGTGTCCTCGAACGCCGGACGGGCTTGAATCTGCTCAGCGTTGCTGGCCCGCCATCACCGTGAAGAGACCGACGACCACGAGCAGCGAGCCTCCCCAGGTCCACATCGAGGTCCGCTCGTGCAGCACGGTCGCCCCGGCCAGGACGATCAGCAGATACCCGAGGGCGTTGAACGGATAGGCGATGGACAGCGGCACCTTGGCCAGGGTGGTCATCCAGGCGACGGCGGACACCGCGAAGACCACCAGGCCGAGGACGACCCAGGGGCTGGTCGCGGCGCGCACGGCGAGGGACCCGCCGCCCTGCGCGGCGGCGGCCGCGGCGCCCTTCATCCCGTGCTTGAGCATGATCTGGCCGCCCGCCGACGAGAACACGGCGAACAGCAGCAGCATCAGACTGGGGAGGGTCAAGGCCTTGCTCCTGACTGCGGCGACCGGGGTTCCGGGCGTCGGGGCGGGGGTGGGACGAGGGACGGTGGTCTCAGACGCCGACCCGGTCGGCAGGGGCGTACTGTCGGTCGAGGATGTCCTGTACATCGACGTGCTCTCCAGCGATGATCGTCTCGGCCGCATGCGGGGTGAGCAGTGCGACGTGCTGATAGCCGAACAGCGTCGGCCGGATCCGGGTGAGCAGCTTCGACACCCCGCCGAGGACCGCGGGGAGCGGTCCGCCTCCGAGCAGCGCCCAGAACGGGGCTCCGGTGGAGGCGATGTGGAGGACGTCGTAGCCCGCGTTCCTGACCGTGCGGCGCAGGCTGGCCCGGGTGAAGAAGCGCAGATGCGTTTCGTCGAGGATGCCGCGCCGGTCGTAGTCGAAGACGCCGAGCGCGACCCGCAGCCGTGAGTACCAGTGGCTGAAGTTCGGTACGGAGAGCAGCACATGGCCGCCGGGCCGCAGCACGGTGGCGACCTCGGCAAGCACGCGCTCGGGGCGGGAGAGATGCTCGATGACATCGCCGGCGACGACGTAGTCGTAATCGGCGCCGATCTCCGCGGGCAGTCCCTCCTCCAGGTCGGCCAGGTGGAAGTGGGTGCATTTCTCGCGTACGCCGGGGACCTCGACGTAGTCCACACCCGTCACCTCGTGGCCGAGGGCTTCGAGGCGCTGCGCGAACAGGCCGCCGGAGCAGCCGAGATCGAGGACCCGGCCGGGCGGGAGGCTGCGCATCTTCTCCAGGATGACGGCGTGCGAGGAACCGTCGCCCTCCTTGAACGCGTACTCGACGGGCTTGGGGATCCAGGCGCAGGTGCCGAATCCCTTGACGGCGAGCCGGTATTCGAGGACGTCCTTGACGACATCCTTCGCGTACTTCATGCCGTTGACGTAGCAGATCTCGTCACCGTAGTAGGTGGGGACGGGGATCTCCTTGATCCGCATTCCTTCGTTGAGCAGCTGGACGATGATCTGGGTGTCGAAGTCGAACGCGTCGGTGTTCCGGTGGATCGGCAGCCTCTTGAGTGCCTCGACGCTGTAGGCGCGGTACCCGGAGTGGAATTCGGTGAGCTGCGAGCCGAGAAGAGTGTTCTCCAGACGGGTGAGAATGCGGTTGCCGAGCCATTTGTACACCGGCATGCCGCCCTTGAGAGCGGATCCGGGTTTCATCATCCGCGAACCGAACACGGCATCGCATTCGCCGCGTTCGATCGGTGCGACCATGTCGGGCAGGAATTCGGGGGCGTACTGTCCGTCGCCGTGCAGCAGCACGACGATGTCGAGTCCGTGTTCGGCGGCCAGCGCGTATCCGGCCTTCTGGTTTCCGCCGTATCCGAGATTCTTGGTGTGCCGCATCACCACGGTCCGCGGCAGTCCCTCCGTCTGCGACCAGCGGCAGCCCGCGGTGAAGGTCGCGTCATGGCTCGCGTCGTCGAGGATCAGGACCTCGGCGACCTTGGACCGGAAGTCTTCCGGAATGCGGTCGAGGGTCCTCTCCAGCGTCGTCTCGGCGTTGTACGCGACCACCAGGATGCCGATCCTGGGGCTCGGGCTTTCCTTCACGGGGCGTTCTCCAGTTGTGCTCGGTGCTTGGGAGGGGTCAGTTGACGGAGGAACCGGTGGGCCGCGGGGTGCAGGACGCCGGGACCGAGGTCCGCTCGGCGGGGGATTGCGGGGGTGCGGCCGACTGCGCGGCGAGGATCTTGCGGACTCCGCTGACGAGGCAGGCGGCGAGGACGAACCAGCCGGCCTCGCCCAGATGCAGCACCGTTTCGCTCCAGCGCACGGCGGAGCGTCCCTGGTAACCGAGGACAGCCGTCAGGCCGAGCAGACAGCTGTACGCGGTGCCTTCCCAGAACCCGATGACGAACAGCCCGGCGGCCGCCCAGGTCAGGTACTGCAGGGCGGAGGCGGTGGAGAGCAGCAGCAGGAGGCCCATCGTGACGGCGACGACACCGGGCAGCTGCGCAGGCCTCAACCAGGCGAGCCAGACCCCGGCCGCCACGCAGACCAGCACGAAGAGGAAGTGGCCCTCGCCCTGGATGAAGGTGATGAAGGACTGCGGCAGGCCGAGCGCGTCGGCGAACCGGACGAGACCCCACAGCCGGTAGCTGCCGCCCGCGTACTCCAGGACGTTCTCCTTCAGGCTCTGCGGCACGGTCACCAGGACCGGTCCCCAGACGAGGGCGACGAAGGCGGTGAACCCGGCGGTGAAACGGATGAGCGCCGGCCGGCCGGAGCGCAGCGCGACGACGAACAGCGCCGGGATCACCACCACCGGGACGAACTTGACACTGATCGAGAGCGCGGCACACACCCCGGCGGCCAGCGGCGACTTCCGGTCCGCGAGCAGATGGGCGGCGGCCAGGGCGAACGTGATGGCGACCGCGTCCGTGTTCCCGTGATAACCGGAGGTGGCGATCAGTACGGGGCTGACGGCCACGCCCACACCGCAGGCGACCGCCGTAGCGGCGGAGCTGCGCCGGCGCACGATTTCGAACACGAGGAGAGCGCAGAAGAAGTCGGCGATCGAGGCGGGTGACCTGATCAGCGTTCCGAAGGGAATCCCGAGTCCGGAGAGTTCATGCAGACCGAGGAGCATCCAGCCGGCCAGTGGCGGATGGTTGTAGACGGGCAGTCCCGGAAGCGGCTGTTCGTAAATCCGAATGGGGCCGTACCGCACGATGGCATCCGCGAAACCTTGAAAGATCCGCACGTCGGCCGGGCCGGGCATATTCGCCGCGATCAGCATTCGGGTGAGGAGACCGGCGGCGGCGGCAATGAGCACCACTGCTCTCGCCCGTCGTACGTCCCAGGTTTCGCATCGCATTCGGATACCCATGAAAACAGAACGTAGCAACCCGACGACACTGAGCAACGCACCGATGACCACACTTACCCGGCTCGCGACTTCGATGCCCTGCGCGTCTGTGCAAACGTCCGAATTCCTGAATCACTCAAACGGTTCAGGCGGGGTGTGATGGCCACGGCACCCCTGCCCGGCCGGCACCGGGACCGGCCGGATCGCAGGGACCACGGTCCGGCGGATCAGGGCCGGTCGAGGCTCTGGAGCATCCGGTCGACCACCCCCGCCGCCGCGTGTCCGTCGTCCAGGTCGCAGAAGTCCCGTTGGAATGCCTCGTACGCCTGCGCGTGCCCCCTGGTGGCCCGCTCCGGGTCGCGCAGCGCCTCGATGAGTCCGGCGGAGCCGGGGATCAGGGGGCCGGGGGCGCGGGCCTCGAAGTCGAAGCAGAAGCCGCGCAGGGCATCGCGGTAGTGCGCCAGATCGTAGGTGTGGAAGAGCATCGGGCGGCCGGTCTGGGCGAAGTCGAACATCAGCGAGGAGTAGTCGGTGACCAGCACGTCGCTGATCAGCATCAGCTCTCCGACGTCCCCGTAGCGCGAGACGTCACGGACGAAGCCGCTGCCGCTGTCCGGGAGTCGGTCGGTGACCAGATAGTGGCGGCGGATCAACAGGACGGTGTCGGCACCGAGTTCGCGTTCGGCGACAGCCAGGTCGAGCTGCAGGTCGAGGGCGTAGCGGCCGCCGCCCTGCGGCCGGTCCTCGCGCCAGGTCGGCGCGTACAGCACGACCCGCTTGCCCTCGGGGATGCCGAGCCGCTCCCGTACCGCCGCGGCGACCTTGGTCCGGTCCGAGGCGTGGAACAGGTCGTTGCGGGGATAGCCGCACTCCAGGACCTCGCCCCGGTAGCCGAACGAGCGCCGCAGGACAGGGGTGGAGAAGCGGTTCGGGGAGACCAGGACACTCCACTGGCGGGCGCGCCGCTCGATGGTGGCGATATAGGCGCCGTTGGCCTGGGCGGTGCCCGCGAGGTCGAGACCGATGCGTTTGAGGGGGGTGCCGTGCCAGGTCTGGACGACGCACTGGCCCTCGCGCCGCTCGAACCACTCCGGCAGCTGGGTGTTGGTGACGATGTGACGGCTGCGGGCCAGCGCCTCGTGCCAGGCGGCGGAGCCGTGCTCGACGGCCGTGGCTCCCGCCGGGATACGGGCCTGCTGGTCGCGCACCACCCACAGATGCTCCAACTCGGCGCCCCGCCGTGCCACTTCCTCATGGATCGCGCGCGGCGAGTCGGAGTACTGGCGGCCGTCGAAGCTGCTGTACAGCACGGTGTCGCGCAGGGGTGCCATGCGTAGGCCCCGGTACGCCTCGCGCAGCAGCCGCTTGCCGCGCACACCACGTTCCGCGGCGGTGAGCACCGATGCGCAGTTGATCAGCAGTTGGTCGTGGAAGCGCCGTTCGATGAGGTACTTCCGGCCCGCGAGGGTGCGGGCGGCGGGCAGGGTGCGGTGGGCGGCGGCCGGGATGCGCAGCGGGGCGTCGTGCACGTCGTCCCTCGCGCCCTTCTCGCGGAGGAAGAGGTACCAATGGCCCTGGCCCAGCGGCAGTTTCCCGCCGGGTCCCTCGACGGCGTCCGGCCGGAGCGCGGCCCTGAACCGCCGCGCCCCGACGGCCCCGGAGGAAGTGAGGGGAAAGACGGCCTCCTCACCGTGCCCGCTGTGCCGGGCCACCAGCTCGACGGGCCGTTCCGGGTCGTCGGGGAAGGTGCCCTCCAGGAGGAGCTGTCCGTCCCCCGTCCAGGTCGCCAGGTCGACGGCGGGCTGTACGCTGCGGTCGCTGATCAGCAGATTGCCGCGGGAGCTTGCGGTCAGACCGAGTTCGCGCCGCTGGTCGCCGTCCCTGCCCAGCGGGTAGCGGCCCGGCAGTACGGGCCCCGGCACATCGATCGGTGTCCTGCGCCCGTCCGGGCCGACGAGTTGCAGGCTGTACGGCAGCTGTGCGGGCGCCGCCCCCTCCCCCGCTCCGTGACGGGCGTCGGCGAAGGCGCCGAGCGGGACATCGGCTGTGAAGCGCCGCCACCCCGCCGCCGAGGGTACGGCCCCCTCGTGCACGGTCACCGGACAGTCGAAGGAGGTACCGGAGGCCCGGTGGGTGAGTGCGAGGCGCAGCGGTCCCTTGCCGAGACGGTCGCGAATCATCCCGTGGATCACCACGGTGCCTGCGCCGCCGTCCGTGCCGCCCGCACGGTGCGTCTCGAAGCGGGCATCGATCCGCTCGGCGTGCAGCACCAGCCTGCCGCTCTCGAAGGCGGACACGATCCGGTGGTCGCCGTCGGGCCGGTGCACGGGCGGCGGTGCGGCCGCCTCGCTCGTCGAGAGGTCGGAGCGGCGCAGCATGCCGTGCCCGGCGATGCCGATCTCCAGGTGCCAGGTGAGCCGTTCGAGGGTGCCGTCCGCATCGATGCGGAGCCTCGCCGGGTCGATGACGGTCTCGAAGCCGGAACGGTCGTAGTCGTGCAGGCTCTGCCGGGACCGGGCGGTGGCCTCGGGTTCGGTGACCGTGCGCAGCCGGAGCGGCAGCACATGCCGTCGCCCTGCCCGCAGCCAGCCGGCCCGGAACTCGGTGCCGCGCGTGGTGGCGGGCAGATTCCGGATGTACGCGTACCCCTTGAGGTACAGCTTGCCGCCCCGCCAGTGGGCGTCCCGCAGCCGGGCGGTGAGCGGCAGATCCCGGTCGGTGACCCGCAGCACCGAACGCGGAACCGGCCGGACGAGGGCGGGGAAGGAGGCGCTGCGGCGCCGCACGCCCCGTACCGCGAACGCTCCCGGCTCGGCCTTGTCGAAGGCGAGCAGGGCCAGCAGTTCATCGGTCCGCCGTTCGCGCACGAGGTGCCACATCAGGCGCAGTCGCAGCGGGAGTTCGTCGAGGACGACCGGGTCGACCTGGTCGGTGAACTCGTTCGCGTAGGTGAGGAAGGCGCGCCGGTACTCCTCGTCGCCGTCGGGCAGCGCCTCCATGAAGTACCAGAGGTCGTTGGCGAGTACGTGCGCCTCGTACTGCCGTTTGTCGGCGGCGCCGCGGTGCTCGTCGAGGAACGTGGAGACGCCCAGCACGTGCGAGGCCCGGTCCTGGATACCGCGGACGACAGCACGACGGGTGGTGATCGAGCCCGCCCGGTCGCGCCAGTGGTAGACGGCGTCCTTCAGCACATCGACGGAGCGGGCCAGGAAGTGGGCGGGCAGGACGACCGGGATGTCCTCGTAGAGGGCGCCGACCGGAAAGGCGAAGGCGTGCTCGTCCCAGAAGGACCGGCGGAAGACCTTGTTGCAGGCGATCCGGTCGGCGGCGAGGTCCCAGTCGCGGGAGATATGGGTGCGCAGCCGGGTCGTCGCCATGGGCTTGCGGAAGTTGGGCGACTGCTGGAGCTTTCCGGAGGCCCGCAGCCGCAGTACATTGCCGGACGCGATGTCCGAGCCGGTCCCGTCCAGGGCGCCGACGAGGAGTTCGTACGCGCGGGGCGGAAGCACGTCGTCGCTGTCGACGAAGGCGAGATGGCGAGCGCCCGGGTCGCAGTGACGGACCCCGGTGTTGCGGGCGTGCCCGAGTCCGCCGTTCTCCTGGCTCACCAGCCGGAACCGGCCGTCCTGTCCGGCGAACTCGGCGGCCAGGGCCGCGCTGTTGTCGGTGGACCCGTCGTCGACCATCACCACCTCCAGGTCGGCCATGGTCTGCTCCGCGAGGGACTTCAGGCAGTCCGTCAGATAGAGCTCGACGTTGTGGACGGGTACGACGACACTGAGCCGTGGCGGCATGTTGAGCACGTCCGTTCATCGGGGGCCTGGTTGTCCGTATGGCTCAACCCCGTGCGGGGCCGGGGGTCACCGGTTGCGGTCTTTCCCGAACGGGTGACATCGACTGCGTCGCGCTTACTCTCCGTCGCTCAGGAACAGCCGCCGCACCACCCGCTCGGCCGCGTGTCCGTCGTCGTACGGGCAGAAGCGCTCCCGGAACGCCGCCCGCAGTTCCGCCGTCCGCGCCGAACGCCATTCGCCCGTCCTGAACAGTTCCAGCAGCTCGTCCTCGTCGGTGGCGACCGCGCCCGGGGTGTCGCCGGGGCGTCCGGACAGCAGATCGAAGTAGGTGCCGCGCGAGGCCCGGTAGGCGGCCCAGTCCGGGACGTGGCTGATGATCGGGCGGTCCAGGCAGGCGTAGTCGAACATCAGCGACGAGTAGTCAGTGATCAACGCGTCGGAGACCAGGCAGAGTTCCTCGACGGACGGATATGCCGTCACGTCCACCACCCGGGCGCCGTCCAGCCGCGCCGAGCGGCCGTAGAAGTAGTGCGCCCGGACCAGCACGACGTAGTCCGGTCCGAGTTCGCGGGCGAGTCGTTCCAGGTCGAGGTGGGGTACGAAGCCCTTGCGGTAGTCGCGGTGGGTGGGCGCGTACAGCAGCACCGTCCGGTCCGGGGCGAGGGAGAGGCGCTGCCGGATCGCGGCGGTCTGCTCGGGGGTTGCGGTGAAGAAGATGTCGTTGCGCGGGTAGCCGAGGTTCAGATGCTCGTAGCCGGACGGGTAGACCCGGTCCCAGATCTCGGTGGTGTGCGGGTTGGCGGAGAGCGAGAAGTCCCACTGGTCGGCGTGGGCGACGATCTTCTCGAAGCTGATGCCGTTGGTGAGGGCCGGGTAGGCGCGCTGGTCCAGGCCCATGGTCTTCAGCGGGGTGCCGTGATGGGTCTGGAGATAGCGCTGGCCGGGGCGCTTGGTGAAGCCGCCGGGGAAGCTGGAGTTGTTGATCAGATACGTGGCGGTGGCCATCGCCCGCCAGTAGGCGCGGGAGCCCTCGATGACGTACGGGATGCCGGGCGGCATGCGGTCGCGGTGACGGGAGGAGACGGCCCAGACCCCCCGGATGTGCGGGGCGAGTTCGAGGGCCTTGGCGTGGATCGCGGCCGGGTTGCAGGCGACTCCCCGATTCCAATAGGCCCCGTACACCGCGAGGTCGGGGTCCAGGGGGCGGAGCAGATCGGTTCGGTAGGCGGCGCGCAGGACGCGGGCCCGGAGCGTCGTCCTGCCGTGGCGCAGGGCGGCCCGGATGCGGGTGCGGCCGGTGCGGACGGCTTCCCGGGCGCGGTGGACGGTGTAGCTGCCGGGGAGGGCCGCGGCGCGGTGGAAGGCGGCGCGGTCCTCGGGGGCGGTCCGGCCGGGGTCGGCGAGGACGGCGCGCAGGTGGTGGGTGCGCGCCGCCCGGATCCGTGGGTCGTGCCCCGTCTCGGCAAGCAGCCGTTCGTATGCGTCGAGGATCGCGAAGTGGTGGCGTCCCGGGGTGGTGGCGAAGGTGCCGGAGCGGCGGATGCGGTGGCGGACACAGATCCGGTCGAGGGTGTCGAGCGTGCCGGCGTCGGAGGCGAGGAGGGTGGCGCGGTGGACGGGGAGGACGTCCTCATAGGGGCCGTCGGTGAAGTGGAGACCGTGCGCGGTCCAGAACGCGCGGCAGAAGAGGCGCGGGACGGCGGTGGAGAAACCCTCGGCAACGGGCGCCGGGAACGGGACGAGGGGTGCCGGGGACGAGACGTCCCCCCACCAGTCGATGCGGTCGTGTCCGAGGAGGAGTACGTCCGGTTCGCTCGCGGCCAGCCGGCCGGTGATCGCTTCCAGGGCGCCCGGGCGCAGCAGGTCGTCTCCGTCGAGGAAGAGGAGATACCGCCCCCGTGCCTCTGCCGCCCCGGCGTTGCGGGCCGGACCCGCCCCGCGGTGCTCGGCGAGGGTGATCAACCCGACCCTCGGGTCGCGCGCCGCGAACTCGGCGGCGATCTCGGCGCTGCCGTCCCTCGCCCCGTCGTCGACGACGAGAAGCTCCCATTCACCGGGGCCCTGGCCCAGCACGGACTCCAGGCTCGCCCTGAGATATCCCTGAACGCGGTGGACGGGCACGACAACACTGAGAAGCATGGCAGCCGAGGGTAATCGCGCACCCACCGCGCACCGAATCGCGTGTTCACCCGTTCGGGGCAGTGCCGGTGACCAGGCGCGTCCGCCCCGGTTGACCTGGCATGAAGCCGCGCCTCAGTGTCGTCGTCCCGGTCCACAACGTCGAGGACTATCTGGAGGACTGCCTGCGGTCGGTGGCCGAACAGTCGGTCTCCGACATCGAGGTGGTCCTCGTCGACGACGGTTCGACGGACGGCAGCGCGGCCCTCGCCAGGGCGTTCGCCGCCCGCGACCGCCGCTTCCGCTACGTCCGTCAGCCCAACGCGGGGCTGAGCGCGGCCCGCAACACCGGCGTACGGCACACCACGGCGGACGTGCCGTATCTGGCGTTCGTCGACAGCGACGACATCGTCGTCCACGACGCCTACGAACGGATGCTGGCGTCACTGGAGTCGACCGGCTCCGACCTCGCGACCGGCAATGTGTGGCGGCTGAACGAGCAGGGGCGGCAGCAGGCCTGGCAGTACCGCTGGCTGACGGCCACCCGGGCCCGCACCCACATCAGCCGCGATCCGCGACTGCTCGCCGACCGGGTCGCGTGGAACAAGGTGTTCCGGCGCTCCTTCTGGGACCGGCACGCGTTCGCCTTCCCGGAGGGGAAGCTCTACGAGGACACCCCGGTGATGATCCCGGCGCACTTCCTCGCGAGCGCGGTCGATGTGCTGCACAAGCATGTCTACTACTGGAGGGTCCGGGAGGGGTCGATCACCCGACGGCGTACGGATGTGCAGGGCGTACGGGACCGGATCTCGGCGTGCGAGCAGGTCAGCGCGTTCCTGGCGGGCCGGGGCGGGGTGGCGAACGGCGGTGCGCGGCGCCGCTACGACCTCTCGTGCCTGCGCGACGACTTCGTGTACTTCCTGGAGGGGCTCGCGATGGGCGGGCCCGAGTACCGGGATGCGTTCATGGCGGACGCGGGGGCGTTCCTGGACCGGATGGAGCGGATGGACGGGGCGGCCAGGTCGGGCCGGGCCGTGGCCCATGAACTGCCGGTGGAGCTGCGGATCAAGTGGCAGCTGGTGAAGGAGCGCAGGCTTGCGGAGCTGCTGGCCGTGCTCGCCTTCGAACGGGCCAACGGCGCCGGAACGTTCACGGTCGGCGGCGTGCCGGGGCGGCGGCAGGCCGGTTTCCCCGGCATCCCGGACAGCACCCGCCTCGCCCGTACCGATCTCCCGGCCGTGGCCCGGCTGTTGGAGGCCCGGTGGAGCGACGACGGGAAGCTGCTGCTGCGCGGTTACGCGTACATCCGCAATCTGCCGGCCGCGACTCCGCGCCACTCGCTGAAGGTGGGCATGGTGCGCGCGACCCGCGGCCAGCATCTGCGGACGGTTCCGGTACGGAACGTTTCCGCCCCCGAGGCGACCATCAACTCCGGTCAGCAGTTGCACAGTTACGACCACGCGGGTTTCGAGCTGACTCTCGACCCGCGCCGGCTGCGGCCCGGCGGTTGGCTGGTGGGCATGATGGTGGCCGCTCATGGCACGGTCCGCCGAGTGGCCGTGCGGGCCGTGGAGGCGGGGTCCGTACAGCCGCTCGTCCATGACCTGGGCGAGGGACGGCGGGGGGTGCTCGACTACCTGGACGGGCGGCTGAGGCTGACCCTGACGCAGCTGCCGGCCCGGTGCGAGGACCGTCGCATCGGCGAGGAGCTGGAGTTGACCGGCCGGCTGTACGGGGGCGCCCGGCCGAAGGCCCTGGTGCTGACCTGCGAAGGGGTGGCGGACCAGGAGTTCGGCCACCCGGTCGAGTGCCTGGCGGGCGACCGTTTCACGGTACGGATTCCGCTCACCGACCTCGCCGGGATGGCGGCCGCATCACAGGCACCGCACCGGGCACCCCGCGAGGTCGAGCCGGAACCCGGCGGGCGGTGGCGGGCGCGGCTGGTGCTGGCGGACGGATCGAGGGTGCCGCTGGCCGCGGCACCGGAGGCGGCGCCGCCGGTCGTGGCCGATGCGGTGGGCGAGCTGGTGCTGGACCTGAGCGGGCAGCCGTTCGTGGAGGGGGCGGCGTGGACGTCGGACGGTGCACTGCGGGTGGAGGGGGTGACCGGCGCCGGAACGGGCGTACGGGAGGACGCGGGCCCGGCCCACCTCGTACTGCGGCACGAGGCACTGCGCGAGACGGTGACGGTCCCCGTCACACATGAGGAGCCGCGCGCGGCGACGTACGGGGAAGCACGCGCGGGGGCGCCCGATGGGGCTTGCGAGAGTGCTTACGAGGGGCGCCGCTTCACCGCGTTCCTCGCGCCCTCGGTGGCCGCGGGGCTGCACGAGGGCCGCTGGGACGCGTATCTGGGCGGCCGGCCGGTCCGTGTGCTGACCGCACTCACCGCCCGCCTGCCGCTCCGCCGCACGGGAGCGGACTCCACGTCCCCCTCACCCGGCCGGGAGTTCGCCCTGGACCGCAGGTTCGGCGACCGGCTTACCCTGCAGGCCGGACCGGTACTCGCGGTCGCCGAGCGGGGCGCGTACCGCCGGGCCGAACTGCGCGGCACGCACTATCCGGCCCGGCGCACGCTGCCGCTGCGGGACGCCGTCCTCTACACGGGCGGCGCCTCACCGCGCGCCGTTCACGCCGAACTCCTGCGCCGCGGCGTGGAGTCGGAGCACCTCTGGGCCACCGACGGGCTCCACGGACACATCCCGTCCGCCGCCGTCCCGGTCATCGAGCACAGCGCCGCCTGGTACGAGGCGCTGGCGCGGTCCCGCCGGATCGTCACCGCCGACCAGCTGCCCGAGTGGTTCGAGCGGCGGCCCGGCCAGACCGTCGTGCAGACCTGGCACGGCACCCCGCTCGGCCGCTTCGGCACGGATCTGGACGGCACCCTGTACGCCGACCACCACCAGCTCGCCTCACTGCCGCGCCGAGCGGCCCAGTGGTCCGTCCTGGTCTCCCCCAGCCGCCACTCCACCCCGCTGCTGCGTCGCGCTCTCGGCTACGGGGGCGAGGTCCTGGAGGCGGGTTCCCCCGCCAACGATCTGCTCTTCTCGGCCGACCGGGCCAAGACCGCCGAGCGGGTACGGCGCAGGCTCGGCATCCCGGACGGCCGCCGCGTCGTGCTGTACGCGCCGACCTACCGTGACCAGCTGGCCCACCCGTCCGGCACCGGTGGCGAGCGGCCCCGCTACCGCTGGGATCCGGCGCTCGACCTGGCAGCGCTGGCACGGTTCCTCGGCGACGGCCACACCGTACTGGTGCGGCGCCACCCACAGGTGACCGGGAGCGTGCCCGAGGGACACGGTGTACGCGATGTCTCGGCGCACCCGGACACCGCGGAGCTGCTGCTGATCGCCGATGTACTGGTCACGGACTATTCGGGGCTCATGTTCGACTACGCACACACGGGCCGTCCGATGCTCTTCCACACCTACGACCTGGAGCACTACCGCGACACGGTGCGCGGTTTCTGTCTGGACTTCGAGACCCGGGCGCCGGGGCCGCTGCTCGTCGGCACGGACGAGATCGCCGGGATCCTGCGCGATGCCGGCGCCCTGACCGCGTCGGCGGCCCGGCACGCGGAGGCGTACGAGAGTTTCCGCCAGGACTTCTGCGACCTGGACGACGGCGGGGCGGCGGCGCGGGTCGCGGACCGGCTGCTCGCCGAGGGTTAGTACCTACCCGGCTCGGTTCTTCAGTGCGGCGACGGCGGATGCCGCCAGGTCGTCGAGGTAGCCCTTGGGCAGCGGGGTGCGGACGACGGCGAGCCGCCAGTAGAGCGGGCCGACGATCAGGTCCAGCGCACGGTCCGGGTCGCTGTCCTCGGGCAGCTCGCCGCGCGCCACGGCGTCGCGTACGACGACGGCGGCGATGCCCTGATGCGGATCCAGCAGGGCGGCCTTGATCGTCTCGGAGATCTCCGGACTGCGGGCCGCCTCGACCAGCAGGTCCGGGATGACCTGCGAGGCGACGGGGTGGCGCAGGGCGTAGGAGGCGAGTCCCAGCACGGCGCGGACATCCCCGTACAGCGAACCGGTCGCCGGAGCCGGCATGCCCTGGACGGCGACGGCGGAGACCAGGTCGAGCACCAGGGCCAGCTTGGACTTCCAGCGGCGGTAGACGGCGGTCTTGCCGACGCCGGCGCGCCGGGCGATGCCCTCGATCGACATCCGGGCGAAGCCCACCGCGGCCAGCTCCTCGAAGACGGCGCTGCGAATCGCATCGGTGACGTCCTCGCGCAGCACAGCGGCTCCGGCGGGGACACGGCGGCGGGTTCCCGGGTCGGTGGTCATGACCGAATCATAGTCCGTAACGACGAAACGGTTGCGTTGCGACGTGGATGCGCCCTACCCTCGACGTTGCGACGATACGGTTCCGTCCCGTCGGTCTTCATGTTCCTGCCCTCCCGTCGAAAGCGATCGTGGTGAGCCAGACATCAACACCAGCGGCCCCGGCCGACACCCCTGCCGGTACGCCCCTGCCGGTGTACGCACCGGGTGAGCTCGCCGCGCTCGCCGCCCGGCACGGACTGACCATGAGCGGGGCCCGGCCCACGCTGGGCGCGTACATCCGGCAGCTGTGGGGGCGGCGGCACTTCATCACGGCGTTCGCCACCGCCAAGCTGACCGCCCAGTACAGCCAGGCGAAGCTCGGCCAGATCTGGCAGATCATGACCCCGCTCCTGAACGCGACGGTCTACTACTTCATCTTCGGCGTGCTGCTGAACACGAAGCGCAACGTCGAGGACTTCGTTCCGTTCCTCGTCACCGGCGTGTTCATCTGGACCTTCACCGCCAGCTCGATCACCGCGGGCACCCGTGCCATCAGCGGCAACCTCGGCCTCGTCCGGGCCCTGCACTTCCCGCGCGCCTCGCTGCCGATCGCGCTGGCCCTGCAGCAGCTCCAGCAGCTGCTGTTCTCGCTGGGCGCGCTGGTGATGATCCTGGTGGGGTTCGGGCAGTTCCCCAAACCGTCCTGGCTGCTGGCGATTCCGGCACTGTTCCTCCAGGCGGTGTTCAACACCGGTGTCTCCATGGTGGTGGCACGGCTGGCCGCCCGGACGCCGGACATCGCCCAGCTGATGCCGTTCATCCTGCGCACCTGGATGTACGCCTCGGGCGTCATGTGGAGCGTGGACACGATGCTCAAGGGCGACCGGGTTCCGCACTTCGTGATGGTGATGCTGGAGTGCAATCCGGCGGCCGTCTTCATCGACCTGATGCGGTTCGCGCTCATCGACAGCTTCGGCGCGTCGCATCTGCCGCCGCATGTGTGGGCGATCGCCGCGGGCTGGGCGCTCGTGTGCGGCGTGGGCGGATTCGTGTACTTCTGGCAGGCGGAGGAGCGGTACGGACGTGGCTGACAACGTGACCGACTACAACGAGCGGGTACCGACCGTCGTCGTGGACGACGTGCACATCACGTACAAGGTCAACGGCGCCCGTACCGGAAAGGGCAGCGCCACCTCGGCGCTCAGCCGGATCGTCTCGCGCCGGCAGACCCCCGGGGTGCGCGAGGTGCACGCCGTGAAGGGGGTGAGCTTCGCCGCATACAAGGGCGAGGCCATCGGCCTGATCGGTTCCAACGGCTCGGGGAAGTCGACGCTGCTGAAGGCGATCGCCGGTCTGTTGCCCGCGACGAAGGGCCGGGTGCACACCCAGGGCCAGCCCTCGCTGCTCGGGGTGAACGCGGCGCTGATGAGCGATCTGACCGGCGAGCGCAACGTCGTGCTCGGCGGCCTCGCCATGGGCATGACGCGGGCCCAGATCCGCGAGCGCTATCAGGGAATCGTCGACTTCTCCGGCATCAACGAGAAGGGCGACTTCATCACCCTGCCGATGCGGACGTACTCCTCCGGAATGGGCGCGCGGCTGCGCTTCTCGATCGCGGCCGCCAAGAGCCATGACGTCCTCCTGATCGACGAGGCGCTGTCCACCGGCGACGCCCGGTTCCAGCGGCGCAGCAAGGAACGGATCATGGAGCTGCGCAAGGAGGCCGGCACGGTCTTCCTGGTCAGCCACAGCAACAGGTCGATCACCGAGACCTGCGACCGGGCGATCTGGCTGGAGGCGGGGACACTGCGGATGGACGGTCCGGCGGACGAGGTCGTGGCCGAATACGAGAAGTTCACCGGCAAGAAGTAGCGGGCCGGGGAGAGCGGCCGGGGCGGCACCGCTGCTGGTCGCGGGAACGTGGGTGATCGCCACCCGCGGCAACGACAAGCGCGGACTCACCCTGTGGCAGCGGTGAATACCGGGCCCGTCCGTTGAAAGGGCGGGGCGGTTGCCGGGCACCCCGGCAACCGCCCCGCCCTCACCAACCCCTACGCGTGCGTACGCAACAGCGTCCGCATCGTCCGCATGGCCACCGACAGATTCGCCAGATCGAACGCGTCCGACCCCTGAATCTCCTCAAGCGTGGAGCGCGACCGGGTAAGGATCGCCGCGTTCTTCTCCTCCCACGCCTTGAACCGCTCCTCCGGCGTAGAGGTCCCGTTACCCACGGACAGCACATCCGCGGTGAGTCCGGCGTGCGCGGCGTACAGGTCCTCGCGGATGGAGGCACGGGCCATGGACTGCCAGCGGTCGGCCCGCGGCAGCTCGATGATCCGGTCCATCAGCTGGGTGATGCCCAGCCGGTCCGCGAGGTCGTAGTACACCTCGGCGACGGAGAGCGGGTCCTTGCCGGTGCGGTCGGCGATCGCCACGATGTCCAGCGCCGGGAAGGCGGAGGAGAATCCGGCGACCCGCTGGGCCAGCTCGCCCGGGACACCCGCCTCGGTGAGCTCGTCCAGGATCGACTGGTACCAGTCCAGGTCGGCGCCCATCAGCATCTTGGGCAGCTCGGCCCAGACCTGCTCGACCCCCGCCTTGAAGAAGTCGATCGTCCCGGCGATCTCCAGCGGCTGCGGCCGGTTGCCGAGCAGCCAGCGCGAACCGCGCTCGACGAGCCGGCGCGAGTGCAGCCGGATCCGGGTCTGCACATCGGCGGCGACCTTGTTGTCGAGCGCCTCGACGGCGTCCCACACCTGGCCGAGGCCGAAGATCTCGCGGGCCGCGAACTGCGCCCGCACGATCTCCTCGATCGAAGCACCGGTCTCTTCCCGCAGCCGGTGCAGGAAGGTCGAACCACCGCTGTTCACGGTGTCGTTGACCAGGACCGTGGTGATGATCTCGCGACGCAGCGCGTGCCCGTCGACCGCCTCGGGGAACTGCTCGCGCAGTTGCTGCGGGAAGTAGGCGTGCAGCAGCTTCTGCAGGTGCGGGTCGTCCGGCAGGCTGGTCTTGATCAGCTCCCGGGCCGCCGTGATCTTCGTGTACGCGAGCAGCACGGCCAGCTCGGGCTGGCTGAGCCCCTTGCCGGCGTTCAGCAGTTCGCGGATCTGCCGGTCGGTGGGCAGGAACTCCAGCCCGCGGTCGAGGTCCCCGTCACGGACCAGCCGACGCATGAAGCGCTGGTGGGCGTGGAGCAGGGAGGGCGCCTGGACCGTGGCGTTGGCCAGGGCCACGTTCTGCGCGTAGTTGTTGCGCAGAACCAGACGGCCGATCTCGTCGGTCATCTCGGCGAGCAGCTTGTTGCGCTGCTTGACGGTCATGTCGCCGTCCCGGACCAGACCGTTGAGCAGGATCTTGATGTTCACCTCGTGGTCGGAGGTGTCCACACCGGCGCTGTTGTCGATCGCGTCGGTGTTGATCCGGCCGCCGTTGCGGGCGAACTCGATCCGGCCGAGCTGGGTGGCACCGAGGTTGCCGCCCTCGCCGACGACCTTGGCCCGCAGGTCCTGGCCGTTGACGCGGATCGCGTCGTTGGCCTTGTCGCCGACGTCAGGGTTCGACTCGGCGGACGACTTGATGTACGTACCGATGCCGCCGTTCCACAGCAGGTCGACGCGGGCCTTGAGGATGGTCTGCATCAGCTCGGCGGGCGTCATCTTCATGACGCCCGACTCGATCCCGAGCGCCTCACGGATGTGCGCGTTGACCGGGATCGACTTGGCGCTGCGCGGGTGGATGCCACCGCCCGCGGAGAGCAGTTCCTTGTTGTAGTCGGCCCAGGAGCTGCGCGGCAGGTCGAAGAGGCGGCGCCGCTCGGCGTACGAGGTGGCGGCGTCCGGGTTCGGGTCGATGAAGATGTGCCGGTGGTCGAAGGCGGCGACGAGCCTGATGTGCTCGGAGAGCAGCATGCCGTTGCCGAACACGTCGCCCGACATGTCGCCGACGCCGACGACGGTGAAGTCCTCGGTCTGGGTGTCGTGGCCGAGCTCGCGGAAGTGCCGCTTGACGGACTCCCAGGCGCCGCGGGCGGTGATACCCATGCCCTTGTGGTCGTAACCGGCGGAACCGCCGGAGGCGAACGCGTCGCCGAGCCAGAAGCCGTACCCGACGGCGACCTCGTTGGCGATGTCGGAGAACTTCGCGGTGCCCTTGTCGGCGGCGACGACCAGGTACGTGTCGTCCTCGTCGTGACGGACGACGTCCCTGGGCGGCACGACCTCGCCGGCCACCATGTTGTCGGTGATGTCGAGCAGCGCCGAGATGAAGGTGCGGTAGGAGGCGACACCCTCGGCCATCCAGGCGTCACGGTCGACGGCCGGGTCCGGGAGCCGCTTGGCAACGAAGCCGCCCTTGGCACCGACCGGCACGATGACGGTGTTCTTCACCATCTGCGCCTTGACCAGGCCGAGGATCTCCGTACGGAAGTCCTCGCGCCGGTCCGACCAGCGCAGACCGCCTCGGGCGACCTTGCCGAAGCGCAGGTGCACGCCCTCGACGCGGGGCGAGTAGACCCAGATCTCGAACGCCGGGCGGGGCGCCGGCAGATCCGGGATGGACTGCGGGTCGAACTTCATCGAGACGTAACTGTGCGGCCTTCCGTCGTCCGCCATCTGGAAGAAGTTGGTACGCAGGGTGGCCTTGATGACAGTGAGGAAGGACCGCAGGATCCGGTCCTCGTCGAGCGAGGCGACCTGGTCCAGGGCCCCGTCCAGCTCCTCGAGGAGCCCGTCGGTCAGCTCCGTACCGGCCCGCTGGCGCTCGGGCGACATCCGCGCCTCGAAGAGCGAGACCAGCAGCCGGGTGGTGTGGACATTGTTACGGAGAGTGCTCTCCATGTAGTCCTGGCTGAAGGTCGATCCGGCCTGACGCAGGTACTTCGCGTAGGCGCGCAGCACCATCGCCTGCCGCCAGTTCAGACCGGCGCCCAGCACGAGCGAGTTGAAGCCGTCGTTCTCCGCCTCACCGGTCCACACGGCGGCGAAGGCGTCCTGGAACCGGTCGCGGGCGTCGTCGGCGAGGTAGTTGCCGTTGCCATTGGTCTGCGGCATCCGCAGACCGAAGTCGTAGATCCAGGCGTGCGTACGGTCCGCGCAGCGCAGCTCGTACGGACGCTCGTCGACGACCTCGACACCGAGCCGCTGGAGCGCCGGAAGCACGGCGGACAGGGAGACCTGCTCGCCGGTCCGGTAGATCTTGAAGCGGCGCTCACCGGGGCCGGCGCCGACCGGCTCGTACAGGCTGAGCGCGAAGTCCTTCTGGTCCTTCTTGAGCGCTTCGAGGTGGACCAGGTCGGCCACGGCGGAGCGCGGCGTGTGGTCGGCCTTGTAGCCCTCGGGGAACGAGTGGCCGTACTGACGCATCAGCTCGGCGGCGCGCTCCTCGCCGCACTCGGCGTTCAGCGCCTCCTGGAAGCCGTCGGCCCAGGAGCGGGCGGCCTCGACGAGCCGGGCCTCGATGCGGTCGGCCTCGGCGTCGGTGAGGTCGGGCAGCTCGCTGCCGGGGGCGACCCGGACGACGAAGTGCAGCCGGGAGAGGATCGACTCGGTGTTCCAGGCGGTGAAGTCGACGCTGGTGCCGCCCAGCTCCTCCTTGAGGATGTCGATGAGGCGGAGCCGTACACCGGTGGTGTAGCGGTCACGCGGCAGGTAGACGATCGCGGAGTAGTAGCGCCCGTACTCGTCCTGGCGCAGGTAGAGCCGCAGCCGACGGCGCTCCTGGAGGTACAGCACGGAGGTGACGACGGAGCGCAGCTGGTCGACGGGCGTCTGGAAGAGCTCGTCTCGCGGGTACGTCTCCAGGATCTGCAGCAGGTCGCGGCCGTCGTGGCTGTTGGGCGAGAAGCCGGCGCCCTCCAGCACCTCGGCGACCTTGCGGCGGATGACGGGCACCCGGCGCACGGACTCGGTGTAGGCGGCGGACGAGAACAGGCCGAGGAAGCGACGCTCACCGATGACATTGCCGTCGGCGTCGAACTTCTTCACGCCGACGTAGTCGAGGTAGCTCGGGCGGTGGACGGTCGACCGGCTGTTGGCCTTGGTGAGAATGAGGAGCTTGCGCTCGCGGGCCTTGGCCCGGGCGTCGGCGGGCAGCCGGTCGAAGGACGGGCTCACGGGGTGTGCCTCGTCGACGCTGTGGTGCGGGTCGGAGCGCAGGATGCCGAGGCCGGTGCCGGGGACGGCGGCCAGTGCGTCGGTGTCCTTCAATTCGTACTCGCGGTAGCCGAGGAAGGTGAAGTGGTCGGCGGCGAGCCAGCGCAGCAGCTCCCTGGCCTCGTTCACCTCTTCGTCGGCGAGGTCGTCGAGCGGCTCGCCGGGCAGGTCGTCGGCGATGCGCAGTGCGGCGTCGCGCATCTTCTCCCAGTCCTCGACGGTCTCCCGTACGTCGGACAGCACCCGCAGCAGATCGGTGGCGATCTGCTGGAGGTCGGAGCGGTCGGTCTCGCGGTCGATCTCGACGTGGATCCAGGACTCGACGAGCGCGTCGTGCGGCAGCTCGGTCCCGGCGCCCTTGGCGTCCTTGCGGCCCGTAGAGATGCCGTTGCCCTCCGCGAGGACCTCGATGAGCTTGCCGGTGACGTCGCGGCGTACGACGACCTGCGGGTGGATCACGACATGGATGCCGCGCCCCTGCCGGGACAGCTCATTGGTGACGGAGTCGACCAGGAACGGCATGTCGTCGGTGACGACCTCGACGACGGAGTGGCTGCACGTCCAGCCGTTCTCCTCGACGGTCGGGGTGTGCACCCGGACGTTCGCCGTGCCCTGCGGGCGTGTCTCCGCGAGCCGGTAGTGGGAGGAGGCGGCGCCGAAGACGTCCACGGGGTCGCGGCCCGCGATGTCCTCCGGAGCGGTGTGCAGGTAGTAGCGCTGGAGGTAGGCGAGGAGTACGTCCTGCCCGGGACGCTCCTGGTCGGCCCCGGCGGCCGCCACACGTACCCCGGGGGTACCGCCCGGGCCACCGACACCACCGCCCGGGCTGTTGTCAGCTACCTTGGCGGCCCGTGCGAGCAGCTCGGCCTTGGCTTCGTCCAGCTTGGTCTGCATGTCCTCTGGCTCCTGTCGCGCGCCGTTGCGTGACGTAGGTGAAAAAGACGACGTACCGCCACGACACGGGGTTTCCGGTCTGAGTCGACGCTATGCCGCTATGAGAGATGCCCGGGCCCATATTGGCCATTCTTGGCAGTCGGGCCGGGCTGTGAGGATCAGTGATAGCCCGGGTGCTGTGGCACTCCGGGCGCAGGCCGGGGGCTTCGCTGCCCCCGAGGCGTATCGCGCTGATCACGGGGTCCAGGCTATCTCGCCCGCCCCCGTAACCGTCACGACCCGTATGTGTACAAAAGAAGGTCCCGAAGTTTGACACTCTGGACAGCGCGGCGGCCGGTATTGCCGCACTCTGGTAGACGGAACAGGTCGACGAACCCGTGGGAGTCCCGCCATGGCACCGAAAATCCTGATCGTCACCGGCGACGCCGCCGAGTCCCTGGAAGTCCTCTATCCGTACCAGCGGCTGCGCGAGGAGGGGTACGACGTCCACATCGCGGCCCCCGCCCGCAAGACGCTCCGCTTCGTGGTCCACGACTTCGAGCCCGGCTTCGACACGTACACCGAGAAGCCCGGCTACACCTGGCCCGCCGACCTGGCCTTCTCCGAGGTCGACGCCGGAGATTACGTGGCCCTGGTCGTGCCGGGCGGCCGGGCGCCCGAGTATCTGCGCAACGACGCCGAGCTGCGCAAGATCCTCAAGGCGTTCTTCGACTCGGACCGGCCGGTGGCCCAGATCTGTCACGGCCCGCTGATGACGGCGGCGGTCGGCGCACTGGTCGGCCGGCACGTCACCGCGTACCCCGCGCTGGAGCTCGACATGCAGGCGGCAGGCGCCGTCTTCGAGGACCACGAGGCGGTGGTCGACGGCACCCTGATCTCGTCCCGTGCATGGCCGGACCACTCGGCGTGGATGCGCGAATTCCTGAAGGTGCTCCGCACAAAGGCCCCGGTAACCACCTGACGGCGCTCACGAGGGACCGGGCCCCGTCGTCCTTCCCTTCCTATCCAGCCATCCGCTCGGCGAGGTCGGCGGCCTCGGCCAGGCTGTCGACCACCGGCACCCCGGCCGCCTCCAGACTGGCCCTGCTGTGCGATCCGCCGGTGTAGAGCACGGCCTTCGCACCGACATGGGCGGCGGCCACGGCATCGTCCACCGCATCGCCGATGACCACCATGTGCTCCGGGGACACCCCGTCCAGCGCGGCCATGTGCCGCTCCATGTGCAGCGCCTTGCTGCCGCCGGACGGCCCGGTGCGCCCGTCGACACGTACGAAGTGCCGCTCGATGCCGTACCCCCGGACGACGGGGACCAGCTGCTCGTGTCCGTACATGCTCAGGAGGGACTGGCTGCGTCCGGCCAGCTGCCACTGCGCGAGAAGCTCCTCGGCACCCTCGGTGAGCCCGCAGGCGGCCCGCTGCTCGGTGTAGTGCAGGTGAAATATCCCGTCCATCCGCTCCCACTCGGCCTCTGTGGGCAGTCGGCCCATCAGCCGCTCGTAGAAGCGGGGGATGGGGACGCAGTACATCTCGCGGTACTGCTCGAGGGTGATCGGCGCCAGGCCGACCTCGCCGAACGCGGCGTTGGTCGCGCCGACGACCGCGGCGTTGTCGTCGAGCAGTGTGCCGTTCCAGTCCCAGACCAGATGCGTGCGGTGCTTCCCATGCGTCCCCATGCATAAGAAAGTACCCCGCGGGTCCGACACCCGTTCCGGCAGCGGGGCAGCAACCGCAACGCCCCCGTCCCCCTCCGCTCCCCGTCCCCCCTCATCCGATCAGATTCGGAATCTCCTGAATGCCGAACCAGAGCAGCTCGTGATCCTCGGCGCCGTCCACGGTGAACTGCGCGTCGTCGTCACCGAGGTCCGCCGCGCCCAGTGCAGCCGCGGCGGCCGTGACGTCCTTCTCTGCGTCGTCCGCGTCGACATGCACGGCAGCGGCCTCGGTCAGCGCCACGGAGGACGCGATCCGCACCTCGCCGAGCGACGACGAGTCGAGGCTGCGGTCCGGGTCGGCCACGGCCGCGCCGTCCGGTACGTCGACGGCGACGACGACCCGCCGGCGGACCGCGTCGGGGTTTCCGGCGATCAGTCGCAGTGAGGCGGAAGCGGCCCGGTTGAGCGCCGCGTACTCCAGCTCCTCGATGTCGTCGGAGACGTACCACTCACGAAGTCCGGGGGTCACCGCATAGGCGGTCAGCGGACCGGGACCGATCTCGCCCGCCTTGTGCGCCGCTGCGAGACCGGGGAGCGTCAGGGGGACGTACACGCGCATGGCTGGCCGCTTTCGTAGTCGGAAACGCCCTCAGGATACGTGCGACGTCCCCCTTTGGGGTTACATGCGCCGCTGCTGTCACGTCCACCCCGCAACCGCCACTCACCCTCCCCACGCCTTCCTCGCACCCCGCACGGCACCGGGTTCATCACCCGGATAGGTGATTCGCCCCGATCGCGTCCGGCACCCCATCGGCGCTTGCGGTCACCTCCGCCGTCGCCGTAGAAGATCCACAGCAGAAGTTACCGCCCGGTATTCGGCCGGGCCTCTGAAGCACGGGGGCAGTGAGCGATGAGCACGAACAGGACCCGGCCCACCGGACGACACGACCGGCGCAGGCCCGAGTCGGTACCACCGCAACGCGCGAGGACTCCCCGACGCGTCCGCCCGCACCACTGGTTCGCCGAGCGCCTCCTGGCGGTCCTCAGCGGCCAGCGCCCGGTGCACTGGATGCTCGGACACACCATCGGCGAGGCATACGACCAACTGGCCGAACTGGCCCCCCGCACCCCCCTCAGGGCCCGCGGCGCGCGCCCGGTCATCCGCATGTGCCACGGCGCCCAGCCGGCTCCGGGCGTGGTGGAGGCCTGCGCGAGCATCGCAGCGGGCGAACAGGTAAGGGCCATGGCCTTCCGCCTGGAACAGGGCACAGACCTCCGCTGGCGCTGCGCAGCAGTGGAGCTGGGCGACGAACGCCTACAGGCAACGCCGACCCGATAGACACCCAGCCAGGGGCTTCCCCCAGCCCCGCAGCCACACGAGCCACGGGGCGGCCAGGGGAAGCCCCCGGAACCCCCGGAAACCACTGGCCACCCACCCCACGCCGCGCACCGCACTCCCAGCCTTTCCGGCACTCGAGGAGCGGGGCCCGAGCCGGAACCCGTCCACCACCGGACGCCTCACCCACAGCTGCCTCACCCACACCACAGCCACCCAACCTCACATCCACCACCCCACAGCACCACAGCCACCCCACCCGGCCCCCGTCCCGTCTCCACCCAGGCCCCCGTACTCCAAGCCTCTCCGGCGTCCGAGGAGCGGGGTCCGGGGCAGAGCTCCGGTTTCGGGGGCGGAGAGGGGGGACAGCCCCGCGCAGCGGCCCCCCACCCGCGCCAAGGACACCCCGCGCCCATGCCCCCACCCGCGCCGCACCCGGCAACGGGACCCAGGGCCCGGGCCCAAAACAAACCGGGGCCGGCCACCCACAAAGGTGCCCGACCCCGGCCGATCCCCACCGGCGCCGGCGACGCCGACGCCACCGCTACTTCTTGCGGCGCCGCCCACCCCCACCATTCTTCTGCGCCTTGCGCCGCTCCGCCCGAGTCAACCCGTCCGACTCGGACGCGACCCCGCCGTCACCGTTGGAGAAGTCGCCCTCGACGACCCCGCCCTCCCCGTCCACCGTGGGAGCGGAGAAGTGCAGCCGGTCCGGTCGCTGCGGAGCATCGAGCCCCTTGGCACGGATCTCCGGACGCGCCGCCGGCACGAGGTCCTCCTTGGCGAGCGAGGTCCGCTCGGCCTCGTCCTGCACCGGAACCTCCTCGACCTGCTGCTCGACCTGGACCTCCAGGTTGAACAGGTAGCCGACGGACTCCTCCTTGATGCCCTCCATCATGGCGTTGAACATGTCGAAGCCCTCGCGCTGGTACTCGACCAGCGGGTCCTTCTGCGCCATGGCACGGAGGCCGATGCCCTCCTGGAGGTAGTCCATCTCGTAGAGGTGCTCGCGCCACTTACGGTCCAGGACGGACAGGACCACACGCCGCTCCAGCTCGCGCATGATGTCCGAACCGAGCTGCTTCTCGCGCTCGTCGTACTGCTCGTGGATGTCGTCCTTGATGGACTCACCGATGAACTCGGCGGTGATCCCGGCACGGTCGCCGGCCGCCTCCTCCAGCTCCTCGACGGTGACCTTGACCGGGTAGAGCTGCTTGAACGCACCCCACAGCCGGTCCAGGTCCCACTCCTCGGCGAAGCCCTCGGCGGTCTCCTGGCGGATGTAGTCGTCGATCGTGTCGTCCATGAAGTGGCGGATCTGATCCTGCAGATCCTCGCCCTCCAGGACCCGGCGACGCTCGCCGTAGATGACCTCGCGCTGCCGGTTGAGCACCTCGTCGTACTTCAGGACGTTCTTACGCGTCTCGAAGTTCTGCTGCTCGACCTGCGACTGGGCCGACGCGATCGCCCGCGTCACCATCTTGTTCTCGATCGGCACGTCGTCCGGCACATTGGCCATCGACATGACGCGCTCGACCATCTGCGCCTTGAACAGCCGCATCAGGTCGTCGCCGAGCGACAGATAGAAGCGGGACTCGCCCGGGTCGCCCTGGCGGCCGGAACGGCCGCGCAGCTGGTTGTCGATACGCCGCGACTCATGCCGCTCGGTGCCCAGGACATAGAGCCCGCCGAGCTCCCTGACCTCTTCGAACTCCGCCTTCACGGCCTGCTCGGCCTTCTCCAGCGCGGTGGGCAGCGCGGCCGCCCACTCCTCGACGTGCTCGACGGGGTCGAGGCCGCGCTGGCGCAGCTCCGCCTCTGCGAGGTCGTCGGGGTTGCCGCCGAGCTTGATGTCGGTGCCTCGTCCGGCCATGTTCGTCGCGACCGTGACCGCGCCCTTGCGGCCGGCCTGGGCGACGATCGTCGCCTCACGGTCGTGCTGCTTGGCGTTGAGGACCTCGTGCTGGACACCGCGCTTGGAGAGCTGCTGCGAGAGGTACTCGGACTTCTCGACCGAGGTGGTGCCGACCAGGATCGGCTGCCCCTTCTCGTGCTTCTCGGCGATGTCGTCGACGACGGCGGCGAACTTCGCGACCTCGGTGCGGTAGATCAGGTCCGACTGGTCGGCACGGACCATCGGCCGGTTGGTCGGAATCGGGACCACGCCGAGCTTGTAGATCTGGTGGAACTCGGCGGCCTCGGTCATCGCCGTACCGGTCATGCCGGAGAGCTTGCTGTAGAGGCGGAAGAAGTTCTGCAGGGTGATCGTGGCGAGCGTCTGGTTCTCGTCCTTGATGTCCACCCCTTCCTTCGCCTCGATCGCCTGGTGCATGCCCTCGTTGTAGCGGCGGCCGGCGAGGATACGGCCGGTGTGCTCGTCAACGATCATGACTTCGCCGTCGATGACGACGTAGTCCTTGTCCTTCTTGAAGAGTTCCTTGGCCTTGATGGCGTTGTTGAGGTACCCGACGAGGGGGGTGTTCACCGACTCGTAGAGGTTCTCGATGCCGAGCCAGTCCTCGACCTTCGCGACACCGGACTCATGGATGGCGACGGTCCGCTTCTTCTCGTCGACCTCGTAGTCGCCGGTCTCCTCGATTCCCTTGAGCGGGTTGCCCGCCTCGCCCTTGGTGAGGCGGGTGACCAACTTGGCGAAGTCGCCGTACCACTTGGTGGCCTGGTCGGCCGGGCCGGAGATGATCAACGGCGTACGGGCCTCGTCGACGAGGATCGAGTCGACCTCGTCGACCACGGCGAAGTTGTGGCCGCGCTGGACGAGCTCGTCCGCGGACCACGCCATGTTGTCGCGGAGGTAGTCGAAGCCGAACTCGTTGTTCGTGCCGTACGTGATGTCGCAGGCGTACTGCTCACGGCGCTGGGCCGGCGTCATGTTGGCGAGGATGCAGCCGACGGTCAGGCCGAGGAACTTGTGGACCCGGCCCATCATTTCGGAGTCACGCTCGGCCAGATAGTCGTTGACCGTGATCAGGTGCACGCCCTTGCCGGAGAGTGCGTTGAGATACGCAGGCAGGGTGCCGACCAGGGTCTTGCCCTCGCCGGTCTTCATCTCGGCCACATAGCCGAGGTGCAGGGCTGCGCCGCCCATCATCTGGACGTCGTAGTGGCGCTGTCCGAGGACCCGCTTGGCGGCCTCACGGACGGTTGCGAATGCCTCGGGGAGCAGGTCGTCCAGGCTCTCGCCGTCCGCGTACCGTTCCTTGTACTCGTCGGTGAGCGCCCGCAGCTCGGCGTCGGAGAGGTTGGCGAAGTCCTCTTCGATGGAGCTGACCTGGTCCGCGATGCGGTGCAGTTTGCGCAGGATCTTGCCTTCGCCTGCACGCATGAGCTTGTTGAAGACGGACACTGAGGCTGGTCTCCTTGCCGGTCGGGCCTGGCACTGGGTCGTGTTATGGACTCTGGCGCGGGCACGGCAGGTGGGCCCCACCGCAACGGCCATCGTAAGCGAGGACCGCGCCGCGCCGGGAGGGCTGCCGCCGCGTCGGCTCCGTCATCCCTTCCAAGTCAACGGCCGGGAGGCTCCGAAGGTGCCGGGAAGTCCGAAAAGTGTTCGCTTCACGGCCGGCGCCTCAGCAGAATCCGTACATGGAGCCGATCACCCTCACCACCGAGCGTCTGCTGCTGCGCCCCTTCACGATCGGCGACGCGGACGACATCCACGCCGCTTGTCAGGACCCGGACATCCAGCGCTGGACGGTCGTGCCCTCGCCGTACAGCCGCGCCGACGCGGAGCTCTTCGCGGGGGAGCTGTCCCCCGGCGGCTGGCGCGACGACTCCATGTACAACTTCGCGGTGGTCCCGCGCGAGGGCGGGGCCCTGGCGGGCGCGCTCGGCATCAATCGCGGCAATCTGCCGGGCACGTACGAGGTGGGGTTCTGGACCGCCAAGGAGTATCGGGGCCGCGGCTACATGACGGAGGCCGTGCTGTCCGCCGCCCGCTGGACCTTCACCTCACTCGGCGGCGACCGGCTGGAATGGCGGGCCGAGGCCGGCAACACCCCCTCGCGTGCCGTGGCGCTTCGGACGGGATTCCGGATGGAGGGTGAGCAGCGGTCCGGACTCCTCAACAAGGGCGTCCGGCGCGACGCGTGGGTGGGGGCACTGCTCCCGTCCGATCTCGGCCTGCCGGGCGCCCACGCCTACCTGCCCGCCACCGCCTGACTCACCGGCCTCTTGTCGCCGCGGGAAGCTCCACGGCCGGTTGTCAGTACCTCCCTCTAAGGTGCGAGGCATGACGTCTGTGCCGCCTCCCGCCGTCGAACTCTCCGCCGACCAGGCGCGCAGGATCGCCCTGCGCGCCCAGGGCTTCCTGGGCGCTCCGGACCGCAGGGCCGGGGTTCCGGGCGTGTTGCGGCACCTCGGTGCCGTACAGCTGGACACGATCTCGGTGCTCGCTCGTTCACACGAGCTGATTCCTTACGCGCGCCTCGGCGCGGTCGGCCGGCGCGTGGTCGAGGAGGCGTACTGGTCGCGTGGCCGCACCTTCGAATACTGGTCGCACGCGGCGTGCATCCTGCCGGTCGAGGAGTGGCCTCACTTCGCGTTCCGCCGCCGCGCCTACCGCTCGCGACCCCACTGGCACCACGATCTGCCGGACGGCGCCTACGAAACGGTGATCAAGCAGCTGCGCGCCGAGGGCCCACTGACGGCGACGGAGCTGGGCGGTGCGAAGAACGGCGGGGAGTGGTGGGACTGGTCGGCGTCGAAGGTCGCCGTCGAGCGCGCCCTGATGTACGGCGAGGTGGTGTGCACCGAGCGGCGCGGCTGGAAGCGGGTGTACGACCTCGCCGAGCGGGCCCTGCCCGACGCCGTGCTGCACGACGATCTGGACGACGCGGAGTGCCTGCGTCGGCTGGTCGCGCTCGCGGGGCAGTCCCTGGGCATCGGCACCCGCGCGGACATCGCGGACTACCACCGGCTCAAGGGTGAGCAGTTCGACGCGGTGGTGGCGGACTCCGGTCTGGTGCCGGTGACGGTGCAGGGCTGGGCGAAGCCGGCCTGGGCGGACCCGGCGGCGCTGGCCTCCGAGCCGCGCGGGCGGCACCGTACGACCCTGTTGTCGCCGTTCGACTCGCTGGTCTGGGAGCGGGCACGCACCGAGCGGATCTTCGGTTTCACGCATCGTCTGGAGGCCTACGTCCCCAAGCCCAAGCGGATACACGGCTACTTCGCGATGCCGCTGCTGGCGGCCGGAAAGCTGCGGGGCCGCGTCGATCCGGCTCGCGAGGGAAGCACGCTGGTCGCGCGTCAGGTGTCCCTGGAGGGCAGGAAGGCCGTGGCGCCGATGGCCGAGGCGCTGGTGGAGGCCGCGTCCTGGGTCGGTTGTACAGATGTCCGGCTGGAACGGGTCGACGCACCGGAACTGCGCGGGCCGCTGGCTCAGGAAATCGCCCGCGCTCTGGCGTGAGCACGTATTCCCGTCCCTTTACCCGGAGTAGTCCCTTCCTGTCCTGCCGTAGGACCGGTCATCTGATCTCCAGGATCTTCTCCCGCATGGCGTAGACCACGGCTTCCATCCTGGAGTGCAGCTGCAACTTCTCCAGAATGTTGCGGACGTGGTTCTTCACGGTGTTCTCGGAAATGAACAGTTCCTTCGCGATATCGCGATTGTTCATGCCCGTTGCAACAAGTTTCAGGACTTCGAGTTCCCGGTCGGTGAGGCGCGGCGCCGGCACCAGCCTGCGCTCGTCGGTCCGCTGGATCATCGACTTGAACTCGGTGAGCAGTTTGGACGCCATGGAGGGGCTGATCTGGGACTGCCCGTCGGCGACCGCGCGGATCGCGGTGGCCACCTCGTCCGTGGAGATCTCCTTGAGGAGATAGCCGGTGGCGCCCGCCTTGATCGCGTCGTAGAGATCGGCCTCCTCGTCGCTGATCGTCAACATGATGATCTTCGCACTGGGGGCCACCTCCTTGATCGACGTGCAGGCCTCGATGCCGCCGCGCTTGGGCATCCGTACATCCATCAGCACGATGTCGGGCAGCAGATCGGCCGCCTTGTCGACTGCCTCCGCCCCGTCACCTGCCTCGCCGACGACCTGGATGTCCTCCTCCTGGGCGAGGACGATCTCCAGACCTCTGCGGAAGAGCGCGTGGTCATCCACCACGAGGACCCGGATCGGCTCCTTGCAGGAACCACTGTCCGTGTCCGCCCTTGTATCGGCACCGGCAGCGCCGTCGGCATCACTCGCATCGCGCACGGGCCCGAAGGTGTCCGCCATCGTTCCTCCCCCTGAAGGCCATGGCCTGAAGTTCACAAACTGTCCGCCAACGGCAGTTCACAGAGCACTGGTTGGCTTGGGACGACATGATTTCATGCCCGGACGTCGGAGCGGTGATTCCGTGGCCGCACACGGGTGCCCCTGGGGGCGCACAGGCGCTCCAGGGGCACCACAGAAGGGGGCGTCAGCCGCCGAGCGCACCGCCCGCGCCGCCCGCCTCATCGGCGGCCAGCGGATCGGTCCTCAGGTGAATGACACCGTAGTCATAGGCATGCCGTCGGTAGACGACACTGGGTTCCTTCGTTTCGGAGTCGACGAACAGATAGAAGTCGTGCCCGACCAGCTCCATCTCGTAGAGCGCCTGATCGAGCGACATCGGTGCGGCGACGTGCGTCTTCTCCCGCATCACCAGCGGACCCTCGCCCTGTACCTCCAGCGAGCCGAACCTGGTGGTGGGTACGGACTGAGCCGCCTCGTTCCCGACCAGATCGCCCTCGCCGTTGAACGACGCCGCGCCCGGCACGGTCTCGGCGACTTCGGCAGCGGGAATCCGGCCGTTGCCACGACGGCTGTAGCGCTTGTCGTGCTGCTTGCGCAGCCGCGCCTCCAGCTTGCCGGTGGCCAGGTCCAGCGCTGCGTACGGGTCGCCTGCGGCCGCTTCCGCCCGGATGACCGGCCCACGCGAGCGGAGCGTGATCTCCACCCGGTCGGAACGGTCGGCCTGACGGGGGTTCGGCTCCTTGGACACCTCGACGTCGAGGCTGATCACCTTGCCGTCGAACTTCTGGATCTTGTCCAGCTTCAGCTTTTCGGCCACGTGCTTGCGGAACCGCTCGGGCACCTCGGTCTTGCGGCCCTTGACGACGATGTCCACGCAGAACTCCGTTCCCGGATCACTCCGCTCAGCGGCGGAGCATCTCCCTTTTGCACCAGGCCCCGGTGGTGGCCGGAGCCGCGGACTCGGTGACTTCCACCTCCTCCTCCCCCATCGGCAGGGTCTCCACCCCACCGAATCTTCTGCATCTGGACTACCGGTGAGTTACCTGCCCGAAACCTGGCGGTGCATTCATCGAGGTCCGGCATTCACCATTCCTCACAACCGAACATAGCCTGCCTGGCCTGATGTCGGCACCCGCTACTCGCACGTACCTCCGTTCAGGTCTTTTTACCCACTCACCACCTGCAACGATGCAAGTTCACTGGCAGTTCCGGTTTATTTCGAAGGCCGGCGGAGATACTGCGACAACCGCCGCCTGCCCGCTGCCGGACAGGGCACCCGTGCGCCCGTCCGCTGCCCCGATCGCCCGGGCCGCCTCGGCCAGCGAGGCACCGGTCGTCAAAACGTCGTCCACCAGCACTACCCGTCCGGCCCCAAGCAGCCGTTCGCCCCCGGCCACGACCTCCAGTGCCCCCGCAAGATTCGCCTGCCTCTGCCGGGCTCCCAGTCCCGCCTGATCAGCCACCGGGCGCCGCTGCCGAAGCACCGCGACCACCCGGGCACGGGTTCCTCCGCGCCGCAGTTCACCCGCGGCGGCCAGCGCGATCCGGCGCATCGGATCATGCCCCCGTGCCGCCACGGCCCGCCGCGTCGACGGCACAGGTACGAGCAGAACCGGGCCGCTGACACCCACCTGCCCCGCCCCGGCCTGTACCGCCCCCGCCAGCGCCTTGCCGAGCGCCCCGGCCAGCCCCAGTGCGCCCCGCTCCTTATGGGCCAGGAGCACCGCACGTACCGCGTTCTCGTACGCGGCGGCCGCATGCACCACTGACAGGCCCGCAGGCTCCGGCACGGGCCTGACCCGGCGCGGCGCCTTGCCGTAAAGCTCCGCACGGCATTCCGCGCACAGCTCCGTACGCGTACTGCCGCAGCCACCACAGGACACCGGCAGGACCAGCCCGGAGATCTCCCGCCACCATCCCCGCATGACTCCACTGTGCCCTCCCCGAAGGGGCCGGGCCACCCCTGTGGAAAACGCGGAAGCGGTCCGGTGGGGTCTCAGCCCGGGTAGACCAGCGACGAGCCTTCCTTGACCACCGTCTGCCAGTTGTCACCCGGCGACAGCTTCACTATCCCGTCGCTCGACGTGGCCGCCATCAGCGGCAGTTGCTCGTCGTCCGCCGCCGCGACCGACGACACCTGGTTCACACCGGGCAGAACACCCGATGCGGCCGTCGAGCCGTCCGCCTGCACATAGCGCACCTGTTGCACGCCGCCCTGCTCCTTGCCGACCACCACGAGACGGCTCCGGCCCGACCACGACATCGCAGTCACATCCGTCAGCTGCGGTGCGGCCTGTCGCAGCTCCACCACCGAGACCTTCTGCTCCGCCTCCGGCCCGCGCCGCTCGATCCGGCCGATCTTCAGCGTGTTGTGGCCGTCCTGAGTCACCAGGAGGGCGATCCGCACGCCGTCCGCGGACATCCGCAGCGCCTCGATCCGACCGCCGTCCAGGCTCGGCACGGTGACCTCCTGCGGCTTGCCGGCACCGCCGGTCAGCCGCAGCAGTCTGCGGTTGCCGGGATCCCGGTCGGCCACCCAGAGGTCGCCCCGACCGTCCCAGCTCGGCACCGACAGGCGGTCGTTCGGGTTCTGGGCCTTGCTGGTCACCGCAGCCGCAGGAAGCTCGCCGTCCGAGACAATGGACGACACGTAGAGGGCCTTCCTGTCGCGCGAGACCGCCGCCGCCCGCTGCTCGTCCCTGGCCACACCGACCGCCCCCATCCGCACCGGTCCGTCGCCGAGCGGACCGGACACCACCTCCGGGGTGCCACTGCCCTTGGCGCTGCCAGGAATTCGCTCCACATGCCCCTTGGCATCGACGAAGTACTGGCTGTCCGGCCCACTCGACGAACCGTCAGGGGCGAACTCCTCCGCCTGATCCGTCCCGAGGACGCACAGCGGAGAGCCGTCGGAGCGCTGCAGTTCTACCTGCCCGACCCGTGCGGACGTCAGGTCCCTCAAGGTGTAGAGGACCTGCGAGGCCATCATGCGGCAGGAACGCTGTCCGACGCCGTCCGCCTTCTTGTTGAGCGGGACCTTCAGTACGTTGCGGTCGTCGGGCGCCAGCGAGGTGACTCCCTTCTTCAGCGCCGTACCCGCGGGGAAACGGGAGTCGACCACCGGCCGCAGCCAACTGGTCGGCCCTGCCAGGATGCTGCGGACCGCCTGTGTCACGGTGTCCATCCCCGTGACAGGGTCCGTCCGGCTGCGGAGATAGACGGGGTCGGCGACCAGGGTCGACTGCTCCGACGGCCGCCCCGCGGCGAAGTAGTACTTGTCCACAGAACGGTAGAGACGCTTGAAGTCCGACTGTCCGAGCAGAAGGCCGTCCGGCACGAGGTCGATGCGCCACTCCTTGCCCTCCGGTCCGTTCTCCTTCACCAGATGCAGGGACTCGTTGTAGTCCGTGGGCGCGAGTGGCTGATAGGCGCTCTGGGCGTCGACCGTTGCCACCTTCTCACCGGTCAGGGTGTACGTGATCTCCGTGATGCCGGGGTCGCTGTCGCGGAATGGGCGGTCGCTCCGGTTCGGCGCCTTGGTGAGCACCGTCGTGAACGCGCTCGGCTTCCAGGTACTGGCTGCCTTCCTCGTCAGGTACTTGCGGGTCGTCCTGAAATCCGAGTCATCACTCGTCATGGACTCCAGGAAGCCGTCGACGACCTCGTTGGGGGTGGCGTTGTCACGCGGCGCCACGGCATACACCTGCACCTGGGAGTCACCGGGCTGCGAGGCGTCGACAGCCTTGACATCCCCGGTGACGGGCATCGAGCCGCACGCGGACAGCAGCACGACACCGCATCCGAGCAGCGCGAACAGCCCCAGCACACGTCCTTGGCCGTCCCTACGACGGTCAGTGCCCACGATTCGCGTCCCCCCGCTCCGGGTCCTGCGCTGCAGAGTCGAAATCGCCACCCGGCCGGTCCTCGGCGGCGCGCGCCACCACCCGTGCACCGCTCCCCGGCAGGGCCGCCGGATGCACCGAAACCGGCGTCGTCCGGGGTGCCACGGGGGTACGCGAGGGTACGGGCAGCGAGGACCGATCATTGCCACCGGGCTGGGCCGGCACTGCTGTCAGCCGGTGTTCACTCCCAGTCATGGAAGCGACCGCGGCTCGCTCCCGGCTCTCCCGGTTGCGCCGGGAGTCCTCGGGTTCCAGTGGTATCGGCGATCCGCGCAGCGGTTCGTCCGCCGTGCGCGGCAGAGTCAGCCGGAACTGCGAACCGCCTCCCGGCTCGCCCCATGCCTGTAGCCAGCCGCCGTGCAGCCGGGCATCCTCCACCGCGATGGACAGTCCGAGTCCGGTGCCGCCGGTCGTCCGTGCGCGAGCCGGATCAGCCCGCCAGAAACGGTTGAACACCCGGGTCGCCTCGCCGGGCTTGAGCCCCACGCCGTAGTCCCGGACGGCCACGGCGACCGCACCTCCGGCCACCGCCATCCGCACCACGACGTCCCTGCCTTCACCGTGCTCGACAGCATTGACCACAAGGTTGCGCAGGACGCGTTCGACCCGCCGCGCATCGGCCTCCGCGATCACCGGCTGCTCATCGCCGACCACCCGGATACGGCTGCCCTTGCGCTCGGCCAGCGGCTCGGCCCCGCCGATCACCCGTCGTACGACCTGTCGCAGATCTATCGGCTCGGCCTCCAGCGCGGCGGCGCCTGCGTCGAACCGGCTGATCTCCAGCAGATCGGAGAGCAGCGACTCGAACCGGTCGAGCTGATCCCCGAGCAGTTCCGCGGAACGCGCCGTCACGGGATCGAAGTCGCTGCGGGCCTCATGGATGACATCGGCGGCCATACGTACGGTCGTCAGCGGTGTCCGCAGCTCGTGGGAGACGTCGGAGACGAAGCGCCGCTGCATCCGCGACAGCTCCTCCAACTGCTGGATCTTCAGCTGCAGGTTCTGCGCCATCTTGTTGAAGGCCTCACCGAGCCGGGCGATGTCGTCCTCGCCGGTGACCTTCATCCGCTCCTGGAGCCTGCCGGCGGAGAGCCGCTCGGCGATGCCCGCCGCCATCCGTACGGGCGTGACGACCTGCCGCACCACAAACCAGGCGATGGCCCCGAGCAGCACGACCACGAACAGTCCCGCAGTCGCCAACGTGCCCTTGACCAGCGTCAATGACTTCTCCTCCTGCGTCAGCGGGAAGAGGTAGTAGAGCTGGTACGGATTGTGGTCGATGTCGTAGAGCCGCTTGCCCACCACGAGCCCGGGCTGCGGCTCCTGTCCGTTCGCGTACTGGATCAAGGAGTATGTCTGGAACGCTCCCGGGCCCTTGTTCACGGAATCCCGCAGGCTCTGCGGAATGCTCGCCGCCTCCACACTGCCCGAGCCGCGCGGCGCACGGGTGCCCTCGTCGGCACTGAGTGCCACCACGTTGAAGGCGTTCTTGCCGCCACTGGCGAGCTGATCGACGAGTTCGGTCCGCCAGGAGTTGTTGGCGGAGGTGCCGTCCGCAGCGTCTCCGCCCTGCCCACCAGGGGTGAGCGGGGCGTTCGCCTTCTCCTGGGCCGCCGCGAAACCGCCGGCAGCCTGGGTCTGGGCAGCCTTGCCCTTCGCGTCGAGCAGGCCGTTGCGCACCTGGCCGATCACGACCAGCCCGAGGAGCAGCACCACACCGAGCGACATGAGCAGCGTGCCCGCGACGACCCGCAGCTGGAGGTTGCGTCGCCAAAGCCGCACGGCGGGCAGCAGCGGACGCCGCACCCAGCGCATCAGCAGTCGCGGCACAGGACCGCTGGGCGCCCGGTCGTGGAACAACCGGCCACCCTGCACAAGACGTCGGACCTGGGACGCCTTGTGTCCTGGAGCAGCAGCCCGCTCCGCACGGGCTCCCGGCTCCCCGGGCTGCGGAGCAGCGCTACTCAGGGGCATTTCAGCTCGGTCCGGCCTTGTAACCGACACCTCGGACGGTCACCACGATCTCGGGCCGCTCCGGGTCCTTCTCGACCTTGGAGCGCAGACGCTGGACATGCACATTCACCAGCCGGGTGTCGGCGGCGTGGCGGTATCCCCAGACCTGCTCCAGCAGTACCTCACGGGTGAAGACCTGCCACGGCTTACGGGCGAGTGCGACCAGCAGGTCGAACTCCAGCGGGGTGAGGGCGATCGACTGTCCCTCCCGCTTCACCGAATGACCGGCCACATCGATGACCAGATCCCCGATGGCCAGCTGCTCCGGCGCCGGTTCCTCGGACCTCCGCAGACGTGCCCTGATCCGGGCAACCAACTCCTTAGGTTTGAACGGCTTGACGATGTAGTCGTCGGCCCCGGACTCCAGGCCCACCACCACGTCAACCGTGTCGCTCTTGGCAGTGAGCATGACGATCGGCACACCTGACTCGGCCCTGATCAGCCTGCAGACCTCGATGCCGTCCCTACCGGGCAGCATCAGATCCAGCAGGACCAGGTCCGGCTTGGCCTCACGAAATGCGGCAAGTGCCTTGTCGCCGTCCGCTACGAACGACGGCTCGAACCCTTCACCACGCAGCACAATCCCGAGCATCTCGGCCAGTGCGGTGTCGTCGTCGACGACAAGGACGCGTCCCTTCATAATCGACATCATCCCATTAGCTAATCGTTACCTGCGATGATCTGGCACACAGCTCTGCCAGTCCGACCCCCGTGACCGGGGAAACTGCGCCCTCCTCCGTGACGATCGCCGTAACCAGCTCCGGCGGTGTGATGTCGAACGCGGGGTTGTACGCCGGGGTTCCCGCCGGTGCCACGAGCAATCCGCCGTTGTCCCCGCCTGCCGCCCCGATCTGTGGATATGTGAGCTCCGTCACTTCGCCCCCCGGCCGCTGCTCCACGGTGATCGATGCCCCGTCCGCGGTGTTCGGGTCCACCGTCGTGGTCGGTGCCACCACGATGAACGGTACGTGGTGGTATTTCGCCAGCACAGCCAGCGGATAGCTCCCCACCTTGTTCGCCACCGACCCGTCCGCGGCGATGCGGTCCGCTCCTATGAGCACGGCATCCACCTCCCCTGCGGCGAACAGCGAACCTGCGGCGCTGTCTGTGAGCAAGCTGTACGGCATGCCATTGCGCGCTGCCTCGTACGCGGTCAGCCGGGCACCCTGCAGCAGCGGACGCGTCTCGTCCACCCACAGCCGCCGCAACCGCCCCTCCCGATGCGCCCCGAGCGCCACCGCGAAGGCAGTGCCCTCACCTCCCGAGACGAGCGCCCCCGTATTGCAGTGAGTCAGCAGTCGATGCCCGCCACCGGGCAGCAGTTCGTCCAGAAGCGCGAGCCCGTACCGTGCCATACGCCCGCTGGCCTCGGCATCCTCCCGGTGCAGCGCCCTGGCCTCGGCCAACGCAACTGCCGCAGCCCGCTCCGGATCCGCTTCCTTCTCCCTGGCCACCCGGTACGCCCCGGCAGCCCGCCGCACCCCGTAGCCGAGATTCACCGCGGTGGGCCGCGCCCGCTCCAGCAGGTCTGCGGCCTCCGCCACGTCGTCTCCTCGTACCGCTGCCAGAGCCACACCATAGGCCCCTGCGATGCCCAGCAACGGCGCCCCGCGCACCGCCAGCGTGCGGATCGCCCGCACCAGCGCGGGCACATCGGCGCACACCAGCTCGGCCTCCTCGGCCGGCAGCCGAGTCTGGTCGAGGAGCACCAGCACGGGACCTTCCGGAGGCTCGTCCCAGCGAAGTACGGGAAGCGAGGGAGGCTCGATGCCCACCGACGATTGCGCATCCTGATCAGCCATCCGCCCAGTCTGCCCGGTGAGCCACCCACAAATGAAGGTACGAAGGAGATACAGGGCCAGGCCCGCACCGGAGCAACGCGTGGCACGATGGCTGCCAACCTGCCGCACCGATCAGTGGACAGGACCGTGAAGGAGCGAGAATGAACGACACTCCGGGCTGGGCCTCGCCCGGATCTGCCCCCGCGAAGGTCAGGGGGCGGGCGTCCCCCGGCCCTCCGAACCCGCCGACGACAGCGGCCCGGCAGGGAACTGGTCTCCCACGCAGCCGCCCACAGGGCAGTGGTCCCCACCGAGCGCTCCCGGCACAGGTCCCGGCGCACCACCCCCCGCTCCCGGCTGGGGTGGCGGATCTCAGGGACCCGGCTGGAGGCAGCCGCCCGTCGCGGCCAAGCCCGGTGTCATCCCGCTCCGGCCACTCGGCGTCGGCGAGATCCTCGACGGCGCGGTCTCCACAATGCGCGCCCACTGGCGCACGGTCCTCGGAATCACGCTGACCGTATCCGTGATCGCCCAGATCGCGATCACCCTCGTACAACGCTATCTGCTGCCGGAACCCGCAGTGATCGACCCGAACGCCACCGGTTCGGAGGCACTCCGGCAATCCGCCGACTCGGCTCAGTCGGCGCTGGTCAACAGTGTGCCGTCGCTGCTCATCATCATGATCGCCACGCTGATCACGACATCCGTACTGACCGTGGTGATCAGCCGCTCGGTACTGGGCCGCTCGGTGACGCTCTCCGACGCATGGGCCGAGGCCCGGCCCCGGCTTGCTCAGCTGCTTGGTCTGACATTGCTGCTGGCTCTGATCAGCGCCGCCATCATGACGGTGGGGCTGCTGCCGGGCATGCTGGTCGGCTCCGCCGCAGGCGCCGGGCTCGTCGTCATCGGATTCATGGCCGCGTTCGTCGTCGTCATTTGGCTGATGGTCCGCTTCTGTCTCGCCTCGCCTGCGCTGATGTTGGAGCGGCAATCGATCACGACCTCCATGCGCCGCTCCGCGAAGCTGGTCAGGGGCGCCTGGTGGCGGACCTTCGGCGTCCTGGCGCTCACCGGACTGCTGACCCTCATCGTGAGCGTGATCATCGCCATCCCGTTCAGCGTCATCGCGATGGCCGTGGACGGCGGCGGTGTCGGCTCCTTCCTCACGGACGGCTCCACAGACTTCGGCTGGCCGTTCCTGATCGTCTCCGGTATCGGTCAGGTGATCACCGCAACGATCACCTACCCGCTCTCCGCTGGTGTGATGGCTCTGCTCTACATCGATCAGCGCATCCGCCGCGAGGCACTCGACCTCGAGCTCGCCCGGGCAGCAGGCCTGCCCGGATACGACACCAGGAGCTGATGCCGTGTCGGGGGCGGGGGGCACAACAGCAGCACGGCTACTCATGCACGCGAGCAGTGACATACCGGTGGACACTCCACGTGTCCCAGCCCGCGAGGCCGCGAAGCACGAGCTGTCCAAACCGATGTACCACGAGAACGATCCCAACCTCCTCCAGCGCGGCCTCGACCGCCTCTGGGGCTGGGTCGGCGATCTCCTGAACACAGCCTCCGGCGCCGCACCGGGCGGCCCACTCGGTCTTGTCGTGCTCGTACTGGTCGTCATCGGCCTGGTGGCCGCACTCTGGTGGAGGCTGGGCACCCCGCACCGCACCGTGCGTTCCGCAGACGCCCTCTTCGACGAGAGCCCCCGCAGCGCCGTCGAGCACCGGACGGCCGCCGAGGCCCACGCGGCCGCCCACCGCTGGAACGAGGCGGTCCAGGAGCGCATGCGCGCCATCGTCCGCGCCCTGGAGGAGCGCGCTCTGCTCGACCCCCGCCCTGGGCGTACCGCCGACGAGGCCGCCGCCGAAGCAGGCCGTCCGCTGCCCACACACGCCACGCGACTCCGCGCCGCCGCCAGAGGATTCGACGATGTCACATACGGCAGCCGAACCGCGGACCAGCAGGCGTATCTGGATGTACGAGCTCTGGACCTCGATCTCGAAACCGCCAAGCCTCTCCTGACAGCCACAGCGCAGGGAGCAGCCGAATGACCGAGGTCACCGCCGCCCCCACCACCTCGGCATCCCTCGCCCCGCACCAGATCTGGATCCGCACCCGCGGTCTGCTGCTCGCCCTCCTCGTACTCGTCGCTGCCGGAATCGCTCTGGCAACCATGCGCTCCGGAGACCAGCACGGCCGCCTCGACCCCCGTTCCGCCGACCGCTACGGCAGCCGGGCCGTCGCCGAACTCCTCAAAGAGCGTGGCGTCTCCGTTCACGTGGTCACCACGCTCGACGAGGCCACGGCCCAGGCCGGCCCCGAAACCACGCTGCTCGTCGCCTCCCCTAACCTGCTGACCCCGCGCCAACAGAGCGAACTCCGTGCCACGACCGACCACTCGGACGGCCGTACCGTCCTTCTCGCGGCGGGCCCTCCGTCCGTGGGCACACTGGTCCGCGGTGTCCGCGCGGAGTCCACCGGACCGGTAGCCACGCGCGCCCCTCAGTGCTCCCTGCCCGCCGCCCGCAACGCCGGCGACGTCGAAACGGGAGGCTTCCACTACGCCTCGGACGGCCTCGCCAACACCATCGCCTGTTTCCCGAGCGACGGCCTCCCCACCCTGCTCCTGGTCGAACAAGGCGCGGGTGACACCGTTCTCCTCGGTTCTCCCGACCTTCTCTACAACGACCGGCTCGGAAACCAGGGCAATGCCTCCCTGGCCCTGCAACTCCTCGGTTCCCGCCCACATCTGGTCTGGTACCTCCCCTCGCTCACTGATACCTCCGCTGCCGCCGAGAACGGCGGGGACGGCGGCGATGGCGCCCACGACGACCGCAGCTTCGTCGACCTGATCCCCCGGGGCTGGCTGTGGGGCACCCTGCAACTCGCACTGGCCGCCGTGCTCGCCGCCATCTGGCGCGCCCGCCGTCTGGGCCCGTTGGTGACCGAACGGCTGCCCGTGGCCATCCGCGCTTCCGAATCCGCCGAGGGCCTGGCCCGCCTCTACCGCAGAGCGAATGCCCGCGACCGGGCCGCCGACTCACTGCGCGCCGCCACCCGCACCCGTATCGCCCCACTCATCGGCGTCTCCCCACGCGATGCCCACTCCTCCGCGACCCTTATCCCTGCCGTTTCCGCCCGTCTCAGCACCACCGGCAGCGACCCCCAAGCCGTGCTCTTCGGACCCGTCCCGTCCGACGACGCCGCTCTCGTACAACTGGCAGACCAACTCGACACCCTCGAAAGAGAGGTACGCACGTCATGAGCGCCCCGCCCCCAGTGCCCGCCGGGACTACCGAGACCGTCGGGCACGGCGACACAGCCCGCGCATCCCTGGAAGCGCTGCGCTCCGAAATCGCCAAGGCCGTGGTCGGCCAGGACCCGGCGGTCACCGGGCTTGTCGTAGCTCTGCTCTGTCGAGGCCATGTCCTCCTCGAAGGCGTCCCCGGCGTGGCCAAGACCCTCTTGGTCCGGGCTCTCGCAGCCTCACTCGAACTCGACACCAAGCGTGTCCAGTTCACCCCCGACCTGATGCCGAGCGATGTCACCGGCTCACTGGTCTATGACGCCCGCACGGCAGAGTTCTCCTTCCAGCCCGGGCCTGTCTTCACCAACCTGCTTCTCGCCGACGAGATCAACCGCACCCCTCCCAAGACGCAGTCCTCCCTCCTGGAAGCGATGGAAGAGCGCCAGGTCACCGTCGACGGAACCCCTCGGCTGCTGCCCGAGCCCTTCCTCGTAGCGGCCACGCAGAATCCCGTCGAATACGAGGGCACTTACCCGCTCCCCGAGGCCCAACTGGACCGGTTTCTCCTTAAACTGACGGTGCCATTGCCGTCCCGCGACGAGGAGATCAACGTCGTCACGCGTCATTCCGACGGCTTCAATCCGCGAGACCTCCAGTCAGCGGGCATCCACCCCGTCGCCGGCCCGGCCGATCTGGAAGCCGCCCGCAACGCAGTCGACCGAACCAAGGTCTCCCCCGAGATCGCCGGCTATGTCGTCGATATCTGTCGTGCCACGCGTGAATCCCCCTCGCTCTCCCTCGGTGTGTCTCCCCGAGGCGCCACCGCTCTGTTGTCGACTGCCCGTGCCTGGGCCTGGCTCACCGGCCGTGACTACGTCATTCCGGATGATGTGAAAGCCCTGGCGCTCCCCACGCTTCGCCATCGCATCCAACTGCGGCCCGAGGCGGAGATGGAGGGAGTCACCCCCGACTCCGTCATCACCGCGGTCCTCGCCCACGTACCCGTACCCCGATGAGGCGGTGACCGTGGCCCTCACCGGACGTACCGCCTTGCTGGCCGCCCTGGGGTCACTCCCCGTAGCCGTCCTGGCCCCCAGCTGGACAGGCATGCTCGCGGTCAACGCACCGCTCTCCCTAGCGATTCTGTGTGACTACGCCCTGGCTGCGCCAGTGCGAACGCTTCAGTTCACCCGATCCGGTGACACAACCGTTCGCCTTGGCGAGGCCGCCGAAGTGCAACTCACCGTAACCAATCCTTCCCGTCGCCGACTGCGGGCACACCTCCGCGACGCCTGGCCGCCCAGTAGCTGGCCCACCGGCACGGAGCGGGCCTCCTCCCGTCACAGGCTGACGATCCCGGCAGGGGAACGCCGTCGACTGACCACCCTCCTGCGACCGACACGGCGCGGTGACCGCCGAGTCGAACGCGTCACTGTGCGCTCGTTCGGACCTCTAGGGCTTGCGGCCCGCCAGGGAAATCACGAAGTCCCGTGGACGGTACGTGTCCTGCCACCCTTCACCAGCCGCAAGCATCTGCCGTCCCGCCTCGCCAGGCTCCGCGAGCTGGACGGCCGCACCAGCGTCCTCACGCGTGGAGAGGGCACGGAGTTCGACAGCCTGCGTGCCTACGTGCCCGGTGACGACACGCGCTCCATCGACTGGCGCGCAACAGCACGTCAGTCTGCCGTCGCAGTGCGAACGTGGCGCCCCGAGCGGGACCGTCACATCCTCGTTGTCCTGGACACCGGCCGTACTTCGGCGGGTCGTGTCGGTGACGTGCCCCGTCTCGACGCCGCTCTGGACGCGGCCCTGCTCCTCACAGCGCTTGCCACTCGTGCGGGCGACCGCGTGGACCTGCTCGCCTACGACCGCCGCATCCGCGCCCAGGTCCAGGGCAGGTCCGCGGGAGAAATCCTGTCGGCCATGGTGAATGCACTGGCGCCGGTCGAACCCGCACTCGTGGAAACGGATGCGCGCGGTCTCAGCGCTGCCGTTCTCGCCGACGCTCCTCGTCGCTCCCTGATCGTGCTCCTCACCGGTCTGGACGCGGCGCCCGTAGAAGAGGGCCTGCTCCCTGTCCTCCGCCGGCTGACCCAGCGCCACGCGGTGCTGGTGGCTTCAGTGGCCGACCCGCACATCGAACAGATGGCAAAAGCCAGGGGCACCGTGGACGCGATCTATGAGGCCGCAGCCGGCGCACAGGCCCAAGCACGGCGACTCCGCACCTCAGAGCAGCTTCAGCGCCACGGCGCGGTGGTCGTCGATGCCACCCCGGACAACCTCGCCCCGGCTCTCGCCGACGCCTACCTGACTCTCAAGGGAGCAGGTCGCCTCTGACCCACCGCTCGTGGCAAAGAATTCACTCATCATCGGGAAGGGCCCTCCCGACAGGCCCTGAACGCAGAAAA
>NZ_FMDF01000052.1 GCF_900091955.1 Streptomyces sp. Ncost-T10-10d
TGTGTGGGTGCGGAACGCTCATGCGGACTTCGCCTTCCGAGAAGTGCCGAAAATGAGGGAGCGTTCCTGCGGTGGACTGCCATGAGGCGGATGGCTGAAAAGGGTCCGGCCGTCGGATGTTCACGACGCGATGGGCAGGCGCCGGAAGCGAACCGGAAGGGGTGAATCGCCGATGACGAGTGAGCGTCACCGCGGTTGGCAGGGAACCTACGGCGGGTTACGCCGATCGGTCAAGACCCGAATTCGTCGGAATGCGACGCATCGGTGCCGGAGGTGTCGTCCTCCGCGTCGTCGACCCAGCCCAGCGAGACGCTGATCTGCCGCGCCGCCTCCCGTACCTGGCCGCCCAGTTCCTGGTAGCGCCAGGCCGGCAGGCCGAGCTTGAGGCCGGTGATGGAGATGGCTCCGGCGCACACCGAACGGTCGTCGAAGACCGGTGCTCCGATGCAGATGATGCCCTCGGCGTCCTCCTCGTCGTCCAGGGCGTAGCCGACCCGGGCGATGTCGCGCAGATGCGACAGGAAGGTGGCCGGGTCGGTGATCGTGCGAGACGTACGACGGGGCAGCCCGAACCGCTCGACGACCGCGGCGGCTTCGCTCTGCGGCACGGCGGAGAGCAGCGCCTTGCCCAGGCCCGTGCAGTGCGGCAGTTCGCGCTGCCCCATCCGCAGATCGAGCCGGACGCGCTGGTCGAGCTCGACCTGGTCCACGACGACCGCATGGCCGTCCTCGGGCACGGCGAGCCTGGACGCCATGCCGGTGGTCCGGGTGAGCTCGCGCAGGACGGGGTGGGCGACTCCGCGCAGGGACACCTGGGAGCGGGCCCGGTCGCCGAGCCGGGCCAGGCTCATACCGAGCCGGTAGCGGCGGTTCATGCCTTCGCCGTCGTCCGAGACGAGGCCGTAGGCGCGCAGGGTCTGGAGCATGCCGAAGGCGGCGCTCTTGGAGATGGAGCAGGCATGGCCGACCTCCGTGACGCTCAGGCCGTTCCCCTGTGCGGGGGCGGCGAGCGCCTCGAGGATGTCCGCTGCCCTGGCCACGCTCTTGACCCAGTACTTCGGTTCTTCTGGGGCAGCACTGTTCGTCATAGCAGAACAGCCTAGTGCCTCCAGGGGGCCGGGTTGCGTTTTTCTGTGAAGAAAGCCCGGGAACGGGCCTTCTGCTGTCCGAAAAGGGGTTGACCGGCCCTGGTGCCGCACGTAATATCCAGGAACTGTTCTGCTCTACAGAACAGTGTTCAGAAAAAGCGAAACCGCACCACCCAAGCACCACGGATCACCCTCTTCCTGCGGCGACTGCCGGGCGGATGGCGCCAGGGACTCACAGGCCGGGCAGGGCCTGCGAAAACCGACGACTCTCGACGCAAGGAGCAAGCGATATGAGTTCAGGCCCGGTAGGCAACGAATCCGGAGCCCGACTCGCCGAGCGCGCCCGCCAGGTCGTACCCGGCGGCGTGAACAGCGGTCAGCGCAGCGTTCCCGGACTGACCGACCTGGTCGTCACCGGAACCGACGGCGCACGGTTCCGTACCGCCGACGGACGCGAGTACACCGACTTCCACTCGGCGTTCGGCCCGCCGCTGCTCGGACACAACGACCCCGACGTGGCCCGCGCCACCGCCGAGGCCGGCGCCACCCTCGGCCACATGGGCGTCGGCGTCACCGAGGGCGAGGTCCTCCTCGCCGAACAGCTCACCGAGCTGATCCCGTCGATCGAGAAGGTGCTGCTCACCAGTACCGGCAGCGAGGCCACGTTCCACGCGCTGCGCGTCTCCCGCGCCGCCACCGGCCGCCGCCTCGTCGTCAAGTTCCAGGGCTGCTACCACGGCTGGCACGACGCGGTCAGCCTCAACGTCATCTCCGCACCGTCGATGGTCGGCAGCCACGACCCGATCTCGACCGGCATCCTGCCCGAGGTCCTCGAAGCCACCCTCGTCCTGCCGTTCAACGACAGCGAGGCCGTCCGCCGCGCCTTCGCCGAGCACGGCTCCGACATCGCCGCCGTCATCGTCGAGCCCGTTCCGCACAACGTCGGCGCGCTCCTGCCGTACCAGGAATTCCTGACCACACTGCGCGAGGAGACCGCCAGGGCCGGCAGTGTCCTGATCTTCGACGAGGTCATCACCGGCTTCCGCCACGACATCGGCGGCTGGCAGAAGATCTCCGGCGTCACCCCCGACCTCACCACCCTCGGCAAGGCCATCGCCAACGGCGCCCCCGTCGGCGCCATCGGCGGCCGCGCCGATCTGATGGACCTCTTCTCCACCCGCCCAGGCGCCCCCGCCTTCTTCGCCGGCACGTACAACGGCCACCCGTCCGTCGTCGCCGCCGCCCTCGCCACCCTGCGCAAGCTCCGCGAGGAGCCGGTCCACGAGCACGTCTTCCGCCTCGGCGACCGTGTCCGCAGCGAACTGACCGGACTGTACGAGCGCCTCGGCGTTCCCGCCGTCGTCACCGGTTACGGCTCCGTCTTCGTCAGCTACTTCATGCCGGGCGAGACCCCGCGTACCTACGCGGATCTGCTGAACAACGACGCCTCGCTGTTCGTCGGCTACCGCCGCAAACTCCTCGACCACGGCCTGTTCGAGCTGCCGCTCAACCTCAAGCGCAGCCACATCAGCTACGCCCACACCGACGCCGACGTGGACCGTCTGATCGAGGGCACCGAGGCCGCGGTCAAGGCCGTTCTCGCCGACGGCGGCGCGCGCGACCTGGAGAACACTTCCACCATGGGCGGAGCGACCCGCTGATGCTCACCGTCAACCGCACCCGCCCCGCAGGCCCCGCCGGACGCATCACCCGGGTCGAAACCCTGATGCTCGGCACCTCCTGGCGCGACTTCGGCTATGTCCGGGTCCACACCGACGAGGGCCTGTCCGGCATCGGCGAGATCACCCACCCCTACCGGGTCCGCGAGGTCTGCGCACTCACGGAGGCCCTCGCCCAGCGCCATCTCATCGGTGCCGACCCCTTCGACATCGAGGAAGTCTGGCTCCGTGTCTACCAGGGCGACTTCCTGCGCGGCGGCGACATGGGCGGCGTCGCCCTGTCCGGTCTCGACCAGGCGATGTACGACCTGATGGGCAAGGCGCTCGGCGTCCCCGCATACCGGCTGACCGGCGGCGCCTGCCGGGACGACGTACGCGTGTACGCCAACGGCTGGTACACCGGCGAGCGCGAGCCCGAGGTCTTCGCAGCCAAGGCCAAGGAGACCGTCGCGAAGGGCTTCACCGCCCTCAAGTTCGACCCGTTCGGCCCCGGACTGCACGAACTGGAGCGTGCCGAACTGCGTCGCTCCATCGACCTCGTGGCCGCCGTCCGCGAAGCCATCGGGCCGGACGTCGACCTGTTCATCGAAGGCCACGCGCGGTTCGCCATGCCGACCGCCGCCCGACTGGTGCGCGAACTGGAACCGTTCGACATCGGCTGGTTCGAGGAGCCGATGCCCTGGACCCATATCGAGCGCTACGCGGAGCTGCGCCGACGCGCCGCGTTCCCGATCTCCGGCGGCGAGCACTTCCACAACCGCTACGATTACAAGCAGCTCTTCGCCACCGAAGCGGTCGACATCATTCAGCCCGACCTCTCGATGGCCGGCGGCTTCACCGAGGTCAGAAAGCTCGCCGCGATCGCCGACACCCACGGCATGCTCGTGGCCCCGCACAACTCCAACTCGCCGCTCTGCACCACCGTCTCGGTGCACGCGACGCTCGGAATCCCCAACTTCAAGATCCTCGAAACCTTCGACGGACTCCTTGAGGACTACGTCTTCGACGCCCTCAAGGGCACCCTCCCGATCGTCGACGGCCACATCGGACTGCCGACCGCACCGGGACTCGGCGTCGAGCTCGTCGACGAGGTCTTCGAGGAACACCCGCCCAGCCACCGCTTCTGGAACATGTTCGCGGACGGCTGGGAGAAGCGGAACCGGACATGATCGTCGACGTCCACTCGCATCTCTTCCGGCACAGCCACGACTTCACCGACCCGTTCAAGTCCGACTCCGCCCGCGCCCACGCGGGCGAGGTCGACCTCACGGTGAAGTGGGAGGAGTACGCGGCAACGGCACCCGAGGGCACCCGCACGATCGTCGTCGGCGGCAAGGCGCGGCGCAGCGGCCTCTGGGTCGACGACAACGCCGTGGCCTCATACGCCGGACAGCACCCCGACCGGCTGATCGGCTACCTCTCTCTCGACCCCACCCAGCCCGGCTGGCAGGAAGAACTCCGTTACGGCCACCAGGAACTGGGTCTGCGCGGCATCAAACTGATGCCGATGTACGCGGGCTTCGACCCGGCCGCCGAGGAGTACGACGAGCTGTACGGCTACGCCGAACGGCACGGCCTTCCGCTCCTCGTCCACACCGGCACGACCTTTGTGTCGAACGCGCCGCTGGAATGGGCGATGCCCCGGCACCTGGACGCAGTCGCCATCCGGCACCCCGAACTGCGGATGGTTCTCGCCCACCTCGGCCACCCCTTCGAGGGTGAGTGCATCGCGGTCATCCGCAAGCACCCGCATGTGTACGCGGACATCAGCGCCCTGCACTACCGGCCCTTCCAGCTCTGGCACAGCCTCCGGCTGGTCCAGGACTACGGGGTCTTCGACAAGCTGATGTTCGGCAGCGACTACCCGTTCACGACGGTCGACGACTCGGTGAAGGGGCTGCGGGAGATCGCCCGCATCCCCGGTATCCCCGGACTGCCGCCGCTGGATGCGGACGCGGTGGAGGAGATCATCCACCGGCCGTCGCTGGACCTGCTCGGGCTGAACGGCTGACCCGGCCGTCCTCACAGACCTGCCGGTACGGCGCACGGGTCGCCCCTCGTCACCCGGGCGCCGTACCGGCAGCCGGGCCGCCGCGCTCCCACCCTGTGTCCCCGCGCGGCGGCCCACCCTTCTCCGTACCTCTCCGCCTGGAGGAACCCCGCCATGACCGCAGCCGTCCCGCCCCGCGGCAGTGACCGCTTCGACCTGACCGGCCGCACCGCGGTCGTGACCGGGGCCGCCCGGGGTCTCGGCCGGTCCTTCGCCGTCGGGCTCGCCGAGGCGGGTGCCGATCTGGTTCTTGTCGACCTGCCCGGTGCCGACGGCGTCGCCGAGACCGCGGCGGCCGTCGAGGCGCTCGGCCGACGGGTCCGCACCTACGGACAGGACCTCGCGGACATCGACGCGCTGCCCGGCTTCGTCGATGCCGTACGCGCCGAGGCAGGACCGCTGCACATCCTGGTCAACAACGCGGGGACGGCGGCACTGGAACGCTTCAACGAGATCACCCCCGCAAGCTGGTCGCACATCATGCGGGTCAACGTCGACGCCGTCTTCTTCCTCAGCCAGCACATCGCCGAACACATGACAGCGGACTCCGTCGCCGGCCGCATCATCACCATCACGTCGAAGAACGCCCTGGTGGCGGAGGCGGGCCTGGCCCACTACAACGCCTCCAAGGCCGCCGCCCAACTGCTCACCGAGACCCTGGCGGTCGAACTGGCCCCGCACGGCATCACCGCCAACACCCTTGCCCCCGGCATGGTCGAGACCCCCATCGACGGCGAATTCCCCTTCGACCGGGAGGCCTTCGAGTCCGCGTACCGCGAGCGCATCCCGCTCGGCAGGTACGCACAGCCCGACGAATGCGTGGGCGCACTGCTGCTGCTCGCCTCGGACGCCGGGGCGTACCTCACCGGGGCGCGCATCGTCGTCGACGGGGGAGTGCTCGCCGACCAGATGCCGCGCATGCGATTCATGCCGCCGTACCGCAACACGATCTGACCGCGACCGACCGGTCCTCATCGAGCACGCATCGACAACGCGAGGAGTACCTCCGCCATGTCCGTCCATGCATCGTCCCCAGCCAAGCCCTCCGCTTCGT
>NZ_FMDF01000216.1 GCF_900091955.1 Streptomyces sp. Ncost-T10-10d
ACACCGGCAGCCTCCCGGTCCAGCGCCCCGCGCGGCCGGAGGGCGCGGGGCCGACCGGCCCGGACCACGGCCACCCGCAGCCGGCCGGCCCCTGGAACCAGCCCGCCGAGGACCCGTACGAAGACGACCCGTACGACGACGAGGACGACGACAGCCACGGAGGCGACGGCCAGTCGCCGCCCGGCCGGCGGCTGCATCTCACCGGCACCTGGAGCGACGGCCCGGGATCCGGGCGCCCCGTCCCCGCCGGAGGCTCGGGCGAGGACGCCCTGCGCGCCGATGCCCGCCGCCACGGCAACTCCCCGGCGCTGCCCGTGCATCGGCCCGAGCCGCAGCAACAGCCGGGCCGCTGGGACGAGATCGTTGCGAGCGGCCGTACGGGCCCCGCCTATCGCGGCCCCGCCACCACCCTCGCCGCCGAGCGGGCCCGGCAGACCCGGATCGCCGTCGTCGGCGCGGTCACCGAGCGCTGGGCGCCCGAGCAGGCCGGACCCGTCCACGAGAACTGGCAGCTGGCGCCGCCGATCGGCCCCGCCACCGACCTCTGGGCGCTCGGCGCGCTGCTCTACCGCGCCGTCCAGGGCCACGCCCCGTACCCCGAGGAGAACGCGGCCGAGCTCGTCCAGATGGTGTGCGGGGAGCCGCCCGCCTTCGCCGAGGAGTGCGGCCCGCTGCGCCCCGTCGTCGAGTCGCTGCTGCGCCAGGACCCCACCGAGCGGCCGGACGTCGAGGAGCTGAGCGGCTGGCTGCGTTCCCTCGTGCGATCGGCGCCCGAGCCCGAGGCCGGTCTGGACGTCGTGCCACTGCCGTCCGCCGACAGCGCCCGGCTTCCCGTCGTACGCCGCCGGGGCGAGCTGGTCCGCAGGCGCCGCGGCCGCATGGGGCAGGGCGCGGCCCACGGCCGTCACCGCCACACGAAGGAGAAGCCCGACCGCCACGACAGACCCCGGGCGGAAAAGCCACCCAGGGCGCCGCGCGAGCCCAAGGGCCCCAAGGCGCTGCGCACCCCGCCACCCGGCCCCCGGCCGGGCGAGGGGCGGGCGCCGCGACGGCTCGGACGGCTGCTTCTGGTGCTGATCCTGCTGGCCCTGGTCGCGGCCATCGCGTACGCCGTGATGTTCATGCCCAAGGCGGACAGCGGCTCCGGCACCCGCTCCTCGGGCCCGGCGTCGTCGACGTCCGGTTCGCCGGAGCCCGGCGCCGGCGCGTCCGGCGGGCAGTCACCCTCTCAGCCGTCCGGCGCGCAGCAGCCGCAGACCAGCCGCTCCGCCGTCGCGCTCGCCCCCGGCTACGCCCTGCGCAAGGACCCGGAGGGTTTCGAGGTCGGCGTACCCAAGGGCTGGCAGCGCAGCCCCGCCAACACGGACCGTCAGATCCGGTACGGCAGTGATGGCTTCAGCCTGCTGATCGTCCCCGGACGCGACACCGTCAAGGCCAACGGCGGCGACCCGCTGGCGTACCAGGCCGACAAGGAGCTGGAGTTGCAGCCGTTCCGCGAATCGAGCTGGTCGGGGTCGAGCGGGCTGCGCCGGATCGATGTCGGCCGGCAGGCCATGGCCGAGGGGCAGTTCACCTGGCAGGACGCCTCCGGCCGCGAGGTGTACGCCCGTAATCTCGCGATGATTGTCGACGGCCGCTACCACATTCTCCAGGTCATCGGCCCGGAGGACCGGCGCGACAAGGTCTCGGACATCTATGAACAAGCCATCGCCTCCTACCGCGTGACGCCCTGAAGCATTTCGGTACGTCACCCGAAGGGTGGCGGAGCGACAAGCATCACAGTGCGGTCTCTTGGGTGATGCGAGGTTCCGTGGCCTGCGTCCCCTCCGTAATCTGGCCTCCGAGGGAACGGGGCGGGGATACGTGGATCGATCACAGGGCACGGACGCGGGACTGGTACTGGCCGGAAGGTATCGGCTCGGCGAAGTCCTCGGGCGCGGTGGGATGGGCAAGGTCTGGCGCGCCCACGACGAGGTGCTGCACCGCACGGTCGCGGTCAAGGAGCTGACCGCCGGGCTGTACGTCGCCGAGGCCGACCGGATCGTGCTGCACGCCCGCACGCAGAAGGAGGCCCGCGCGGCCGCCCGGATCACACACCCGGGCGTGGTCACCGTCCATGACGTGATCGAGTACGACGACCGGCCCTGGATCGTCATGCAGTACGTCGACGGTCCGTCACTCGCCGACGCGGCCAAGGAGTCCGGCGAGATCGAGCCGCGCGAGGCCGCCAGGATCGGCCTCCATGTGCTGGGAGCCCTGCGCGCCGCACACGATGCGGGGGTCCTGCACCGGGACGTGAAGCCGGGCAACGTACTCCTGGCCAGTGACGGGCGGGTGCTGCTCACCGACTTCGGGATCGCCGCGATAGAGGGCGACTCGACCATCACCAGGACCGGTGAACTGGTCGGCTCCATCGACTATCTGGCGCCCGAGCGGGTACGCGGCGGTGATCCGGGCCCCGCCTCCGACCTGTGGTCCCTCGGTGCCACGCTCTACACCGCGGTCGAGGGGCGCTCGCCGTTCCGTCGTACCTCCCCGATCTCCACCATGCAGGCCGTCGTCACCGAGGAACCGCCGCCGCCCGCGCAGGCCGGCCCGCTGGCCCCCGTGATCACCGCGCTGCTGCGCAAGGAGCCGGACGAGCGCCCGTCGGCCGCGGAGACGGAGCGGATGCTGCTGGACGCCATGGAGGGCCGCGCGCCCGTGGCCGCCCAGGCGTACGTGCCGACGCAGAGGGTTCCCGACGAGGTCCTGCGCTCGCTGGGCCCGGACGGTCCCTCAGCGCCCGAAACCACTCAACTGCCCCACTCGGCGACCCCCGCACCGGCCCCGGCCCCGGCACCGGCCCCGACGGTCCGGCGCAGCCGCTGGCGCACGGCGGTCCTGGTCATCGCGGCCGCGGCGCTGGTCGGCGGCGGCGCGGGACTCGCCGCGATGAAGTACGGCGACTGGACGCAGGACACCACCGGACGCGACGGCACGGGCACGCACGCGCCCGTCGACCCCGGGAAGCGTGACGCCGGGAAGCCCGACGCCAAGACCTCGCCCTCGGCCAAGCCCGATGCGCGCGTGAAGGACGTGCCCGACGGCTGGAAGCGGGTGAACGACCCCGAGGGCTTCAGCCTGACCGTGCCCGAGGGCTGGGAGCGCCGGGCGGACGGCAACCAGATCGACTACACCCCGGACAACGGCGTGCACTACATCCGGATCAGCATCGACCCGGCGCCCGACTTCGAGAACCCGTACATGCACATGGTGACGAGCCTGGAGCCCCAGCTCGCCAAACGGCTGCCCGGCTACGAGCGCAAGACCCTGCACTCCAACACGTACCGGGACCGTCCGGGTTCGCTCTGGGAGTTCACCTGGACCGAGACCAAGGACCACCCGGGGCCGCGCCACGCCATCGACCAGATGTACTTCGGGGAGCAGGGCGGTCCGGAGTACGCGCTGTACATGACGGGCCCGGCAGCGGACTGGGACACGACGCGGGCGCAGTTCGACACGATGCTGCGCGGATGGCGGGCGCCCGACAGCTCCGGCTGAGGCCCGCCGGATCGCGTCGGCGGCCGCAGGGGTCCTGATCAGGGGCTTTATTGCCAGTGATCACTGGCTTGTTTGTGGGGAGTGTGAAAACCCGTTACTCACGGGTACCCAAAGCGTGCGGCTGGCCGTACTCTCGCCCTCATGACGGACTCGCAGGCCTCCACGTCCACCTCCGCAGCCCCGCTCGGCACCAATCCGGTGGCCGCCGCGCCCGCAGGCGCGCGCACCGCCGCCGACGTGGTCACCCCCGAGGTGGTCGCCCACCTCACGCGCGGGGTCGTCGGCAGCGGCAGCACGGCCAACCACACCCCCTTCACCGGGGAGAAGCTGGCCGACCTGCCCGAGTCCACCCCCGAGGACGTGGCGACCGCCTTCGAGCGGGCCCGGGCCGCCCAGGCAGCCTGGGCCGCGACCCCCGTCCGCGCCAGAGCGGCCGTCCTGCTCCGCTTCCACGACCTCGTGCTCCAGCGGCAGGCGGAGGTCCTCGACCTCATCCAGCTGGAGACCGGCAAGGCCCGGCTGCACGCCCACGAGGAGGTGCAGGCCGTCGCCGTCGTGGCCCGCCACTACGGGCGCGCGGCCGCCTCGTATCTGAAACCCAAGCGGCACACCGGAGTCGTGCCGACGCTCACGAAGGTCACCGAGCTGCGTCAGCCGCGCGGCGTGGTCGGCCAGATCGCGCCGTGGAACTACCCCTTGGAGCTCTCCGTCGGTGACGCGCTGCCCGCATTCGTCTCCGGCAACGCCGTCGTGATGAAGCCCGACACCGAGACCGCGCTGACCGCGCTGTGGGCCCGGGACCTGCTGATCGAGGCCGGACTGCCCGCAGAGGTGTTCCAGGTGGTCCTCGGTGACGGGCCGGTCATCGGCCCCGAGGTCGTCAAGCACGCCGACTACGTCTCGTTCACCGGCTCCACCCGCACCGGCCGCGAGGTCGCGCAGGGTGCGGCGGCCCGGCTCGTCGGTGTCTCGCTGGAGCTCGGCGGCAAGAACGCCATGCTGGTCCTGAAGGACGCCGACGTGGAGAAGGCCGCCGCGGGCGCCGTGCGCGCCTGCTTCTCCTCAGCCGGTCAGCTCTGCATCTCCATCGAGCGGCTGTACGTCCACGAGTCGGTCGCCGACGACTTCGTGGCCCGCTTCGCCGCCCGCACGAAGGCCATGCGGCTCGGCAACTCCCTCGCCTACGGCGCCGACATGGGCTCCCTGGTCGGCGAGCGCCAGCTGGAGACCGTCACCCGTCATGTCGCGGAGGCCGTCGAGAAGGGTGCCAAGCTCGTCGCGGGCGGGGTCGCCCGTCCCGACATCGGCCCGCTCTTCTACGAGCCGACCATCCTCGACGGCGTCGAGGCGCCGATGGCCGTCTGCAACGAGGAGACCTTCGGCCCGGTCGTCTCCATCTACCGCTTCACCGACGAGGACGAGGTCGTCGCTCTCGCCAACGCCACCCCGTACGGCCTGAATTCGAGCGTCTGGACCAAGGACTCGAAGCGCGGCCACCAGGTCGCCTCCCGGCTGCGGACCGGCACGGTCAACATCAACGAGGGATACGCCCCCGCGTACGGCAGCGTGCAGTCCCCGATGGGCGGCATGAAGGACTCCGGTCTCGGCCGGCGGCACGGATCCGAGGGCATCCTCAAGTACACCGAGGCCCAGACCGTCGCCCAGCAGCGGCTGATTCCGCTCGCCCCGGTCCTCGGCATGGACGACGAGAAGTACGCGGCGTTCATGACCCGCAGCCTGAAGGCGATGAAGGCGTTCCGCCTGCGCTGAACCCCTTGGCACCGCAGCACGTTCTGCCCTTTTCGTACCGAGGAGAGCCATGTCCCAGGACAGCCCTGCCCAGAATCAGGCCGGACCGGCCGGTGAGACCGACGACGCGGCGTACGACTACGACGTCCTGGTCGTCGGCTCGGGCTTCGGCGGTGCGGTGTCGGCCCTGCGGCTGACCGAGAAGGGTTATCGGGTCGGGGTCCTGGAGGCGGGCCGCCGCTTCGGCCCCGGCACCCTCCCCAAGAACTCCTGGGACATCAAGAACTACCTGTGGGCCCCCGCACTCGGGCTCTACGGCATCCAGCGCGTGCATCTGCTCGGCAAGGTGATGGTGCTGGCCGGTGCGGGCGTCGGCGGTGGCTCGCTCAACTACGCCAACACGCTGTACGTACCCCCGGCGCCGTTCTTCGAGGACCGCCAGTGGGCGTCCATCACCGACTGGCAGGACGAGCTGAAGCCGTACTACGACCAGGCCAAACGGATGCTCGGAGTCCGGCTCAACCCGACGACGACCCCGTCCGACGTCCATCTGAAGGCGGCCGCGCAGGCCATGGGCGTCGGCGACACCTTCCATCTCGCCCCGGTCGGGGTCTTCTTCGGTGACGGCGAGGACGCCGACGGTACGGCGAGGGCCAAGCCCGGTGAGACGGTCGCCGACCCGTACTTCGGGGGCGCGGGCCCCGCCCGCAAGGCCTGTACCGAGTGCGGCGAATGCATGACGGGCTGCCGCCACGGCGCGAAGAACACCCTCAACGAGAACTACCTCCACCTCGCCGAGAAGGCCGGAGCCGTCATCCACCCGATGACCTCCGTCGTCGCGATCACGGACGCCCCGGAGGGTGGCTACCACGTCACCACCGTCCCGACCGACCGCCGCAAGAAGGCAGAGCCCGAGCGGCTGCGCGCTCGCAGGGTGGTCGTCGCGGCGGGCACATACGGAACACAGACCCTGCTGCACACCATGAAGGACCGGGGGCTGCTGCCCCGGCTCTCGGACCGGCTCGGCGAGCTGACCCGCACCAACTCCGAGGCGCTCGTCGGCTCGCAGACCAGCGACCGGCGCTACCGCAGGAAGCACGGCACGGCGAAGGCCGACTTCACCCGGGGCGTCGCGATCACGTCCTCGATCCACCCCGACGAGAACACCCACATCGAGCCGGTCCGCTACGGCAAGGGCTCCAACGCGATGGGCGCGATGTCGATCCTCCAGGTGCCGTACGGCAGTCGCCGGGTGCTGCGCTGGCTCGGCAACATGGCCAAGCACCCGACGCTCGCCGTGCGGTCGCTCTCCAACCGCCGCTGGTCGGAGCGGACCATCATCGGCCTCGTCATGCAGTCGCTGGACAACTCCCTGACGACGTATCGCAAGCCGGGCGGCGTAGGGAAGGGCCTGCTCACCGCCCGGCAGGGGCACGGCGCGCCCAACCCGACGCAGATCGAGGAGGCGACGCGCTGCGCCTCACTGCTCGCCGACGAGATCAACGGCTTCGCCGGCTCGAACGTCGGCGAACTGATGGGCACCCCGCTCACGGCACACTTCCTCGGCGGCTGCCCCATCGGCGCGAGCGCCGAGGACGGGGTGATCGATCCGTACCACCGGCTCTACGGACACCCCGGCATCTCGGTGGTCGACGGCTCGGCGGTGTCCGCGAACCTCGGCGTCAACCCGTCGCTCACCATCACCGCACAGGCCGAGCGTGCGATGTCCTTCTGGCCCAACAAGGGCGAGGCGGACCCACGTCCGGAACAGGGCGAGGCGTACGAAAGGCTGGCCGCGGTCGAGCCGCAGGCACCGGCGGTGCCGAAGGAGGCATTCGGTGCGCTGAAACTGCCGTTCCTCGGGCTGCCGACCGTCCCGCCGAAGAAGAAGTCGTAGCAGCCCCAGCGAACCGGGACAGCAGAAGGGGCTGCACCCCCCTCCGAGTGCAGCCCCTCCATGCTCACGGTGACCAAACGCCTTACACGCCGGTGTCACCGTTCCTGCGGCGCCGCACGATGAACATCGCGCCTGCGCCGAGCACAACGGCCGCGCCGCCCGCCGCGGCGAACACCGGCGCCGCGGACGACGAACCCGTCTCCGCGAGGCTGTCGGAGAGCGAGCCCGTCGGGTTGCCGGCCGGCTTCGCGACCGGGGCGGCCGGTACCGCGGCAGGGGCGCTCACTGCCGTGGTGGCGGTGAGCGCCATGGCGCGGCGAAGCTTCATGCGGCCTCGGTACTCCGGCGTACCGCTGTGAGCGGTACGGCTGTCGGGACGGGCCCACCGTGCCGGGGCACGGGCGGGGCCGGTGGTTCCGCATGGTTGACCCGTGGCCCGCCGCAATGGTTGTCCGGATACTCACAGAACCCTTATGTGACGCCGCTCACGTTTCTCTCCGTACTCAATCCGTGATCTGAGGCCGCGCAACTGTTCACCGGGCCACACGGTCGAACTCGCAGCGCTGTCACAGCGGTCGCACCGCCCCCACCGACCTCAGAGAGTCCGCGATGAGAACCATTTCCCCGCGAGCCGCGCTGCACCGCGCCGCCGGCGGATTCGCCGCCGTCGGTCTGCTGGCCGCCTGCTCGCTCGCCCTCGGCACCCCCGCGCAGGCCGCCGGCCCGGAGCTGGTGATCGGCGGCCCCGCCGCGACCGCCCTGCACCCCTACCCGGCGAGCGGTTCACCGCGGAAGTCGACGGCCGAGGTCACGGTCGACAATCCGTCACCGAACAAGGGGCCCGGCACCTTCGAGGGGGACTTCACCGTGACCTTCGATCTGACCGGGATCGCGGGCATCGTCGATGCGGCCTTCGGCGAGACCGGCGGCGCGGACTGCGAGCTCACCGGCTCCACGGCCGTCTGTCGCGGTCACGGCCTCGGGCCCGGCCGGAGCACGCTCGCCGAACTCGACCTCTTCGCCGCCGAGGGCAGCCGCATCGGCGACTCGGGCACCATCCGGGCCACCGGCAAGTCGGACGGGGCGACGTTCACCGACTTCTCCACCGAGGTGGTCATCGGTGGCCCCGACCTGGTGATGGAGCGGCTCCCGCTGAAGCAGAATCTGAAGCCCGGCGAGACCCAGCCGGTTCCCGTCACCTTCACCAACAACGGCACGCGGGCGGCCGACGGCGTCCTGCTCACCCTGATGTACACGCGCGGCCTGGACTTCATCGAGCGCTACGCGAACTGCGAGTACAGCGAGGGCGAAGCAGGCCGGGGCTTTCCCGCCGGAACCACCGCCCGCTGCTCCGTCCCCGGCACGTACGAAGCGGGGGCGACCTACCGGCTCGGCGTGCCGCTCTCCATCGAGGCCACCGAGCACGCCTTCCACGACACACTCGTGTACCGCATCGACGAGGACGTACCGGGGCGGGGCGCGCAGCGTTCGGCGGCCGGCGTCACCGCGGGCAGGGGCGCCGCGCTCACCCTGAAGGAGGCCGCCACCGTCCGAGGCGTGGACCTCGATCCCCGCGACAACCAGCAGGAAGCGGACTTCGTCACCGCGAACTCCGCCGACTTCGTGGCCTACGGCGCCCGGGCGCGGGGCGCTGCCGGCGAAACCGTCGCGGCCACCATCGGCTTCCGCAACAAGGGCCCGGCCTGGGTCGGCCACCCGAGATCCGGCGAACCCGTCGCCACGGTCGACTTCACCGTCCCCGAGGGCGCCTCGGTCACCGGCAGTCCCGCCGCCTGCCGGGGCATGACGGCCGACGGCCGGTACGGCGAGAGCCGGAGCGGAGCGCCCCGCTATGTCTGCGACACATCCATGGCCGTACGGGACGACGCCGACTTCGCCCTGCGCTTCCAGCTGAAGATCGACAAGGTGGTGACGGGAGCCTCCGGCGCGGTCACAGTACGCACCCCGCGCCTCGCCGAGTCCCCGAAGCTTCCCTTCGACCCGAAGCCGGGCAACAACACCGCGCTGCTGGTCCTGAACAGCGACAACGGCGACGGCGGCGCCGGATCCACCGCCGTCGGGCGGGGCCTCCGGCTCCGGATCGGCCGGCCCGGCCACCGCCGGCGGCTCGACCGGCGGCTCCGGCGCCACGTCCAACGGCTCGACCACCTCGGGAGCCGCCACGGGCGGTTCCACCACGGCCGGTTCCACCGGCGGCGCCCTGGCATCGACCGGCACCGGCGCGCTGCCGGTGGCCGCCGGCGCGGCGGTCGCACTCGCAGCGGGCGGCGTGCTGTACGCGACGGCCCGCCGATACCCCCGGCGGGGCTGACGTCCGGCCGGTGGCCGGGCAACAGAGGTGGCCATGAGCAAGGGCCCCATCGACCGGGAGGCGGTCCCTGGGGCCCTGCGCGATCAGCACCGGGATGCGGCCCTCGGCACCGAGCCGGACGGCTGCGCCCCGCGCAGACCGCCTCGACCGGATACGGCCGGCTCCGGGCGTCCCCGGAGCCGACCGTTCTTGGGGTGACCGGGCTGCTGTCCCCTGCCGACCGGTCACGCACGCTGGGGCGCGGTCCCACGGCGTACCTGCAGTACGCCACACGCTCCAGCGGAGCCACGCGTGGTTTCTTTCCAAAGCCGCCCCTGGCTGGCACGGACACCGGGACCAACGAAGTCACGGCGGACCCGGTCACGCGCCGTACGGGTGAGAGTCGGCCCGAACTGGGATACGCCGGGGCACCCCCTGCCCGTGGGGTGTCAGGCCCGGCCGCGGCAGAGCTCGAGCAGCGTCATGGCGAGGGAGGTGCCGGGCTTGCCGAGCGCGTCCCGGTACTGGCCGAGGATCTCCATCTCGCGCGAGAGGTTGATCCGGCGGCCGCCGGAGGTGATCCGGGCCTCCTGGATGACCGCGGAGACGGCCATCCGCTCCTGGACGAGTCCGATGATCCGGTCGTCGAGGGCGTCGATGCGGGACCTCGCGTTGCCGATCAGCGCGGCGGCCTCATCGGTGTGCGCGCCGGTCTTCTCGGCAGTGGTCTTCGCGGTGCCGGTCTTCGCGGTGCTGCTCTGCACAGGGGCGGTGCTGGTCATGGTGGTGACTCCTCGTGGGGTGCGGCCCCCGAATCCGACCGGTCCGGAACGCCAGAACGCCCCGGGCCTTTCGGCCCGGGGCGCCTGGAACGTTGCTTGTCAGTGGATCAAGCAGCACGACCATGGCAGCCGGCGGGCCGGATGCCATAGGTAAAGACGAAGGTCGTGTGCTGTCGCATGGAAGTCAGTATGGCCCCGCCTGTGCGGGCGGGCCAACACGGGGCCCGGATGCTGAGACACCGCCCGGCCCCGGCCCGGGGCCTGCGCTTCCCGCAGCCCTGTCCGGGCGTGACGACGGCCGCCTCCGCATCCCCGGTAGAATCGACAAAACCGACCCCCTTTCACCGCCGGAAGGCCGCCCCGTGCCAGCAGCACCCCCCGCCGCCCCCGACATCGCCACCGACGTGGTCCTCGTTGTCGACTTCGGGGCGCAGTACGCCCAGCTCATCGCCCGACGTGTCCGTGAGGCCCGGGTCTACAGCGAGATCGTCCCGTCCACGATGCCGGTGGCCGAGATGCTGGCCAAGAACCCCCGGGCGATCATCCTGTCCGGCGGCCCCTCCTCGGTGTACGCGGAGGGCGCACCCTCCCTCGACCGTGCGATCTTCGAGGCCGGGGTTCCGGTCTTCGGCATGTGCTACGGCTTCCAGCTGATGGCCACCACGCTCGGCGGCACCGTCGACGACAACGGTGCCCGTGAGTACGGCCGCACCCCGCTCACCGTCTCCAAGGCCGGCTCCACGCTCTTCGAGGGCACCCCCACCGAGCAGTCGGTCTGGATGTCGCACGGCGACGCCTGCTCCGCCGCCCCCGAGGGCTTCACCGTCACCGCGTCCACGGACGTCGTACCGGTCGCCGCCTTCGAGAACGACGAGAAGAAGCTCTACGGCGTCCAGTACCACCCCGAGGTCCTGCACTCCACGCACGGCCAGCAGGTCCTGGAGCACTTCCTCTACCGCGGCGCCGGCATCGAGCCGACCTGGACCACGACCAATGTGGTCGAGGAGCAGATCGCGCTGATCCGCGAGCAGGTCGGCACCAAGCGCGCCATCTGCGGCCTGTCCGGCGGCGTGGACTCCGCAGTCGCCGCAGCCCTTGTGCAGAAGGCCATCGGCTCGCAGCTGACCTGCGTGTATGTCGACCACGGCCTGATGCGCAAGGACGAGACCGAGCAGGTCGAGAAGGACTTCGTGGCCGCCACCGGCGTCCAGCTGAAGGTCGTCGACGCCGAGGAGCGCTTCCTGAACGCGCTGGCCGGGGTCTCCGACCCCGAGCAGAAGCGGAAGATCATCGGCCGCGAGTTCATCCGCGTCTTCGAGCAGGCCCAGGCCGAGCTCGTCGCCGAGGCGGGCGCGGCCGGTGAGGACGTCGCGTTCCTCGTGCAGGGCACGCTCTACCCGGACGTCGTCGAGTCCGGCGGCGGCACCGGCACCGCCAACATCAAGTCCCACCACAATGTCGGCGGCCTCCCCGACGACATCGAGTTCCAGCTCGTCGAGCCGCTGCGCCAGCTGTTCAAGGACGAGGTCCGGATGGTCGGCCAGGAGCTCGGCCTGCCGGAGGAGATCGTCCAGCGCCAGCCGTTCCCCGGCCCGGGTCTCGGTATCCGTATCGTCGGCGAGGTCACCAAGGAGCGGCTCGACCTGCTCCGCGAGGCCGATGCCATCGCCCGCGAGGAGCTGACGGCGGCCGGCCTGGACCGCGACATCTGGCAGTGCCCGGTGGTGCTGCTCGCCGACGTCCGCTCGGTCGGCGTCCAGGGCGACGGCCGCACCTACGGTCACCCGATCGTCCTGCGGCCGGTCTCCTCCGAGGACGCCATGACGGCCGACTGGTCGCGTCTGCCGTACGAGACGCTCGCCAAGATCTCGACCCGCATCACCAACGAGGTCGCCGACGTCAACCGCGTCGTGCTCGACGTGACGAGCAAGCCGCCGGGCACCATCGAGTGGGAGTGACCTTCCCGACGGGCCCTGCCTGACACCCGGTCGACGCCGATGCCGTCGCTCATTCACCTGGGCGGCGGCATCGTCGCGTACCCGGGCCCGTGCCCGAATCGAGTCCCGATGCCTCTGGCCACCTGTGGCGACCGGCGGTAACTTCCGATCCCGTACGCCCTGGGAGCCCCGAGGAGTCGCCATGCCCGAGCCCACACCCATACCTGTGGACCAGCTCCACTTCGCGATGCCGCCCGTCCACGAGTCGGTGGCGGACGAGCGCGCGTACCGCAAGGAACGGCTGGCCGGGGCGCTCAGGCTGTTCGGGGAGTACGGGTACGAGGACGGCGTCTCCGGTCACATCACCGCGCGGGACCCGGAGTTCACCAACTGCTTCTGGGTCAACCCCTTCGGGGCCCCCTTCGACGGGCTCGCGCCGGACGAGCTGATCCTGGTCAACGGGGAAGGGCAGGTCGTCGAAGGGCGGCACCACGTCAATCAGGCGGCGTTCGCCGTCCATGCGCAGGTGCACCGGGCCCGCCCGGACGTCGTCGCGGTCGCGCACACCCACTCCGTGCACGGCCGGGCCCTGTCCGTGCTCGGCGAGCTCGTCGAGCCCGTCACCCAGGAATCCTGTGCCTTCTACGAGGACCACGTGCTGTACGACGCGTACACCGGGGTCGTCGTCGACGAGGAGGAGGGGCGCCGGATCGCCGCCGCGCTCGGCGGGCACAAGGCGATCGTGCTGCGCAACCACGGGCTGCTGACCGTCGGCGACTCGGTGGACGCGGCCGCCTGGTGGTTCATCACGCTGGAGCGTTCCTGCCAGGTGCAGCTGGCGGCGCGGGCGGCCGGAAAGCCGGTGCTGATCGAGCACCGGGACGCGGTCGCCACCCGTGAGCAGCTCGGCAGCGATCTGGTGGCCTGGATCAACTACCAGCCTCTGTGGCGCCGGATCAGTCGCACATTCTGACGATCTGCGCCGACGGGCCGCCCCGATGCGGCCCGGAGCCCTCCTGTACGGCACAATTCGCAGCATTAACAGCTGAGTTGGCTGTACCGGGACAGGAAAGGGCGGCGTTCTCCGTGGCGTTGGACGAGGCGAGGGCGAGCAGCACGCACGGCGGCGGCTGCACGTGCGGCGACTGCCCGCACGGGGCGCGCGAGGGCCACCGGCGCGCGGTGGCCGCCTTCCTGACCAAGCGGGACGAATTCGCCGCCGGTCAGGGGCTGCCGCCCGGGGTCGCCCAGTCCGCCTCCGCGACCCGCCAGTGGGTCTCCGACGAGCTGACCCAGTCCGCCAGGACCGTCGCCGAACGGGGCCGGGAAGCGGGCGACGCCTGGCTGTACCGGGTGTGGCGGCGCACCCTGATCGCGGTGTGGGGGAGCCTCGTCGTCCTGGTCGTCGCCGAATCCGCCACCGCCATCGGTGCGGGCTGGACCAACGCCCGAACGGCGGGACTGGTCGCCGGACTCGTCACCGCGGGCCTGCTGACCGGTGCCGCCCATGTCCACCGGGCCCGCGGCGGCCTCCTCGCCCCGGTGATCGGCGAGGACAACCGGCTCTCCACCTCCCGGGCGGTCGCCGCGTCCTGGGTGCTGCTCGCGGTCTTCTCCGTACTCGTGCTGGCGCTCCAGCTGGCGGGCGCCTCCGGCCACACCGAGCGCGACGAACTGATCGAGGGGCTGGATCTGGCCCGGGGCGCCGGGGTGGTGACCGTGCTGGCACTGGTGTGCGCCGTCGCCGTGGTTGTACGCCGGGTGGTGACCGTACGCGCCCTGTCGGGGCGGCTGCAGAAGCTGCGGGCCGACCGGCCGCGCGCCGCCGATCTGCTCACCGACGACTCCGGGCGGGGCAGCTTCACGGATGTGCAGTACGTACTGGTGAGCACCGTCGCCGTGCTGTTCGCCGCAGTCCGTCTGGCCCGCAGGCCCGAGCAGCTGCCCGACCTTCCCTGGGGTCTGGCGCTGTTGGTCACCGTCTCGGCTCTCGCGTACTTCGCGGGGAAGTACGCGGAGGGCGGGCGCCCTGTGGTGCTCTCGGTGGTCCGGGCCCGGGAGGCCGGGGATCTGGACGCGCCGATCCGTACCGGCGACGACATCGAGATCCGTGGGGCGGGCTTCGTGCCGCCCGGTGCCGGGGCGCCGGACCGGCTGGCCCGCATGGTCGTCCGGATCGGCCGGGTCCATGTGCATGTGCCGCTGATCCCGGTGACCGGCGGCTTCGCCAACCCGACCGACAACGTGCTCACCGTGCCGGTACCGGTGGAGGTGGAACCGGGGCTGGTGGAGGTGCAGGTCGTGACCGCTGCCGGGGTGGAGACGAACCGGTTCGAGATCGATGTGACGGACTGACTTCCGCAGCCCGTGTCCGGCTGTGGGGTGACGGATACCCCCCGACCGGACGCCCCACCGGGTGAGTCGGGCGTCCACCGCGTACGTATGGTCTGTCGACGGGTCTACGGAAGGCGGGGCAGCCACATGCAGGACATTCAGAGTTACGGCACGAACGTACGCGGTCTGGGTGAGACGAGAGGGCTCAAGGAACTGGCGCGGGAGCATGCCCTGCTGCCGCTGCGGATCTTTCTCGGTCTCACCTTCATCTACGCCGGGCTCGACAAACTGATGGACAGCGCCTTCTTCCGCGCGAGCGGCGCCGGCTCCATCGGCGAGATGATGCACGCGGTGCGCGACTCGTCCGCGATCCCGGCCCTCGTCGACCTCGCGCTGAAGAACCCCGGCGCCTTCGGGTACGCCATCGCCATCGGCGAACTCGCCGTCGGCCTCGGTACCCTCGTCGGGCTGTGGGCACGGCTCGCCGCGCTCGGCGGGGCGCTGATCTCGCTGAGCCTGTGGCTGACCGTGAGCTGGCAGGTCGATCCGTACTACTTCGGCAACGACCTGGCCTACCTCATGGCCTGGCTGCCGCTGCTGCTCGGCGGGGCCGCGGCGTTCTCCGTGGACGCCTTTCTCGCGTCACGGCGGCGACGGATCGTGTAGTTCACCCAGGTCGCGGTGGCGGCCAGCCAGAGGCCGCCGAAGAGCAGCGGGAAGAAGAAGACCCACGGGGCGTCCCAGACCCCCGCGGCGTCCGCCGCGTATCCCGCTGCCAGAGCGAGCATGACCAGGCCCGCCACCGCCCGTCCCGGACGGATCTCATGACGCAGCACGGGTGACCTCCACCTGTCCGATGCCGACTTCGAGAGTGAGCTCGACCGTGCCGGCCGGTTTGCTGCCCGGGGGCGGCGGAAGCGTCCTGCGTTCCTGCTGCGACAGATTCATGTCTTCCACATTGCGCTGCGGGCCGTCCGGCGCATCGCCCGTCCGGCTGACCGGCAGCGTGATGTAGCCGAAGCTCGCCCGCGCGTCCACCTTCACCGTCGCCGCCTTCGGCACGACGACGACGGCGCGGCCCGCCCCGACGTTCACCCCCGTACGGACGGTGTCGCCCCGGGGGACCGTGATCCCGGTGAGGTCCAGCCGTGCCACCCCGGAGCCCAGCTGGTAGTGCGGCCGCACCGCCGCCACCGAGGCCGGCTGCCAGCCCTCGCGCACCCACTGGGTGGTGATGTCCTTCGGCAGCGCGGACGCACCGGCCAGCAGGGCCGCCGTGATCACCGACAGCATGACCGTGCCGAACCCGGTCCGTCCGAGGAACGCACTGACCAGCGTTCCGAGCCCGAACACCGCGAGCGCACCGGCCAGACCGATCTGCAGACTCGTGCCGAGCGGCTGGGAGTCCCAGCTCAGCCCCGTGCCCAGACCGCCCGCGATCAGCGCGAACAGGAACACGAGACCGCCGATCGAGGTCGGGCCCCGGGTGCCGTCCTCCTGCGGGGGCGCGCGGAACGGGTCCTGAGGCGTCGCACCCGCGGGCCGTACCGCCCGGCCGTCGAGCGCCGCATCGGCCGGACCCCACAGATAGCCGGGGCCCGCCGGACCCGAGGTGCCGTCCTTGATGATCGGATCCCGCCACCACGACGGGCTGCCCGGCGACGGCGGAGCCTTCACCTCGGGCGGCGCGTCCGCCACCGCCTGCGCGGTCGCCGGATGCAGCGGGTCCTCGGGCGCCGCCGTCCTGCGGTTCTGCGTCCAGACGGCGAAGCCGACGACCGCGAGCGACAGCATCGCGGAGAACGCCAGCGTGCCGCCATTGCCCAGCATGGAGAGGAACAGCCCGCAGCCGATCAGCGCGAGCAGCACCGCGATCAGCGACGCACCCTCGACGCGGCCGGACAGGAGCCGGCGCGCCTCGTTCTCGTCCTCACCCTCCAGGGGGATCAGCAGCCAGGCGAAGCCGTAGAAGATCAGTCCGATGCCGCCGGTGACGGACAGCACACCGAGCACGATCCGGAAGATCACCGGGTCGACGTCGCAGTACCGGCCGAGCCCGCCGCACACCCCGGCCACGACTTTGTGCCGCGGGCTGCGCCGCAGCTGCGGTCCCGGTCCGGGGGGTGGTGGTGCGACACCGGGGGAGGCGTCCTGGGGAACGGTCATGGCTCTATGGTGACGGGCCCGGCGCCCGTCCGGGACCGGCACCGACCCTGGCCGATCCCTGATATTGGCCCGGCGGCCCCCTGGGGGAGGCAACCGGTACCGGTCCGGTGGCTCATGAGCGAGGCGTTCCGGTACCGCCCCGGCGGTACCCGCGGGAGGCGCCTCCGCGCACTCTCAGGGTCGAGTCGGGGGCGGACCCTGATGCCGTCACCCGTACGGACGTGTGACGATCGGTGCATGCCAGCCGCCACGTCCCGAGCAACGAGCTCCCGCAACGCCGACCCGGAGGAGCCGCCGCTGCGCAAGCTGTACCGCAGCGCCGACGGACGGCTGCTCGGCGGTGTCGCGCGCGGTCTCGCCGGACATCTCGGGCTGCCCGTCGCCTGGGTGCGGTTCGTCTTCCTCAGTCTGTTCTTCGCGGACGGCCTCGGCGCGCTGCTCTACGCCGTGTTCTGGATCGTCGTCCCGCTCGGTGTCGGTGGTGTGGAGGCGCCGCGCTCCGTCTTCGAGACCGCCCCGGACGGCAGACGCCGGCTCCGCAAACCCGACAAGGGCCAGGTCTTCGCCCTCATCGCGTTGTTCATCGGCGCCATCATCTTCGTCGGCAACGTCGACATGGGCAGCAAGGCCGACCGCTACATCTGGCCCACGCTGCTGATCGGCGCAGGTTCCGTACTCGTGTGGCGGCAGGCCGACAACGCCCGGCGCGCGCGCTGGATGGAGGTCGGCAGCCGCCGCCGGGTCCTGCATCTGGCCCGGGGTCTTGCCGGGGTGGCCCTGGTCGGATTGGGCCTGGCCGTCTTCATGGTGGTACGCGGGTCCGCGGCCCAGCTCGGCAACGTCCTGACCGCCGCGATCGCCGTCCTCACCGGCATCGCGCTGCTGGCCGGCCCCTACCTCGTACGCATGACCCAGGACCTCTCCGAAGAACGCACGATGCGCATCAGGGCCCAGGAGCGTGCCGAGGTCGCCGCCCATGTCCATGACTCGGTGCTGCACACCCTCTCCCTGATCCAGCGCAACGCGGAGGACGCGGGCGAGGTCCGCAGACTGGCCCGCGCCCAGGAGCGCGAACTGCGCAACTGGCTGTACAACCCCGAGGGCACCGGCAAGGACGAGGACGACGAACCCGAGACCCTCGCCGAGGCGGTCAAGCGCGCCGCCGCCGAGGTCGAGGACAAGCACGGCGTTCCGCTGGAGGTCGTCGTCGTCGGCGACTGCCCGCTGGACGAGAGGCTGGCCGCGCAGATGCAGGCCGCACGCGAGGCGATGGTCAATGCCGCCAAGTACGGTGGCGAGGGCGGCGCCGTGCAGGTCTACGCCGAGGTCGAGGGCCGCACGGTCTTCGTCTCGGTGCGCGACCGGGGCCCGGGATTCGATCTGGATTCCGTACCGGGGGACAGAATGGGCGTACGAGAATCAATCATCGGCCGGATGCAGCGCAACGGCGGTACGGCGCGACTGCGTTCGGTGCCCGGTGGGGGCACGGAAGTCGAGCTGGAGATGGAGAGGGCGAGCGATGACGGAGACCACTGAGGCGACAGGGGGCCCGGAGCGCCGGGTACGGGTCGTGCTCGTCGACGATCACCGGATGTTCCGCACCGGTGTTCAGGCCGAGATCGGCCGCACCGAGGAGACGGGCGTCGAGGTGGTCGGTGAGGCCGCCGACGTCGACCAGGCGGTCACTGTCATCACGGCGACCTGCCCCGAGGTCGTCCTCCTCGACGTCCATCTGCCCGGCGGCGGCGGCGTCGAGGTGCTGCGCCGCTGCGCCCCGCTGATGGGTACCGCCGAGAACCCGGTGCGGTTCCTGGCGCTGTCCGTCTCGGACGCCGCCGAGGACGTCATCGGCGTCATCCGCGGCGGCGCCCGCGGCTACGTCACCAAGACGATCACCGGCACCGACCTGATCGACTCGGTCTTCCGGGTCCAGGACGGCGACGCGGTGTTCTCGCCCCGGCTGGCCGGCTTCGTCCTCGACGCCTTCGCCTCCACGGACGCGCCGCCGGTCGACGAGGACCTGGACCGGCTGACGCAGCGCGAGCGCGAGGTGCTGCGGCTGATCGCCCGCGGCTATGCGTACAAGGAGATCGCCAAGCAGCTGTTCATCTCGGTGAAGACGGTCGAGTCGCATGTCTCGGCGGTGCTGCGGAAGCTCCAGCTGTCGAACCGGCACGAGCTGACCCGGTGGGCGACGGCGCGGCGGCTGGTCTGAGTCAGCCGGCCGTGCCGTCGGGGACGAGCGAGATGTTCAGCTTCTCGCCGACCCGGCGGTAGCCGATGCCCGCGTAGATCCGCTCCACATCCGCGTCGCCCGGCTCCAGCCACACCACCCGGCAGCCACGCTCGAAGGCCGTCGCGGTCAGGTGGGCACAGAGCGCGGCGCCGACGCCGCGGCGGCGGAAGGTGTCGGCGACGGCGAGGCCGGCCAGTTCGGTGAGGCCGTCGACCGGGACCGAGCAGCCGCCCGCGCCCGCCGGGACACCGCCGACCGTGGCGAGGGCCGCGACCCCGCCGCCCCCGGCCGCCGCGCGCAGCCAGGCCGCCTCGCCGCCCTCGGGCTCGCCGGTCCCGCCGTATCCGTGGTGCTGGACGAGCGCGGCGGCGTCGAACTCCGCGTCGGTGACCGGTTCGGCGATCGCGAGGGAGTCCACCGGCTTCGGCGGCAGCAGGTCGCCCGGGGCACAGGCCAGGATCGGGGCCCGGTTCTCGACGGTGAACCCGGCGGCGAGCAGAGCGGGTTCGACCGCGGGGGCCCAGCCGGGCAGAAACTCCAGCCGCGGCATCCGGTCGTACGCGCGGAATGCCGCGATCAGGGCGTCGAGGTCCTCCGCCGTCGGCTCGGCGTCCCGGTCGGGTATCGCGTAATTGGCGTACTTGATCGACCAGTTCGGGTTGTACCGCACGGTGAAGGGGCCGACCCGGAGATGGTCGGGGGAGCGCAGGGCGAGCGTTCGGGCATGGGTCTGGACATCGAGGTCCATGGGCATGTGCGGTCGTCCTCCGGCCGGTTGATCAGGAGCCTATGCCACCCGGGTCGCTCCGGCGAAGGGCATCTGGTCGATCGGCGCGATCCGGACCGGTGCTCCCGGGCGCGGGGCGTGGATCATCCGGCCGTTGCCGATGTAGAGCCCGACGTGGCTCACGCCGGAGTAGAAGAACACCAGGTCGCCCGGGGCGAGTTCGGAGCGCGAGACGGGTCGGCCGGCGTTGATCTGCGTGTACGTGGTCCGGGGGAGCGAGACACCGGCGGAGCGCCAGGCGGCCTGGGTGAGCCCGGAGCAGTCGAACGAGGACGGGCCGGTCGCGCCCCAGACGTACGGCTTTCCGAGCGCCCCGTACGCGAACGCGATGGCCTCGGCGGCACGGGAGTTGGGAGCCTGGACGGGGCCGCGTGCGGTGCTGCGATCGGCACGGTCGGCGGAGCGCGCGCTGTCCGAGCTCTCGTAGGCGGCGCGCTCGGCCGGGGACAGGGTGGCGAGGAGCCGCTGCGCGTCGGCCAGTTTGGTTTTGATCGTCGCCTTGTGCTTCTTCAGCTCGGCCTGGCGGGATGCCAGCGCAGCCAGCTTTCCCTCGGCCTGTGAGCGCAGCTGGGCGATCCGGGCGACCTGTCGCTCCACCCCGTCGACCTCGGCGGCCTGGCGGTCGCCGATCCGGTCCACGTACGAGGCCCGCTCCAGGTACTGGTCGGGGTCGGAGGAGAGCGCCAGCTGTACGGCCGGGTCCAGGCCGCCGGTGCGGTACTGCGCGGCGGCGAGGGAACCCAGTGCGTTGCGCGAGGCGTTGAGGCGCTCGGTCCTGCGGGCCGCCTCGTCGCGCAGGGTGTCGACGGCATCGGCTGCGGCGGTCGCCTTCTCCTTCGCGCCGTTGTACTGCTCGGTGGCGACTTCCGCGTCGTGGTACAGCCGGTCCACCTCGGCCCTGACCTGGGCAGGGGTTGACTGGGGATCGGCGTGTGCGGAACCTGGCAGAGCGGCGGCGGTGGCGGCCCCGGCGATGGCGAGGGTGGCTGCGGTGCGGGCAGCAGAGCCGGTGTACGGGCGCTGCTTGGGTTTCCGGTGCGCTGCCACGGGGGCGTGCGTCCTTCCTGGCGACTGCCCGCCGGGGACTACCGGCGGGCCCGCCGGAGGTCCGGCGGCGGGTCACCAACAGGGGGAGCGGCCCGCCGCCGGATCTCTCGGCGGGGTGACCGGCTCGCCGTCCGGGTGCGGAGCGGCGGTGAAGCCGGTCACCTGGGTAGGGACGCTAAACCCGGGGCACGGGGAAGAGTCGTAATGACGCCTATTGCCCGAATTTGGCGCGGCGCTGTCGTCGATTGCTCGGAAAATTGCACCAGAGCCAGGCAACTGGTGCAGGCGCGAGTGGAGTGGCAGGAAGTCGCACCTGCCTGCGGAGTGGTGATATGCCCGGGGCTAGGCTGCGGACCCATGGACGTACTCATCAATGTCTTCGTCGCGCTGCACATCATCGGTATCGCCTCTCTGCTGGGCGGTTTCCTGACCCAGATGAAGGCGATGGGCGCGGGCGCGGCCCGGTTCGTCCCGGCGATGCTGCACGGCGCACTGACCATGCTGGTCACCGGTGTCGCGCTGGTCGGGCTCAACGAGGCCGACGACCACCATGTGAACAACATCAAGATCGGGGTCAAGCTGCTGCTCCTGGTCGTGATCCTCGCGCTCGTCTACGTCAAGCGGGACGAGGAGAAGGCCGACAAGGGCGCCTTCGCGGCGGTGGGCGGGCTGACGCTCGCCAACATCTTCATCGCCACGCTCTGGACCTGAGCCGGCCCGTGCCGCCCACGCTGCCGGACGGGCGTGGAATCCAGGCCCGTCCGGCAGTTGCGGGCACGAGGGCGTGAGCCGTCACGACGGCCGCACGCTGCCGTAGATCGGCATGTAGTAGATCGACTCCTCGCGCACATTCGCCCCCGGCTTCGGCGCGTGGATCATCATTCCGTCGCCCTTGTAGATGCCGACGTGGCTGATGTCGTCGTAGAAGAAGACGAGGTCGCCCGGCCGCAGATCGGCCGTCGCGATCCGGGTGCCTGTCTTCACCTGGTCCCAGGTGGTGCGTGGGATGTCGACGCCGGCGGCCTTCCACGCGGCCTGGGTGAGCCCGGAGCAGTCGTACGAGGCCGGGCCCGTCGCGCCCCATACGTACGGCTTGCCGATCTGGGACGTGGCGAAGGCGAGGGCCTTCTGCGCCTTGGTGGTGGCGCTGCTGTCCGAACCGGTTCCGGTGCCCGTGCCCGTACCGCTGCCGGATGCCGCCCCCTTCGCGGCTTCCGCGGCCTTGCGGTCCGCCTCCGCCTCGGCGGCGGCCTGCTGCCGCGCCAGCTCCTCCGCCTTGCGCTTGGCCTCCGCCTCCTTCTTGCGCTCCAGCGCCGCGAGCCGCGCCTTCTCCTCGGCGGTCAGTTCCGACAGCATCGCGCGCGCCTCGCCCAGCTTCTTCTGGACGTTCTGCTTGCTGGTGCGCAGCGTGGTCTGTGTCGAGGTCAGCGTCTCCAGGCTCTGCACCGCTTCGGCACGCTTCTTCGACGCCTTGGCCTGCTGCGTACGGAAGTCCGTGACTGCCTTCTGCTGCTGACCGGTCATCCGGCTCATCAGCTGGCTCTCGTCGAAGTACGACTGCGGGTCGTCGGCCAGGAAGAAGGTGGCGCTCGGCGCGATGGAACCGGTGCGGTACTGCGCGGCCGCGTAGGCGCCGAGCGTCCTGCGGGCGTCGTTGAGCTTGTCGGCGCGCTTGGCCACGTCCTCCAGCAGGGCGTCGACCTTGGCGCGCTGGGTGGTGGAGGCTTCCTTCGCCCGGTTGTACTGCTGGGTCGCGGTGCCCGCCTGCCGGTAGAGGTCGTCGACCTTCTTCTGGACGTCCTCGATGCTGGGCTTCGGGGCGGGGGCGGCCGTGGCGCTCTGTGCGGAGAGCAGGGTCACGGACGCCAGTGCCGCCGTGGTGAGCCCTACGGCCGGTGTGGTGGTGCGCACCCGGGTGCGCGGTTTGCGATGCGACGCCAAGGCCGGCATCTCCTTCCGTGGACCGCCTACCGGGTTAGCTGTCGGGTTCGGGCGGAACGGAAGGCTGCCCTACGGTCCGAGTGGGGGGACAAGGACCGATTCACCCCGGTGCTGCGTGTGGGTCCCCGGTTCCGAACTCCCGCGAGGGCAGGACGGATTCGGCGCGGGCGCCCGCTCGGCGTGGTTCGCCTCAGGGGGTACGGGCCGCCCGGTCGAGCACGCTAGCCAACCCGTGGTGCTGCTGTGAAGGTCGATGTTCGATATGCCCGATACATTTTCGTGACCTCGATGAAGTGGGGTGGCAAGGGCCGGCGAGGGCCCCAATTTCCTTACGCGGGGTGAGTGGCCGCTGTCTCCGTGTGCCCGGGCGCCGGGTGCGGTTCGCCATGCGGCCGTCGTGTGTCGTTGCGGCGGCCTAGACTCGACAAGCGATGAGCAGCCTCTTTGACGACAGCTTCCTGGCCGGCCTCCAGCACTCGGAGGAAGAGCCCCCGCCGCCCCCCGAGGACTCCGCACCCGAAGCGGTGCCGGAGGACCTCTTCGCGGGCGTATTCGACGGGCCCCCGCCGCCCAGGGACGCGTACTACCGCGACGGTGCGCACCGCCCCGTCATCGACTCCGCGGCGCTCCTCGACGGGTTGAACACCGAGCAGCGCGCCGCCGTGGTCCACGCGGGCTCCCCGCTGCTCATCGTCGCCGGGGCGGGCTCCGGGAAGACCCGGGTGCTGACCCACCGGATCGCCCACCTCCTTGCCGAGCGCGGGGTGCACCCCGGCCAGATCCTGGCGATCACCTTCACCAACAAGGCCGCGGGCGAGATGAAGGAGCGTGTCGAGCAACTCGTCGGACCGCGCGCCAACGCCATGTGGGTCATGACGTTTCACAGCGCGTGCGTACGCATCCTGCGCCGCGAGTCGAAGAAGCTCGGCTTCACCTCGTCGTTCTCGATCTACGACGCCGCCGACTCCAAGCGACTGATGGCCCTGGTCTGCCGCGATCTCGACCTCGACCCGAAGCGTTTCCCGCCGAAGGCGTTCACGGCCAAGGTCTCCAACCTGAAGAACGAGCTGATCGACGAGGAGACCTTCGCCGGCCAGGCCGCGGACGGTTTCGAGAAGACCCTCGCCCAGGCCTACGCGATGTACCAGTCCAGGCTGCGCGAGGCCAACGCGCTGGACTTCGACGACATCATCATGACGACGGTCCATCTGCTCCAGGCGTTCCCCGATGTCGCCGAGCACTACCGCCGCCGCTTCCGGCACGTCCTGGTCGACGAGTACCAGGACACCAACCACGCCCAGTACACCCTCGTGCGCGAACTGGTCGGCCCGGCCGGCGAAGGCGACGCCCCCGCCGAGCTGTGCGTCGTCGGTGACGCGGACCAGTCGATCTACGCCTTCCGCGGCGCGACCATCCGCAACATCCTCCAGTTCGAGGAGGACTACCCGAACGCGACCACGATCCTCCTGGAGCAGAACTACCGCTCCACGCAGACGATCCTGTCCGCCGCCAACGCGGTCATCGAGCGCAACGAGAGCCGCCGCCCCAAGAACCTCTGGACGAACGCCGGCACGGGCGCCCGGATCACCGGCTACGTCGCCGACACCGAGCACGACGAGGCGCAGTTCGTCGCCGACGAGATCGACCGGCTGACCGACGCGGGCGACGCCAGGGCGGGCGACGTCGCGATCTTCTACCGTACGAACGCGCAGTCCCGTGTCTTCGAAGAGATCTTCATCCGCGTCGGACTGCCCTACAAGGTCGTCGGCGGCGTGCGCTTCTACGAGCGCAAGGAGGTCCGGGACGTCCTGGCCTACCTCCGGGTCCTCGCCAACCCCGAGGACACCGTCCCGCTGCGCCGCATCCTCAATGTGCCCAAGCGCGGTATCGGCGACCGTGCCGAGGCGATGATCGACGCGCTCTCCATGCGCGAGAAGATCACGTTCCCGCAGGCGCTGCGCCGGGTCGACGAGGCGTACGGCATGGCGGCCCGGTCGGCCAACGCCGTCAAGCGCTTCAACACGCTGATGGAGGAGCTGCGCACGATCGTCGAGTCCGGCGCGGGCCCGGCGGTGGTCCTGGAGGCAGTGCTGGAGCGCACCGGCTACCTCGCGGAGCTCCAGGCATCCACCGACCCGCAGGACGAGACCCGCATCGAGAACCTTCAGGAACTCGCTGCCGTCGCCCTCGAATTCGAGCAGGAGCGGGGGGAAGAGGAAGGCGCGGGCACGCTCGCCGAATTCCTGGAGAAGGTCGCGCTCGTCGCCGACTCCGACCAGATCCCCGACGAGGACGAGGACGGCTCCGGCGTCATCACGCTGATGACGCTGCACACCGCGAAGGGCCTCGAATTCCCGGTGGTCTTCCTGACCGGCATGGAGGACGGCGTCTTCCCGCACATGCGTGCGCTGGGACAGGTGAAGGAGCTGGAGGAGGAGCGGCGGCTCGCGTACGTCGGGATCACCCGGGCCCGCGAGCGGCTCTATCTGACCCGGGCGGCGATGCGCAGTGCGTGGGGGCAGCCCTCGTACAACCCGCCGTCGCGGTTCCTGGAGGAGATCCCGGACCAGCACCTGGAGTGGAAGCGGACCGGGCCGATGGCGGCCCCGGCCGGACCGACGTCGGGGATCACGTCGTCGCTGTCCTCGTCGCGCGCCCGGTCGGGCCCCTCGGGCTTCGCGACCCGGCGCACCTCGGACAGGCCGACGGTCACACTGGTGGTCGGGGACCGGGTCACGCACGACCAGTTCGGGCTCGGCACGGTCACGGCGGTCGAGGGCGTCGGCGACCAGGCGAAGGCGACGGTCGACTTCGGGGACGAGCGGCCGAAGAAGCTGCTGCTGCGGTACGCGCCGGTCGAGAAGCTGTAGCCCAGTAGTGGTCGGGCGGGCGGCCGGGACAGTTGCACCGGCCGCCGGGTGGCTCAGGTCGGGTCGAGGCCGTGGCTGCGGAGCCAGGGCAGCGGGTCTATTGCCGCTCCGCCCCCGGGCCGTACCTCGAAGTGCAGGTGCGGGCCGGTGGAGTTCCCTGAATCCCCGGAGTACGCGATCACATCGCCGGCCTTCACCGGGCCGGAGCGGATCTTGGTGCTGCTGAGGTGGCAGTACCAGGTCTCGGTGCCGTCGGCCATGGTGACGATGGCCATGTTCCCGTAGGCGCTGTTCAGCTGGGTGCGTACGGTGCCGTCGGTCGCGGCCATCACGGGTGTGCCGTACGAGACGGGGAAGTCGATGCCCGTGTGCACGGACATCCAGTTGACGCCCGCCTGGCCGAAGTACGCGCTGAGGCCGTGCTGCGCGACCGGCAGGAGGAATTTGGGGCGCAGCGCCTCCTTGCGGGCGGCCGCTTCCTCGCGCTTCTTCTTCTCGGCGGCCTGCCGCTCCCTCAGGTCGATGCGCTCCTGGGTACGGCTGGCACGGTCGGCGAAGTTCTCCGCGTCGGCGCTGAGGTTGGCGAGCTGGGTGTCCAGCTTGTTGTTGGCGGCGACCGGCTTGACGGAGTCGGGGTCGGCGGCCGCCATCGTGGTGTTGTTGTCCTTCTTGTCCTCGCCGCCCAGTCCGCTGACGGAAGCCGCGGCGATACCGGCCACGCTCATCACGCAGGCGGAGGGAACAGCGACGGTGAGCAGTGCGGAACGCTTTGCGGGGGAACGTCGCCGACTGCGACTGCCGCCGCCACCGCTGCGGGTGGCTGGGCGGCTGATGGGGTGGTGGGCGTCGGGTCCGGCATCGGCCGTGTCGTCGGCGGCTTCGCGCAGGTCGGTGTCGAAGTCGGCCTCCGCGCGCGTCTCCGTCTCCGTCCCCGGGAGGCTGAACTCGGCGGTGCGGTGGGGCTCGTACGGGTCGAAGGAGTCCTGGTCGGCATAGGGCTCGTACGGCTGGTGCGCCTCGTGCGCCTCTTGCGCTTCGTATGCCTCGTGTGTCGCCGACGCCTCGTGCAACATCTGTGCGGTTTGCGTGGTTTGCGCGGTTTGCTGTTCCTGCTCGGGCGTGGCGCCGGTGTTCCAGGCGGTGGCGTCGTATGCGCCGGTGTCGAACGCGGCCGTGCCGGTCGTTGCCCACTGGCCGGTCTGGTGCCAGCCGTTGGTGTCCCACTGACCCGTGGCGTCCGGGGCGCCGCCCTGTCCCTGTGCCGGAATTTCGGCGAAGGCGGTGGTGGCGGCCGTGGTCGCTGCCGTGCCGTAGTCGGCTCCGGGCGTCCAGGTGGCTGTGGTGTCGTACGTCGGGCCCGCGGCGTACTGCTGCTGGGGCTCCGCTGCGTACGGGGTGTAGGCGTCGTACGAGGTGGTGGCGAGTGCCCCCGTGTCCCACTGCGTGGAGTCGTACTGGCCGCTGTACCCGGCCTGGCCGGTGTCGTAGCCGCTGCCGTACGTGCCGTCGTAGCTGCCGGGAAGGGAGCCGAAGAGCGGGTCGCTGTCGAAGCTGCCGGTGGCTTGGCTGTCGTATCCGGCGTACCCGGCGTGGGGGTGCTGGTCGTTCACCAACTTCTCTCTCGCCTCGGCAGCAGGACCTGTGGTCTGGGGTCCGGCGGAGGGATCCCAGGGGGAGCAGTGGCCGCGACTGTACCCGGCGGTACGTGACGTCGACAATCTTCGGCGGGCTCGGGCGGCTCAGGAAACGGGCAATCGGCCGTCTTTCGACGGACTGTCCACACAGCCTTGGCTCTATGTTCGAAACGCGTTCTATTTTTGGGGCCTCCGACGCGGTGAGGTGGGGCCGGGCCGGTCCGGTCAGGCCACTGAAGCTGCTCCTGCTGTTCCGGTGGTTCCGGTGGTTCCTGCGGGTCCTGCGGGTCCTGTGGCTCCGGTGGCTTCGATCATCGATTCGCGGGATTCCAGCGCCTGCCGGACCGCGGCGGCGACGGTGGGGTGCACCGGGAGCGCGAGGTGGCCGATGCCGCTGACGCGTACGTTCAGCGCGTCGAGATCCGGATGGTCGATGCAGGCCGCCCCGGCCGGGACGATCACCCGGTCCAGCTCGCTCCAGAAACTCACGAACCGGGTGCGGCAGCCGGGCGCCGGCCTGCGCAGTTCCTCGATCGGCGCGGAGCCCGTACGCATCTGGCGCACGATGGGGTGAGCGCCGGCCAGTGGGGCGACGGACGTGCCCCCGTGCGGCGTGCCGAGGGTGACCAGGATGCGGACCCGCTGGTCACCGCCCAGCCGCTGTACGTAATAGCGGGCGATCAGCCCGCCGAGGCTGTGCCCGACGATGTCGACCTCGTGGTGTCCGGTGCGGGCACAGATCTCCTCGACGTGCCGCCCGAGCAACTCGGCCGCCGTACGGATGTCGCAGGTCAGGGGCGAGTAGTTCAGCGACTCCAGATGGCGCCAGCCGTGCCGGGCGAGGGAGCGGCGAAGGAGGACGAAGACCGAGCGGTTGTCGATGAAGCCGTGCAGAAGCACGACGGGCGGCCGCTCGCCGCCCTCGGCGGACAGGACGGAGGCCCCGGCCGGGGCGGTGGGTGGTGTGATGGCCGGTTCGGCCGGGCGCTGCGGGGGCCGTCGCTCCCCGGCGATGCCGGTGGGGTAGAGGAGCACATGCCCGGCGAGGACCACCAGCTCGAGTGCGGTGGCCTTGAGCAGCGCGGATGACAGCCGGGCGCAGCACAGACACGGCCGGCGCAGCGACAGGGGAAGGAAAGGCGGGACCTTCATGGCCGACCTCCTGCTTCGGCAAGCGGGGAGGCGGCTCCGGTCCCCGTATGCCCTCATGGGGTGCCGTTGCGGAGGTACGGGCGGCCCGCCCGGCGATACGGCCGGGGGTTCGGACCCGATCCGCAGGCCCCTGCTCACCGGTGGTGACCGGCGAACGATCGGCCGACGGGCCCGATGAGATGGGCCCGACAGCCCGTACCACCGTGCCGCGCGGCTGGCGGCGCGGTGGTACGGCGACCTCTTGGCGGCTCCCCTGGCGGCCGGTCCCGCACGGCAGGTGTGCCGCGTCAAGCGGGAACGGCGCCCGGTGAACATGTCCCACGTGTGATTTCCCCCTCCCCGTCCACCGCGAAACGGCGGGTTGCGGGATGCTGTCGATAACGTTCGTTCACATCCCCGGCCCTTCAGGCACGGGAGACGCATGTGGAGGCAGTGATGGGTGTGACCGGTCCGATCCGTGTGGTGGTGGCCAAGCCGGGCCTGGACGGCCATGATCGCGGGGCCAAGGTGATCGCGCGGGCGCTGCGCGACGCAGGTATGGAGGTCATCTACACCGGGCTCCACCAGACGCCCGAGCAGATCGTGGACACCGCGATCCAGGAGGACGCCGACGCGATCGGCCTCTCGATCCTCTCCGGTGCGCACAACACGCTCTTCGCCAAGGTGATCGAGCTGCTGAAGGAGCGCGAGGCGGAGGACATCAAGGTCTTCGGCGGCGGCATCATCCCGGAGGCGGACATCGCACCGCTGAAGGACCAGGGCGTCGCGGAGATCTTCACCCCGGGGGCGACGACGGCGTCGATCGTCGACTGGGTCAACGCGAACGTCCGCCACCACGCGGAAGCCTGACCGTTCTCCACCACGAGGCAGCGGGCCGACCGGCCCGCCTGCCCGCGGCGGTGTACCGGGTGACGGCTGCGCGGGGGTGGCCGATGCGGGCCGCTTGCCCCTGGAGACCCTGGAGCTGCGGGTGCACCCTGGAGCTGCTGGTGCCCCTGGAGTTGCCCGCCCGGAGTTGCCCGCCCGGAGTCACTGCCCGGGAGCGACGCTGCGAGCTGCGCCCGGGCCGGGTGCCGGGGATCGGCCACTGGCTCCGCCGGACACCTGGGCCCGGACCTCCCCACCCCCGCCCGCGCGCCCGGTTCCCGCCGACTCCCCTCGGGCCGGAGACCGCCGATCCCTCTCAGCCCGGTATCAGTTCCAGGTCCATCGCCGAGCGCAGTCGCAGTGTGGAGACCAGTCGTTGGAATGCCTCCGACCAGTAGCCGTTCGCGCCCGGTGAGGCGTCCTCCGGTTCGTCCGGGGTGGTGGTGAGGACCTCCAGGCGGTCCGCCTCGGCCGGGTTCAGACAGCGCTCCGCGAGGCCCATCACGCCGCTGAAACTCCAGGGATAGCTGCCCGCGTCCCGGGCGATGTCCAGGGCGTCGACGACCGAGCGGCCGAGTGGTTCGGCCCAGGGCGTCGGGCAGACCCCCAGCAACTGGAAGGCCTCCGACAGTCCGTGCGCCGCGATGAAGTCGGCCACCCATTCGGCCCGTTCGGCTGCGGGAAGTATGGCGAGCAGTTTCGACCGCTCGGCGAGCGACGCCGTACCGGGGCCGTTCGACGGGGGGACGGACGGGGCGCCGAGCAGCGCGCGGGCCCACTCCGGATCCCGCTGCCGCACTGCTGCCCGGCACCATGCCGCGTGCAGTTCCTCGGCCCAGCCGTCGGCCACCGGCAGGCCGACGATCTCCTGTGCGGCGCGGCCACCGAACCGCGCCGACCAGGTGGCGAGGGGGGGCGACTCCACCAACTGGCCGAGCCACCAAGACCGTTCGCCCCGCCCGGACGGCGGCACCGCCACCACGCCGTCGCGCTCCATCGAGGCGTCGCATTCGTGCGGGGCCTCCACGGCGACGGAGGCCTCGTCGCCGTGGAGGTCCGGGCTCACACAGGACATCGCGCGGCCCGCCATCCGTTCGGCGAACGCCGACTCCGGCAGCGCCGACAGCAGTTCGGCAGCAGTAGAGCGGACATTGCGACTGCGGTCGGAGAGCGCCTGTTCCAGGAAGGTCTCGTCCACTCCGGACAGTCCGGTACGCAGTGAGTCGAGGAACATCAGCCGGTCCTCGGCGCGCTCGGTGGTCCATGTGGTGGCGAGCAGCGCGAGCGCCTCAGCGGGATCGTGTGCCCGCACGGCCCCGAGCAGGGCAACCCGTTCGGCGAACAGGCCCTCCTCCCACAACCGGGCGACCGCTTCCGGCTCCGTGACGTTCGGCAGCAACGAGCCGCCGGACGAGCCGCGCAGCGCGAACTTCCACTCGGGGTTGAGCCCGGCCAGCCACAGTCCGCGCGGCCCGGCGAAGGCCAGCGCCTGCGGCCGCAGGTCGGTACGGGACCTGGCCGCGTCCAGCAGGGACGGGAGCAGCGCGGCCGGGGCGCGGTAGCCGTGCTGATTCGCGGT
>NZ_FMDF01000003.1 GCF_900091955.1 Streptomyces sp. Ncost-T10-10d
CCGGTCGGGGAGCGTCCACGGCGAACCCGGACCCCACGCGATGTGCACACCGGCGAGAGCAGACAACGCCGTGACAGAAATCCGGCCGGCAGCGCGCTCGATCTTCACGACGCTCGCGGTAATGCCCACGCCGAGCGACCAGTCGACCAGAGCATGTGCCGTCCGTGTTCCGCATAGCCCAACAGTTGTGACCGAAGAATGCCCGGGCCGTGGAGACCGTACGGTGCTGCGCCCGGTGTGCCGCGATGGTCAAGGAATCGCCAGGTTGGCAAGGGGCGGTGTCGTCAAGAGGCGGAGGTGTGATGGTGGGGCCGTCCAGGACGGCTGTGCCGGTCGGGGCGAGGGCAGGGAAGGGGGCGCGCTGGTCGTGTCGGTCGGGACGACGGCCACCAGGATGTCGACCAGTCGGGAGCCTTGCTCCCGGGCTTGTGAAACTCGACTTGCCGGATCACTTGTCCACCGGTGTCCAGCTCGAAGCAGAACCAGACGGCTTCCTCGTCCCAGAAACAGCGAACCCAGCGTGTCACTGGTTCACCGCGTCGAAGGGCTCGTCGTGCCAGCGTCAGCCGGCGGTGTGGTCGTCATGGATGTGCAGCATGAACTCAGCGACCGGGCTGCCGTCGGGGAACGTCATGGTGAGCGCACTGAGGATGTGGTGGACGATCCTGAACGCCTCGCCGAGGAGCACTGTGTCTTCGTCGGGGTACTCGTCGTTCTGCCCGTTCTCAAGAATGAAGCCGTCGCTCCGTTCTTCGGCCCCTGGGTCTGACGCGTGTTCGCCGGGGTTGCCCTCGCCGTCGAGCAACATCACCATCGCTCGCTCGGTTGTTCGTCACGACAGCGAGGCTTCGCCCCATTGAACTGGTCAGCCACGACTCCAGTTCGCCGTCGGTGATCCTCCGGCCGAGCTCATCAACGGCCTACTCAACCGACACCGGCGGAGCACCCTCGCTGAAGGCCCACTTCTCGATCACGGGCACGACCATCGCACGCAGTGGAAGCTGGTGGGCGGCGGGTTCCGCGGCCCGCCTTGCCGAGCCGGCGCCGTGCATCAGCCCGCCGTCGCGGCAACGTCCTCCGGGCCCTCCTGTGCGACGGACGGCGCGACGAGCTCATGTCGCTGACGGCTCTCGTGGCTTGACGAACGGCACGAGGGATCGCTGAGACGAACCGGCAGGGCGTCGACCTTCACTGAGACAGGTCAGCAGGCCCACCAGGGTGTTTGTCAAGCGACCGATTCCGATATATCGTTGACGCATCGCGACAGATCAATGATGGAAGGAGCGTAGCGATGCGTTCACATGGACACGAGCATGGGCACGGACATGGGCACTGCGGGCCCGGTCATCAAGGTCGGGGCGACTTCGAGGGGCGGCGGGCGGCCTTCGGGCAGTTCGGTCCGCCGTTCGGTGGCGGTCCCTTCGGAGGTGGGCCCTTCGGTGGCGGACGCGGCCGGGGCGGTGGCCGAGGGAGGGCGCGCCGCGGTGACGTGCGTGCGTCGATCCTGGCGCTGCTGAAGGACCGGCCGATGCATGGGTACGAGATGATCCAGGAGATCGGCGAGCGCAGTGGCGGGGCCTGGCGGCCCAGTCCGGGCTCGGTCTATCCGACCCTCCAGTTGTTGGAGGACGAGGGTCTGATCGTCAGCGCGAGCGAGGGCGGCAAGAAGCTGTTCACGCTCACCGACACCGGTCGCACAGAGGCGGAGTCGGGGCCCGACGCGCCCTGGGAGGAAGCCGGGCGCGGTGTCGACTGGGAGAGTGTCAACGAGATCCGGCAGGCCGGTTTCGGTCTGATGGAGGCGTTCGGTCAGGTCTGGAAGACCGGCTCCGCCGATCAGCGTCAGAAGGCGCTCACGGTCATCAATGACGCCCGTAAGAAGCTCTATCTGATCCTCGCCGACGAGCGCTGAGCCTGTGGGCAGGGCGCCGAGGGCCTCGCGGTCGAGCCGCGAGGCCCTTCCCGTCGTTCCGGTGGCGGTCAGGCGGCGACGAGCCCGCCCAGTTTGCGCAGCGACTCGACAAGCGCGGCGGTTGCCGAGTCCTTGAGCTTTCCGGCCATCAGGGAGACTGCGGCGCCGGTGAACTCCCCGTCGATGCGTACCGTGGTCGCGTCCCCGTCGGGGGTCAGTGAGTAGCGCATGGCCAGATTGACGCCCATCGGCCCCTTGCCCTTGGTGGCCAGCAGGCGCGCGGTCTCCAGCTCCGCCACCGTCCAGGTCACCTCGGCGGGGAAGCCCATGAGCTTCATGTTCTCCTCGTAGGTGGCCGCGAGTTCGAGTGTTGTCGGGCCGCCCTTGGGGAAGCTGGTGTGGGTGGCGTTCCACTGGCCGTACGCGGTGAAGTCCGTCAGCTGGGCCCAGACCTTCTCGGCCGGTGCTTCGATGCGTGCTTCTGCACTGACTTCGGCCATGAGGCCACCCCTTCTCGGCGGGTTACGGTGTCGCGGAACGTAGTCGCAGTGACGTGAACATTCAATACTGATGAACTGTCAGATCCGCGTGATCCGTTCTCTCTGCTCCGGCCCGCCAGATCAGTGCGGCATCGAATCGGTCGGAGGTGCGAGGTCGTGGGCTGTCGTCATGGCAGTGCAACGCGGCCCGGAGGAGATCGGCGCGGAAGGTGTGCGCGGGTGCGTGGATCCGGTATTTGTACTCCCGTCCGTCGAGCGTCGGTAGGGCGACCAGCCAGGACACGTCCGCGGACTCCCTCCCGGCCGCCGTATGGGTGGTGTGGCCCGTGGGACGTACGAGGGAGGCTCGGTGTTGCTCCGGGGTGCGGTGCAAGGCGGCGCGCGCCGTTTTTCCGGATCGGATCCGGGAATGGCGAGATCTCATTCGTAAGGAGGAGGAACCGCTCGGGTGTGCCCAACTTGCGTGGGATGCCTAAATGGGTCCCTCCGGCGATGCTTCGGCGCAGTGGGACTGATGGGGTAAGAGGTGTGCAAAACCGGACGCCGCGGATCCCTCAGCAGCTCGCACCGAACCGTGCTGAGTTCGACGCCAGATTCACCGTGGAGCTGGCCGCCGTGGTGACGGGTGCCCGAAGGCGCGCGCTGCGCGACGGTGACCGGCAGATCGACACCGCGCATCTGCTGCACTCCCTCATCGAATCGGACCTTGAGGTGCGGGCGGCCTTCGAGGGCGGACCCCAACTGGCCAAGGTGCTCGGATATCTCGTCCAGCGCAGTATCGGATACGGGCTCCGCTGGCAGGGTGCGGTGGAGGACTCCGGTGCTGTCCCCGTCGTCGAGAATCCGGATTCCGTGGTGCGGGATATGGGGGTGGAGGGCTGGTCGCCCTCGGCCGCTTCGGCGATGGCAGAAGCCAGTGAGCGGGCGGAGTTGCGCGGCGACGCGCGGGCCGGAGGGCTCGATCTGCTGGCGGCGCTGGCCTCGGATCACGAGTGCCGGGCCGTCGAAGTGCTGCAGCGGGCCGGCGTCGACGCGGAGCAGCTTGCGGCCCGGATTGTGGGGGCGTCCGGCCAGGGGTGGCGGGGAGCCGGGGGCTGACGGCCTGACGTGCGGGGCCGATTCAGCGTGGCGGTTCGGTCAGGGCTTTGAAGGCCGGGCGGAGCAGGGCGGCGATGCGGTCGGCGGGGGCGTCGCGGAGGGCGTCGAGGCCGAGTAGCTGGTGGCCGATGGTGATGCCGACCATGGTGGTGATGACCAGTGCGGCGCGCAGCTCTGGGTCCTCGACCTCCGGCAGTGCCGCGCCGATGCTGCCGATCTGCCGGTTGAGGCTCGCGCGGGCGTGATCGGCCGCGGCCGGATCGGTGAGCATGGAGCGCATCATCGCCAGCGTTCCGTCGGGAAGGCCACCGAGCTTGAGGCCGAGCGTGGCGATCAGGTGATCCACCAGCGCGTCGCCGTCGCCGTCGGTGTGGGTGTCGGCCGGCAGCGCGGGAGATGCCTGCACGGCCTGGGTGAACAACTCGCGTTTCGCCCCGAAGTACTGCATGACCAGAGCCGGATCGACGCCTGCCGCGGCTGCCACGGCACGGATGGTGGTGCGATCGAAACCACGCTCGGCGAACAGCTCACGGGCGCTGTCGAGGATGCGCGCCTCGGTGGCTCGGCGGCGGTCGGCGCGGGAGATGTGAGGGGCAGACACGATTTCACTCTACAGCTGTTGACCGAAGCCTTGACGGGCTCGTACGTTAATTGAGTCAACGTTCGTTGAGTGAACGGAGTGGGCAGTGGATGGAGTGAGTTCCGTGTCAGAGCTGCAGAATCCCTTGGCCCGTACGCCCCGCGAGGTGCTGAGCCGCTATCACCAGGCCATGCTCGACAAGTCCGCGGACGACCTCGCCGACCTGTACGCCGAGGACGCGGTGCATGAGTTCCCGTTCTCCTCTCCAGGGTTCCCCTCCCGCTACGAGGGGCGCGAGGAGGTGCGTGCCGGCTACCGGGCGGCCTGGGGGGCGAGCCCCGTACGAGTGGAGGCCATCGAGCGCATGGAGATCCACGAGACGGCCGATCCTGAAGTGGTCATTGGCGAGCACGTCGTGCTCGGCGCACTGCCGGCCGGGAGCGACACCTTCACCGTGCCCGGTGTGCTGATCGTCCGCGTCCACGACGGACTGATCACGCGGGTCCGTGACTACATGGACGGACTGGCTGTCGCCGGGCTGCGTGAGTTGATGGGGAAAGCCGCGGTGGGACCGAGCGTCTGACGGAGAGCGTACGTCAGGGGTCATGGGGGTGACGCTGCTGACGACAACTGTCATGATGTGCCGATGCACGCGTCTCAGGGGAGAAGCGCCGGCCTGGGACTTGCCCTGGCCTCGGCGTTCGCATTCGGTGGTTCAGGGGTGGCGGCCAAGCCGCTGATCGAGGCAGGACTCGATCCGCTCCATGTGGTGTGGCTACGGGTGGCCGGCGCCGCCCTTGTCATGCTGCCCGTCGCCTGGCGCCACCGAGTTCTCGTGCGCAGCCGGCCGATCCTGCTGGTGGGGTTCGGGCTGCTCGCCGTGGCCGGTGTGCAGGCCTTCTACTTCGCTGCGCTCTCCCGTGTCCCCGTCGGTGTCGCTCTTCTTGTCGAGTATCTGGCGCCCGCGCTCGTCCTCGGCTGGGTCCGCTTCGTCCAGCGCCGGACGGTCACCCGGGGTGCCGCGGTCGGTGTGGTGCTCGCCGTCGGGGGACTCACCTGCGTGGTCGAGATCTGGTCGGGGCTGAGCTTCGACGTGGTCGGGCTGCTGCTCGCGCTCGGCGCCGCCTGCTGTCAGGTCGGATACTTCGTCCTGTCGGACCAGGGCAGCGCAGACAGCGCGGAAGGGGTCGAACCTCCGCATCCGGTCGGTGTCATCGCGTACGGGCTGCTGATCGGCACGGTCGTTCTCACCGTGGTCGCACGGCCCTGGGGCATGCACTGGTCGGTTCTGGGCGGCAGCGCGGGCATGGACGGCATGGATGTACCGGCCTGGCTGCTGCTCGTCTGGATCGTGCTGATATCGACGGTGATCGCCTATGTCACCGGGGTGATCTCGGTGCGGCTGCTCTCGCCCGCGGTGGCGGGTGTCGTCGCCTGTCTCGAGGCGGTCATCGCCACCGTGCTTGCCTGGGTGATGCTCGGCGAGCACCTGTCGGCGCCGCAGCTCATCGGCGGTTCCATGGTGCTGATCGGTGCTTTCATCGCCCAGTCGGCGACACCGAAGACGCCCTCCGGTCCCGTCGCATCCGGACGGGGTGAGGGGCACACTGCGCGATCGGGCGGAGGCCGTGCCGCTGTCGAGGGGGAGTTGTCCGCGGGTCGTGCTGCGACGTAACGTGCCGATCATGCATTCGACCGTACTTTCGCCGCCTGCCGCCTAGCGCGGGCGGCCACTCCTGACGAAGACCGGGCTCGGGCAGTCCCGAGCGGCTCGTCGCTGCCCGTGCACGGAGCCGAGCGACCACCGTCCTGTCGTCATCTGGAGAAGTCACGTGTCTAACCCTGCTACCGGCCTGCCCGTCGGGCGGAGCCTCTTCTATCTGGTCGTCGCCGGTGTTGCCTGGGGCACTGCCGGGGCCGCCGCCTCGCTGATCTTCGAGGTCAGCGATCTGGGCCCGCTCGCTCTGTCGTTCTGGCGCTGTCTGGGCGGTCTCGTGCTGCTGCTCGCCGCGCTGGCGCTACGGGCCCGACGCGCGGCCGCCCCCGCCGAACCGCGTCACCGTCGGCTGCTGCGCGTCCTGGGGACCGGCGTCGGTCTCACCGTCTTCCAGAGCGCGTACTTCGCAGCCGTCGAGGCGACCGGCCTTGCGGTCGGGACCGTCGTCACCCTTGGAGCGGGCCCCGTGTTCATCGCGGTCGGTGCACGGCTGACCATGGGGGAGCGGCTGGGACGCGGCGGACTCACCGCGGTGGTGGGTGCGTTGGCCGGGCTTGCCGTACTGGTGCTCGGCGGCGACGGGGCCACCGTGCGCCCCGCCGGAGTCTCCCTGGCACTGCTCTCCGCGGCCGGCTACGCGACGATCACCCTGCTGACCCGGTGGCTCGGCCGCGACGGCGGCGCCACCGACTCGCTCGCCACCAGCGCCTGGGCATTCGGGATCGGTGCCGTCGGACTGCTGCCGATGGCTGCGGCCGAGGGGCTCGTACCGCATACCGCTCAGGCCGCGCAGGTCGTGACGCTGCTGGTGTACGTGGCGGCGGTACCGACCGCGCTCGCCTATGTGCTCTACTTCGCGGGCGCCGCGGCGGTGCGTGCCGCGACGGTGTCCGTGATCATGCTGCTCGAACCGGTCAGCGCGGCGGTCATCGCCGTGGTGGTGTTCCGTGAACAGCTCACCGCGGCCACCGCCGTCGGGACACTGCTGCTCCTGGCGGCCGTGGCGGGGCTGGCATTCGCCGAGGCGCGCAGTGGCGCGCATGCCCGCCGCCGGGCGGCCGTACCGGCCTGACCACCGGGGTGGCCGGGGCGCACCCGGCTGCGGGCTCGGTCGTTCCGGGAGGGTTCAGAGCGCGGCGATGTAGTCCGGCACCCCGATGGCGGGGTCGAGGTCGTTCGAGGGGAGTGGCGTTGCATAGCCGTGGGCGAGCGGGACGACGCCGGCCCAGTGCGGCAGCTCGAGGTCGCGGGGTTCGTCGTTGGGGCCGCCGGTGCGGATCTTGGCGGAGACCTCCTGGAGGTCCAGGCGGATGACCGCTGTCGCGGCCAGCTCCTTCTCGTCGGCGGGTCGCGAGTCCGCGGACCGGCCCGGCACCACATGGTCGACGATCGCGTCGAGGGCGGTCCGCCGCTCCTGCGGGTCGGTGACCGTGCGCGCGATGCCGTGGACCACCACGGAGCGGTAGTTGATCGAGTGGTGGAAGGCGGAACGGGCGAGCACCAGCCCGTCGACATGCGTCACCGTCAGGCAGACGGGCAGGCCGGGGTCGGTCCGGCCGGCCTCCCGCAGCGGCCGGGAGCCGGTCGAGCCGTGTACGTAGAGCCGCTCGCCGACCCGGCCGAAGAGCGTCGGCAGGACGACCGGTGAGCCGTCACGGACGAAGCCGAGATGGCAGACGTATGCCTCGTCGAGTATCGAGTGGACCAGTTCCCGGTCGTACGCCGCGCGATCGCGGGAGCGGGTCGGGACGGTGCGCTCGGTCGGCTGGTATCCGGCCGCGGCGTCCGGGCCCGTGGTCTGCGGCGATGCGGTGTCCGGCATTGCATACTCCATTGCACTAGTGCATAATCTTGTTTGTGCTAGGAGAGTATCGGATCGTCGGGCGGCGTGCAGCGGAGATTGCCGCCAGTGTGGAGCGCGGGGTCGGTTCGGGGGAGCTCGCACCTGGACAAGTGCTGCCGCCCATGAGGGAGTTGGCGGACCTGCTGGGGGTGAATCCCAATACGGTGGCGGCCGCCTACCGCACGCTCCGCGAGCGCGGGGTGATCGAGACGGCCGGGCGCCGGGGCAGCAGGGTGCGGCCGCGACCCGCGAGTACGGCGCGCGGTTCACTGCGGGTCGAGGCGCCGCCCGGGGTGCGGGACCTGGGTGAGGGGAACCCCGATCCGGCGCTGCTGCCCGCATTGGGGGAGGCGTTCGCGGCGGCCGCGGGTGAGTATGCGCGGCGGCCCGGGATGTACGGACAGGCACCGGTGGACCCGGAGTTCGCCGCACTCGCCCGCGCCGCGCTGGATGCCGACGGGGTGCCGGCCGGATCCGTGGTCGCGACCTCCGGATCGCTGGATGCGATCGAGCGCGTACTGGTCGCGCACCTCAAGCCCGGTGACGCGGTGGCCATCGAGGACCCGGGGTGGGGCAGCTTGCTGGATCTCGTACCGGCGCTGGGGCTGCGCCCCGTGCCCGTCGCGCTCGACGACGAGGGACCGCTGCCCGATGCCGTCGAGCACGCGCTGAACGCCGGTGCCCGCGCCCTCGTGGTCACCGACCGCGCGCAGAATCCGACCGGGGCCGCGATCAGCGCCGGGCGCGCCTTCGAGCTGCGGGGCGTTCTCGCCGGACACCGCGGCGTTCTCCTGATCGAGGACGATCACGGGCACGCCATCGTCGATCTGCCGCTCCACCCGCTCGCGGGCGCCACGGACCGGTGGGCATTCGTGCGGTCCGTGGCCAAGGCGTACGGACCGGATCTGCGGGTCGCCGTGCTGACCGGCGACCCGGTCACGGTCGACCGGGTGTCGGGCCGGCAGCGGCTGGGGCCCGGCTGGGTCAGCAGACTGCTGCAACGGGCCGTGGTGCACCTGTGGTCCTCGGGCGCGGTCGATTCGGGCGCGGTGGCAGGGGCGTACGCAGCACGGCGGGACGCACTCGTGAAGGCGCTGGAGGGGCGGGGCGTGGAGGCGCACGGACGCAGTGGCATGAACGTGTGGGTACCGGTCAGTGACGAGACCGGTGCGGTGGCGCGGCTGCTGCACGCAGGCTGGGCGGTGGCGCCCGGGGCGCGGTTCCGGATGACCGCACCCCAGGGGATCCGGCTCACCGTCTCACCGCTGACCGGGGCCGACATCGGGCCGTTGGCCGATGCGGTGGCGGCAGCGGCGGGACCGGCGAAACCGCTGAACTATGGCTGAGTCTCGGTCCTGGCCTTGCCGCTGCGCGCCCTGCTCTGGGTGAGAGCGGCGCCTGCCAGGACCACGAGCGCGCCGACCGGAGTGTTCCAGCTGAGCTGCTCGCCGAGCACGACGACTCCGGCCGCGGTGGCGATCACCGGAATGAAGTAGGTGACCATCTGCGCGGTCGTCGGTCCGACCTCCGCCACCAGGCCGTACTGCATCAGCACCGCGAGGCCCGTGCCGAGCGCCCCCAGAGCGACCACGGCAAGTGTCGGGAGCAGCGGGAATCCATCGGGAGCCGAGGTGAACAGCGGGGTCACCAGGGCGATCTGCACCGTGCCGAGGAAGAGCTGGCTGCCGGTCAGGGCGAGTGTGGAGGAACTGCTGCCCGCCAGCGTCCTGCGGACATAGATCCAGCCGACCGGATAGCTGAGGGAAGCGAGCAGGGCCATGGCCGTACCGCTGAAGTCCAGCCCGGAGAAGCCCTGCCAGGTGCCCAGCACGGTGAGTACACCGAGGAATCCGAGCCCGAGTCCGGCGACGCGGCGACGGGTCGGCCGGTCCTCCGAGAGCGCGACGAGCGAAAGCGCCATGCCCCACAGGGGCGAGGTCGCATTGCAGATTCCGGCCAGCGTCGACGGGATGCTCAGTTCGGCATACGAGAAGAGCGAGAACGGCAGTGCGTTCAGGAAGAACGCGGCGACGGCCAGGTGCCCCCATGTGCGGGCGCCGCGCGGCAGCCGTTCGCGCCGTACCGCCATCGCGACGGCCAGCACCGCCGTGCCCGACAGCAGGCGGCCGAGAGTGACCTGGAACGGGGCGTACCCCTCGGTGCCGACCTTGATCAGGAGGAAGCTGAATCCCCAGATGAGCGAGAGCGCCCCGAACCGGATCCGCCAGTCCAGGGACCGGCGCGCGGCAGGCGCTGAGATCGGAGCCGGAGTGGTCGTTCCGGCCGACGGGACAGGGGTGGAGGGCTTGGCGGGAGGAGTGGTTCTCGGCGTGGCAGGGGCGCTCATGGGGTCAACCATGACGAAAACAATCACGTAGGACAAGTGAGATTTTGTGTGGGAATTCGCGTAGCATTGCTTACATGTTGAACCTGGAGCGCCTGCGGACGCTGGATGCCCTCGCCCGGCACGGTTCGGTCAGCGGTGCCGCCGAGGGGCTGCACATCACCACATCGGCGGTCTCGCAGCAGATGTCGAAGCTGGAGCGGGAGGTGGGGCAGCAGCTCCTCGCCAAGAACGGCCGCGGGATCCGGCTCACCGACGCCGGTCAGCTGCTCGCCGACCACGCGGCTCGGATTCTGTCCCAGGTCGCGCTGGCCCAGTCCGACATCGAGGCGCAGAGCGGTGAGGTGGTGGGCGAGATCAGGCTCTCCGCATTTCCGACCGCGGCGCGCGGACTCTTCCCCGCGGTGCTCCTCGCGTTGCGTGCCGATCATCCCGAACTGAGGGTACGCACAAGGGAATTGGAGCCCGAGGACGGAATCCGTGCGGTGATCAGGGGTGACGTCGACCTTGCGGTGGTACTGGACTGGAGCAACAAGCGGCTGCCGGTGCCCGGTGGCCTGGCCAAGGCTGAACTCCTCGACGACGCACCGGACATCGCGATGCCGGCCAGTCATCGGCTCGCGGACCGGGCCGAGGTGGATCTGGAGGAGTTCGCCGACGACGAATGGGTGTCATGGCCGGAGGGTGAATTCTGCTACGACTGGCTGATGTTCACCCTGCGCTCGAAGGGCATCGAACCGCGCATCGCGCATCTGGCGGGCGAGCACCACACGCAACTCGCCCTGATCGCCGCAGGGATGGGGGTTTGTGTGGCGCCGAGGCTGGGCCGAGGACCGGTACCCGACGGGGTGCGGCTTGTACCCGTACGACAGAAGATGCGACGGCACGTCCACGCCGTGTGGCGTACCGACGCGGACCGGCGTCCGTCGATCAGGGCGGCGGTGGCGGCGCTGCGGATGGCCGGTCGGGGGCTGGATGCGCCGTCGGCGTAGGACGGGAAGGGGGGCCTCAGGTGGTGGACGGTCCTGCGAGCTTCCGAAAGTCCCAGGAGGTGATGGATTGAGGGGTGAGCCGTAGCCAGGCGTGTCGGCCGTCGTGCGGCATGGTGTCCATCCCGAAGTACTTCGCCGCGAACAGCCGCTCCGGCAAGTCGAGTTCGGGGCACGGTTCACCGGTTCGGGGTGCCTCGGCCACAGGGACCGCCGCGCCGGAGAGTTCGATGCCGCGCAGATCCGCGTACTCCACCCCGTCGTCCACGACCACCGCGATCCTCGGGTCATTGCGCAGCTGGGACCAGCGCAGGCTGCGGGTGATCGAGTACAGCCAGATCGAGTTGCCGTCCCAGGTGAACCAGAGCGCGCCGATGTGAGGGCGGCCGTCCGCGGACACGGTGGCGACCCGGCAGGTGCGCTGCTCGGTGAGATAGGTGTCGCGTTCCGCGTCCGTCATCATGATCCGACGGCCTCGTCGCTGAATGGTGGCCATGGGGCGCCCCTCTCGATAGCTGACTATGTGTCAGAAATCATGAGGTCTCTTCCCTCATCACGCAATGGCGGTTAACCTCGCGCGCCCGATCCGCCACCGAAAGGGGCAGCCGTGCCGTCGAAGGAACAGCTCGCCGAGCAGCTTGATCCGGCCACCGCCGTGCTTCTGACGGTCGAATGCCAGCAGGGCGTCGTGGGTCCCGGGAGCGCGCTGCCCGAACTGGCCGAGGAGGTCAGGTCCTCCGGTGCCCTCCACCGCGTCGCCCGACTGGTCGCGGCCGCCCACGAGGCCGGGGTCCAGGTACTGCATGCCGTGGCCGAACGGCGGCCCGACGGGCGGGGTGCCAACAACAACGCCCGCCTCTTCCGGGCAGCCGGCCGGTTGCCCGTACAACAGCACTCGGGCACCACGGCGGTACGGATCGCCGCGCCCATCGAGGTGGCGGACGAAGACCTCGTCGTGCGCAGACTGCACGGCCTTTCGCCCATCGCCGGTACGGATGTGGACGCACTGCTCCGCAACCTCGGCTGTCGGACACTCGTCGTCACCGGGGTCTCGGCCAATGTCGCCATCCCCAACGCCGTGTTCGACGCGGTGAATCTCGGATACATGGCGGTGGTGCCGTCCGATGCCATCGCGGGGGTGCCGGCCGACTACACCCCCGCGATGATCCGCAACACACTTGCCCTCGTCGCCACCGTCACGACCACCGATGACGTACTCGGCTGCTGGCGGAGCCGAGGGCAGGCCAGGGCCTGACCGGCGGATCAGGCCCTGGCCCGACCGGCCCTAGGAAGCGAGCGTGATCGAGTTGCCCTTGACCTTGATCGGCCGGGCGGTCAGCGGCCGGGTGGCCGGACCTGCCGTCACACTGCCCGTCGCCACATCGAACTTGCTGCCGTGACAGGGGCAGTTGATGGTGCCGCCCGACACGCTCGACACCGCGCATCCCTGGTGGGTGCACTTCGACGAGAACGCCTTGAACTCGCCGGCCTTGGGCTGTGTCACCACGACGCCCTTGTCGGCGAAGATCATTCCACCGCCCTCCGGAATGTCGGCGGTCTTTGCCAGAGCGGTTCCGCCGCCGTCCGATCCGCCATGGACCGGCTCGGCCGCATCCGGACCGCTCGAGTCCTTTCCGCCATGGACCGGCTCGACCGCATCCGGACCGCTCGAGTCCTTCTGGTTGCCGCACGCGGTGAGTACGGCGGCCACCGAGACGGCCCCGACCGCTGCGACAACGGTGCGACGCCCGGGACGGACCTCGTGGTCCTGCGATGCGCTCATGCTGGCTTTCCCTTCCGTGATGTTCATGACTTCGGTGTCCGACCAGGGGTACGCGCAGCCGAACGCCCGCGTTCAACGCCCCAGGGACTTCTTGAGGAAGCCCCGCTCCAGCAGCAACAGACTGCTGACCATCTCCTCCCGGGTGACCGGATGGCCGGACCCGGACCACGGCAGAACCGCGTGCGACCGGCCTGTGGCCGGCCGCGCGGCGGAGAACCGCAGCATGAGGACGACGGCCACATGGTCATCGGCAAGTCCGTGCACCAGCATGAGCGGGCGTGTCAGCCCGGCCGCCTCCGAGAGCAGTGAACTGCGGCCGTGGTTCTCCGGAAATACATCCGGGTGGCCGACAACCGTTCCTCCCAATGGGTGTCGCGGTGCCGTGGGCCGGTCGGCACACCACCGGCGAGCGCCGCGAGGAAGACCTCCGGGTGACGCAGCACAGCGGCAGCGGCGAGATACCCGCTGAACGACCGGCCGCGCATGGCGGCCTGCGCCGGGTCCAGCTCGGGATTCTGCGCGGCAGCCGCGTGCAGCGTGTCCCTGTATGCAGTGGCCCGCGTACGGGTTGAGCAGCACGGGCTGCGGGGCGTGCCCGGCAGGTGCCACGACGGCAGATACGCCCTGCTGCGCTCACGTCACCGCCCTCGTGCAGCCGGAGCCGGAGCCGGTTGACCTGAGCCGTACCGAACGTGGTCCGTACGAGGGTCACCCGGGCGCCGTCCGGTGAGACGGCGAACTGCCGGGGGACTCCGAGCGAGAAGAGGAGGGTGCGGGCGAACTGCCGGAAGGGGAATCGCCGGGAGTGTCGAGCGCATCGTCCGCCGTGGAGTCGAATGGGGTCATGGAGACACCACTACAGGCGGAATCCGGACCGACCGGCCCCTGCCCAGGTACGGGCCGGGCCGCGGGGAGGCCACGCATCGCGCGTGATTGTCAGAGGCGTCTGCGAGGCTGAGAGGTATGACACCGAGGAACTTCAACGACCTTGAGCGGGCCATTCGCGGCGGTTGGGGCGCGGACACCACGACGCCGGATCACCGTCCGCACTGGACCCCGGACAATCCGGCGCGCGACCAGTGCGGTGTCACCGCCCTGGTGGTGCACGACCTGTTGGGCGGTGAGTTGATCCGCGGTGAGGTTCATGTCAATGGCGAGCGAGTGGATTACCACTGGTGGAACCGCCTGGGCATGGGGATCGAAGTCGATCTCACCCGCGAGCAGTTCGGTTCCGATGAGACAGTCGTCGGCGGAGTGGTGATTGAACGGCCTGCGGAGATCGTGCGGCTCCGTGAGGAGTATGAGCTTCTCCGCAGCCGGGTCCTGGCCGAGCTGTGTTCGTAGGCGATACGTCTTCGGGGTTTCCCGTGCGGTGGCAGTGCGGGGTCAGCGAGCTGTCGCGTCGTTCGCGCGGAAGACCGGTTCTCCCTCGCGCAACAGGGCGAAGAGGAGGCCGGAGCGCCCGTGCCCGCGCGGCATGCCTGCCGGTCCGGGCTCACAACTGCCCGGCTTCCCCCCTGGGCCGGTACGGCGTCTCATGGGAGGGCTGAGGCTTCGCTCGGACCGCGGATCGTGCGCTGCGAGCGCCGGATAGCCTGGGGAAATGCTCACCGAAGTCATCGCGACCCGCTATGTCACGCCCCTGCGGGAGGGCGGATCGCTACCCGGGATCGTTGAGGCCGACGACCTCGGCACCTACGTCATGAAGTTGACTACCACGTCGCGCTGACCTGGAGCGATGCAGCTTCAGTCGCCTCTGACCAGCGCAGTTGAATCTTTCAGGGTCTTTCAGGGGCGTGCAGTCTTATGTAGTCGATTCTCCCCAGACGCTCCCCAGCAGCGCTGATCCTCCCCAGATTCTCCCCAGGGAGGGCCGCCGTGACGGACGGCGGGAGATGAAACTTGGCGCTGTCGCAGGCACGCTGAGTGACTGTAGCGGGCGCTCAGCCGGCATCCCAGGGGCGATCTCGGCTCCAAGATCTCTGCCCTGTGCGTACCCGTCCCTCCGAAGGAACTGCGTCCAGCCACTGATAGCGAGATGGCTGCCCGCCTTGGGCCGTGACGGTCCAACCTGGCACAGGTTGTAAGGATCACCAGGGGCGTCCAAGTCAGTCCAGCGTGCGTATGAAAATGCAGGTCAGAGGCTGCCCGTCCGGGAGAGTCTGCTCAGTTCGTGATAGCCGTGTGACTGCTGGTGATACGGCGAGGCCCCGTCGGGAACCATCCTGACGCGACCTCTGCGCGGATCCGTAAGACGACGAAGCCGCACCGGAGCACTCCGGTGCGGCTTTTCTGTGAGATCGAACGCGCTGGCGCGCACGATGCGGTCGGAGCGCCGTGCGGTCCGTGTATCTGTGACTCCTCTGCGGGTGCCGGATTTGCGACTGCACCCGCCCACCTGCCAGGGGTGTGCCTGACACGGACATGGCCGAATGGCTCGGACATCGGGGATCCGAGGGTCACCCTCCAGACCTACGCGAGGGTGATGCCGGACGCCCGGAGAGCCTGCGTGCCGTCATGGACGCTGTCTTCCGGATGGAGACGGAGAGTGGTCTACCGCTCGATTTCCACACCATCGGCGGGGGTGCGTACCGTGCCGGGTCGACGGTCCCACGCTGACGACGAGCCACCAGACCGGCACTCCTGATTCTCTTGATGATCCGGCCGAGGAGGAGCGGGCCAACCATCGAGAAGCGTCGAGGTCGAGCTTCACACCTGCCGGGTGCCGGGTACCACTCCGCCCCCCCGTTCAATGGTAGAAGAGAAGCGCCCAGCCAGCCCATCTGCCGGCCGGGCGCACTGCTGCCGCTTGTGAGACGACGAAGCCCGCCGGAAGGCTCCGGCGGGGCGTCTGCGCGCGGTGGGCTACGACGGCGTGCAGTGTCCGGTGAGGGCACCGTTGTACTCCGGCTCTCCGCTTTCCAGGACGCGGAGCAAGGATGCGGTGACGACTCGTGTCGTACGGCCGATGCGTAGCACGCGGCACGGGAACTCCCCGCGGCGCACCAGGTCGTAGCCCTTCGCCCGAGAGAACCCCAGCGCCCTGGAGGTGTCTTGTACGCTCCCCGTTCCGTCCCAGGTGGCGCGGATGCGCGTCGGGCTGTAACGGGTGCCTTGCATCTCGTTGGTCTTTCCGTGCAATTCGGGTTCTCCAGTTGCTATGGCGGTGTGGCTTGCGCGCAGCCGATGGGGTTTGAAGCTGCCGAAAACCTGTCGCGCCAATATGATCCGCAGGGTCGCCGGTTTGGCTAACCGGCGACCCTGCGCTATGTTGCTCCGCTTCGAAGCTGTCTGGGCTGAGATGCCTCCACTCGTGTGGGCCGGCTGTTGCAGCCCAGGCCCCTGCTGCCCCCTACAGCAGGAAGCGCCTGCCCAGCTCGGCGCCGTAACTGCCCTGGCCTTCCACTACTCCGTCGGCAACGACACCGACACCGACGTCGGGGATTTAGAAGCCACCCCACGCCTTTAAAGCGGCGTAGCACAGGTGTACGTGTTGGCGGCGACTTCTGCCCGAGCCACCGCGTGGTCTCAGCTGGTGTACCGTCCACCGACACAGTGCTGGTCGTAAGGGAGTTGGGGGTCTCTCGGTGATTGAACTGAAGATCCCGGAGATCTACTGGGACGATGAGAACGCCGTCCGCCTACTGGTCGAGTACTTCACCCGGCGACGCTCAAGCGGTGACCTGTTCTATTCCGGCGCGCACTTCGAGCGCCTGGGCGGGGGTGGGGACGCCGAGCAAGTCACAGATTGCTTCGACAGCAACGACCTGGTGGCAATCACCACGCTCGGTGTTTCCCTCAAGCCGCATGGGGCGATGAACTTGCTGACCGACCCCGACGGGAACTGGGCGCGCCTGCTGTCGCTCATCCCTCGTGACGCGCGCTTGGAGAATCCTGGAAGCGATGCGCTCATGGAGGAGGGCGGACCCGCGTGGGAATTGTGGGAACGCCTGGTCGGCAGCAAGCAGTACCCCAGCAAGCCCGACGGCTGCGGCCCGGTTGTCGCAGGCAAATTGCTGGCCCGCAAGCGCCCTCACCTCATCCCCATCTACGACGTCCGCATCAAGCAGCTGTTCGAGCGACCGAAGGCGGACCACTCCTTCTGGGCCGCGCTGGCTGCGGCCCTGCGGGCGGACAACGGCAGCTTCCGCGATCAGTTGGTCTGTCTTCGCGACGAGGCGGGTATAGGTGAGGACATCGGCGTCCTGCGTGTGTTCGACGTCATCGCCTGGATGCATCAAGGCCGACAGAGCCAGGTCGCGACGAGCTGAGCTGTCAGGTGGACCGTGGAGGGGAGCGCATGGGAGGGCACCGAGGCTGACAGTCCGAACCGCTGTCCTCAAATTTGATGTGTTTCCGATGACGCACCACGTGGAGTGCGTCGCCATCCTCGAACCGGCCGCGAAGGGCTCCTGACTTGCGGTTTTGTCGATATGCACTATGTGCGGTGTGGGCGTTACGGGCGATATCTTGACGCAGAAATGACGCTCATGGCGCTCATTTGGCGCTCGTTCTGATGGAGTGTCAGGCGGGCTGGGGTGCTGCTCAGACCGCTTGTGGCGGCCAAGATTGAGTGGAGGTCTCTCAGGAAGAGGGCCACGAGTTGCCCTGGCGTTGGGATGAAGAGACACCTCCCGGTCCACCCGGCACGGCGGGGCCGACGGCAGCGGCGGAAGAGCCGCCCGGATCGGCACCTCGAACTCCTCCAGTACCGGTGGCACCCCGGCCGCCTCGCCCCGGATCACCGGCGCCTCCAGCCGATGAGCCACCACCTCCGCGCCGTGCCGGGCGGCCAGTTCGGCGGCCGAGCCCGTATGGTCCTCGTGCCAGTGCGTCAGTACGATCCGCCGCAGCTCGCCGTCCAGTGCTTCCTCGATCTTCGCCGCGCAGTCCGCCGTCCCGGTGTCGATCAGGGTCAGCCCGTCGTCGTCCCGCCACAGATAGGCCGCCCCGACCGGGAAGCGGAGCATACGCAACCTCGGCAGTACCTTGATTACATCCATGCCCCCAGCCTGCACGGCCGCCCTGGCGGCCATGTCGTCGTTCGCTGACGGCTCACCAGGTGTGCGGGATACGATCAAGCCCGCCAACGCGCGTCCTCCACACGGCCGAGGTGGAACGCCCCGCGAGGCCGGGGCCTCCCGCAATGAGTCGATCACAGTGGTCCAGTCTCTGGCCCGCACAAGACCCCGCGTACAGGGGGCTGGTCATGGGCGGCGGTGCGGGCGTTCGTCCCAGCGGTGGGTCGTCCATGCCCGGCGGATCAGGCTGCGTACGGTGATGATGGCGCCGGTGAGGTCGAAGAAGGCGTCGATGACGGTGGCCCGGCGCTCGTAGCATCGGGCGAGGCGGTGGAAGGCGTTCTGCCAGGCATGGGTGCGCTCCACGTGCCACCTCTGACTTGCCTGGAGTGGCGCCTTCTCGCCCTTGTGTGCGATCCGGCCGCGCCGGACGCGTTCGCTGAGCAGGGTGCGGGTCTTGTCGGAGTCGTAGCCGGTGTCCAGGTGGACAGTGATGTCGGTGGGCAACGGTCCGAGGCCGTCCAGGCGGTCCAGGGTCGTGGCGAGCAGCGGGGAGTCGTGGCAGTTGGCTCCGGCCAGGACGCGTCCCAGTGGAATGCCGTAACCGTCCGTCATGCCGGAGCGTTTCAGGCCCTGTTTGCCGCGGTCGAGGAGCGCCCGGCCGCCTCGCCGCCGCCGGGGGCTTTGGTGATCGAGCCGTCGACGGCGATCTGGTCGAGGACAAGGCCGACGACCCGGTCGTAGGACTCCAGCGCGATCTGATTGAGCCGGGCGAAGGCGCCGAGCCGGATCCGCTCGTCGCGGCGGTTGCGGATCGTGGTGGCCGAGCAGGTCGAGTCGGCGATCGCCTGGTACGAGCAGCCGAAGCGCAGGAGCTGCAGCATCTTGTCGAAGACGATCCGGTCGCTGATGCGGGGACGGTGGCAGCCCAGCGGATGGCCCGGGTCGTAGGCCAGCCGTTCGGACAGCAGCGCGGCGAATTGGTCCCAGAGCGGTTCGGTCAGCCATGATGGCAGTACAGGCACAGGTCTCCCCAGTGATCACAGAGCGTCGCAACTCCATGATCGCCAAAACCTGTGCCTGCCTTGCTGCCGGGTGCACCACCACGCCTATCCGCGCGGCCTCTTACGCGCTCTTACGGCAATCACCATGCTCATGGCCGCAGTCTGGCAATTGGCTGAGGTGACTCGCCGCGAAGGGGTGGTGGCCCGCCTCTTCGCGAGCGAGACGGGCCACGCTGTGCCTAATCTGGGATGGTGTCCAGGAACGGCCTCCCATGCACGCGCATGAGTTGAATCACCTGTGCGTACACGGCGTTGTCCTCGATGACGAGGGCTACGCGCTCACGCGTATTGAAAATGGTGCCCAGCGCGACCTTCGTCCGAAGGACGACCCAGCCCTCTTCGGAGCCGTCCCAGACGTAGTGGTATTGAGCGGCTTCATCCGTCATCTGATCCGACTCCACTCCGAAATGCCATCCTTTGTGAACGTTGTTACCAAGCCTCCCCAGCCGATCGGGACGATCTTCGAGGACCGCATGGGTGACCCTGCCATCTCGAACGACTCCAGGAGGGCCCTGTCTGCATCGCTCGGTGAGCGAATACCTCTGGGGTGAGTGTGGTAGATGAGAACTGTGTCGGCGCGGGGGGAGATGCGCACGGAGCCAGCATTGCCAGAGTAGAGGTAGTACTGGCCGCCGGCTCCGTTGGGACCGGAACCCAGTTTGTACGTCACAGCGAACTCGACCCCATGCTTGATGGTCAAGTTCTCCAACTCGGCTACGGCCGGGCGACGTTCGATTGCCAAGCCTGCAGTGCCAGGAAGTCCTTCGCCCTTCCGCGCGCCGTACAGCAGCCGCGCGATGGGGCTCAGTCCGCTTTCCGCGAGGACGCCGACGCTCGGCTTGACGGCTGCTCGCCGCCACCCGGTCAGTCCTCCGAGTCCGGTGACGGCGAGCTGTTGGGTGAGTTCGTCGGCTGCTTCGGCGTAGAGGTCGGCGAGTGCGTCGCAGCCTTGTTGGCGGAGCATGTACTCGGCGCGGTAGAGGCGGTACGCGGGGCGGACAGGGAGGTACTTGTCGACGAAGGCGCCGACGCCGCCGTTCTGGCCGGTGACGGCGTCGTAGGCGTCGCCGAGGAACTGGAAGGGTGCCTTCAGCCCTTGGAGGAAGCCCGAGCCGAAGTCTCCCAGGATTGCTCCTGGGCTGTTGGGGTCTTCGGGGGTGAGGCCGCTGGGGTCGGTGAGCAGGGTGGGCTGGTTGTCGGCGTAGGCGTACGGGGACACGTAGGGGGTTGAGGTGCTTCGGGTTGCCGGGTCGGTGCTGTTGAAGCGGCCGGTGGCGGGGTTGTACTGGCGGGCGTGGAGGTCGAGGTTGCCGGTGGTGGTCTCGTAGCGGGCGCCGGTGTAGGAGGGGGTGCTCGCGGGGGCGCCTCCCGTGACGGTGCCCAGGACGCGGGTGCCGTACGGGTCGTAGGCCCAGCGCTGGTGGAGGGTGCCGGTGCTGCTGGTGACGTCGAGCGGGGAGCCCTGGGTGTCGTGGTGGTAGTAGAACACCGCGCCCGTGCCGGTTTTGGTGGCGGCGGGCTGGCCGAGGGGGTCGTAGCGGTAGGACTGTTTGATGGCCCAGGCGCTGTCGTACTCGGTGGCGAGGATCGGCAGGGGTGCGTTGGGGTCCCACTGGGTGCGGCTGGTGACCGCGCCGTCCTTGAGCGTGGCGACCTGGTTGCCGCTGGCGTCGTGGTCGTAGGTGTAGTTGGCGCCCGCCACGGTGGCGGCGGAGATCTGCCCGGCCAAGTCGTAGGTGAAGGTGTTGGCGCCCGCCTTGGTCTGGTTGCCTTCCGCGTCGTATTCGTATGCGGTGGTAGTGGCCCCGGCGGTGGTGGAGGTGAGCTGGTCGGCGTCGTCGTAGGCGTA
>NZ_FMDF01000140.1 GCF_900091955.1 Streptomyces sp. Ncost-T10-10d
TGGTCACCTCGTCGGCGAACGCCCGCAGCTGGTCGACCATGGTGTTGACCGTGAGCTTCAGCTCCAGCAGCTCGCCGGTGGCTTCGACCGTCACCTGCTGCGTCAGGTCGCCGCGGGCCACCGCCGTCGTCACGACCGCGATGTCCCGCACCTGGGCCGTGAGCCGGGACGCCATCGTATTGACCGCTTCGGTCACATGGAGCCAGTCGCCCGACAGTCCCTGCGCCTTCGCCCGGCCGCCGAGACGGCCCTCGGTGCCGACCTCGCGGGCGACCCGGGTCACCTCACCGGTGAAGAGGGAGAGCTGGTCCACCATGCGGTTCACGCCGATGCCCAGGCGCCGCAGGTCGCCGCGGAGCTGGCGGCTTCCGTCGTGCAGATCGACGTGCTGGGTCAGATCGCCGTCCGCGACGGCGTCGAGCACCCGGGTGGCCTTGGCGACGGGCACCACCAGCGCTTCGAGCACCGTATTGGCGGCCTCGATGTTCGTCGTCCAGGTCCCCGAGCCGGGACTCGCCGAGATCCGCTCGTCCAGCCGTCCCTGTCGGATGATCTCGTGGCGTACCCGCTGGAGCTCCGAGGCGAGATGCGCGTTCCGCGCAACGATCTGCTGGAACACCCCGGCCATTTCGGCCGGCACCCCGTCCGGCAGGGTGGCTCCGCCCCGTTCCTCCGGGTCCTCCACTCGCGCCGTGAAATCACCGTCGCACAGGGTCTTCATCGCGGCGAGCAACGGGCGCAGATCGCTCGTACGAACCCACTCGCCGTCTGACTGCGTGCCGGGCCGCGCCGGGGCCAGTGCCATGGAAACACCCTCCGCCCAAGATCCATCGGTGCTCACCAGAGGTTCATTCAGTGACGCATGTCATAGTATAAAGCGCACGAAAGCACTCTTTCTCGTGCGTATTTGGTGCATACGGGAGGAACGGTGATCCCGTTGTCCGTGCACGCGAGTCAGTCCGTGTCCAGGATGGGTCTGTCGGCGAACCAGCTGGCGGCCGCCCGGGCGCGGGAATTCGTGTGTGCGGCGCTCCACGGGTGGACGGCGGCGCTCGCGGACGGGCACGGGGGAGAGGCATCGGCCACCGATGCGGCTCCCGATACGGGCGCGGCCTCTGCTCCGGTGCCGGTACCCGAGGAGATCGAGGGGCTCGTCGACGACGCCGTCCTGCTCGTCAGTGAACTGGTCACCAATGCCGTCATGTACGCCGGCACCGATATCGACGTGATCTGCCGCCTGGAGCGGAACCCGGCCACCCGGGTGGGCGTCGTCGTGGAGGTCGTGGACCGTCACCCCTCCAGAGGGGTACGCGGTGGAGTGGACACCCGGCACGGTGAGCCCGGCTACGGCCTCCAGCTGGTGAACGCGCTCTCGGAGTCCTGGGGCGTGACCTACCGGCGGGCGGAGAAGCGGGTCTGGTTCCGGCTGGAGGTCGTGGAGAGTCGGACACCTGCGACAGTTCCGGCCTTCTCCGAGCCCGGTGGTGACGCACGGTCCCGTGACGCAGGGCCCCCCGCACATCCGGCGCAAGCCCACGGGTACGCCCCCGAGTGGGCCGACCGCGGCGGCCCGTCGTTCCTCGCCGAGACCAGTGAACTCCTGGCGGGCCAGCTCGACGAGGCCATGGTCACCGCGCTCGCGGCCCAGATGCTCGTACCCCGGCTCGCGGACTGGTGCGGCATCTGGCTCAGCACGCCGGGGAGGGGCCTGCAACTGTCCCGGGTCTGGCATGCCGACGAGCAGCGCATCGCTCCGCTGCGCGAGGAACTGGAACGGATTCCGCCGCCCGCCGCGCTCCGTACCGGGGGTACGCCCTGGCCGTGGCCGGAGAGCGCCGGCGCCGACCGCGCGGGCGGGTCGGCGTTCGCCTTCCCGCTTGCCGTCCGCGACACCGACCAGGGCGTACTGCTGCTCGGCCGGGCCGGGCAGCCGCACATGACCGACACCGTGGTGCGGATGGTGCAGGACGTGGCCCGCAGGGTCGCGCAGGCCGTCTTCACCGCCCGCCAGTACACCCGACAGCGCAGGATCAGCGCCGCGCTCCAGCGCAGGCAGCTGCCGGCGGCGCTGGCCACGATCGCCGGCGTCGACACGGCGATCGTCTACGAGCCGCACGGCGAGGGCCAGACCGTCGGCGGCGACTTCTACGACATCTTCCCGATGGGTGAGGACCACTGGTGCTTCCTGCTCGGGGACGTGCAGGGAAAGGACCCGGAGGCGATGTCCGTCACCGGCCTGGCCCGGCATCTGGTGAGGCTGCTGGCGCGCGAGGGGCATGGCGTCGAGTCGGTGCTCGGCCGGCTGAACGTCGCCATGGCGGAAGAGAGCGCCGAGGCGTTCGCCCTCGGCGCCGAGCTGACGGGCTCCCGCTTCCTGAGCCTGCTGTACGGGGAGCTGACGGTCGACCCGGGCGTGGCCGGAGCCCGCTGTACGGTCGCCAGCGCAGGTCATCCCCCGCCGCTGCACCTGTTCGCCGACGGCAGGGTGGAGCCGGCCTCCGAACCCCAGATGCTGCTCGGCATCGATGAGGGTGCTGAATTCCGGGCCGGCACCTTCGACCTCGCGCCCGGCGAGACGTTGTTGTGCGTGACCGACGGTGTCACCGAACGGCGTTGCGGCAACTGGCAGTTGGACGACAACGACGGTCTGGCCGATGTGCTCCGGCAGGGTATGGGGCTGGGCGCGAAGGCCCTTGCGGAGCATGTACGGCGCGCGGCGCACGACTTCGGGGTGGGGCCACTTGAGGACGACCTCTCGGTACTGGTGCTGCAAGCGGTGGCGGGGGACTCCTGTGAGCGGCGAACCTGGACGTCGACCTGGGCGGACAAGGCCTGATACCGGCGGCCGGCCGCAATCCGGGTGCGGTGGCGAACCGCGCTCCGGCACACTGCGCCGGTGAACGCAGCCTCATACCCGTCACCGCAGGCGCGGGCCCTGAGCCATGTCGAGTCCCGGTCCGCGGGCAGGCCGCTCGACCCCACCCTGCCCCTGACGCTGAACTTCCATCCCGACCGGATGGCGGGCGGCCGGCCGATCCTGGTCCGGCTGGCCGAGGACGGTGTCTACCGTTCGCAGTTCGTCACCGGCACCGGCAACGGCGGCCTGACCGCGCATCCGGGCGGTGACCGGTGGCGCTGGGAGAGCCGGATCTTCGGCGGTGCGTACGACGACGCGCCCGCCGAACAGCGGCCGGTGTACGGGGCGTTGAACTTCCGTCGCAGAGCCGTCGGCGCGGCACCGAGGTTCGGGTCCTCGCACTTCCGGCTGACCGCGGACACGCTCCCGCGTGCCACGTTCTGCTACCCGGACAGCGCTGCCGAGCCGACGGACTTCGGCGTCGCGTCCGGTACGCACCTCATCGAGCTGGCCGAGGCCGACGACCGGGACATGATCGACGACTACATCGAGGCGCAGATCCATGGCCCGGTCCTCCTCGACCGCCATGTCGAGGCGTTGGTGCTGGACCCCGGCTACCGGTCCACACCCGTCGAGGAGGCGGCCCGCCGGCTCCCCTGCCGTACGGAGTGGCACGCCGGATTCCGGCTGACCGTGGAGCAGTTGCGGCGGCACCCCGACTACCGCGGTGCGGAGTTCGTCGATCTCGGCGCCGACATCGCACAGGACGGCATGCTCGACCCCCGCATCATCGGAGACGCGGCCCGCACCGGCCGGTACGATCCGCAGTCGCTCAAGATGGTCTGGCACTGCCTCGCCCGCTTCGGCGCACCGCCGCACCCGACCCGACCCGACCGATCCGGGCACGGAATGTCGGGTCCGCCGGGGTGCGTGCTTCCTAACGTGAGTGCTCGTCAAGGGAAGGAGTCCGGGGTGCTGGAGCGGCTGAACCAGGCCATGGAGCACATCGAGTGCCACCTCGATCAGCGGATCGACGCGGCCGAGCCGGCGCGGATCGCGCTGACGTCGGAGTACCACTTCCGGCGGATGTTCTCGGCGTTGGCCGGGATGCCCCTGTCGGAATACATCCGGCGCCGGCGGCTGACGCTCGCGGGTGCCGAGGTGCTGGCCGGGGAGCGGACGCTGCTGGAGATCGCGGTGCGTCACGGCTACACCTCGGGCGAGGCGTTCGCGCGGGCGTTCCGGGCCATGCACGGCGTCGGCCCCGGCGAGGCCAGACGGACCGGTGCGGCTCTGCGGTCCCAGCCCCGGATGTCCTTCCACCTCGTGGTCGAAGGGAGCAGCAGCATGCGGTACCGGATCGTGGAGAAGGAGGAGTTCCGTGTGGTCGGGAGGAAGGCGCGGGTTCCGCTCGTGCACGAGGGGGTGAACCCGGCCATCGCCGAGTTCATCCGGGGCATCGGACAGGAGACGGTGCGGCGCATCGCGGAGCTGTCCGACCAGGAACCGGAGGGAATCGTCTCGGTGAGCGACAACCTCGACGACAGCCGGGCGGAGGGGACCGAACTCGACTACTACCACGCCGTGGTGACCGGCGGGGCCGTGCCCGAGGACCTGGACGCACTGGTGGTCCCGGCGGGCACCTGGGCCGTCTTCGAGAACTCCGGGCCCTTCCCGCAGGCACTTCAGTACCTGTGGCGGGATGTGTTCACCCAGTGGTTCCCGTCCAATCCGTACCGGAGCAGGCCCGGTCCCGAGATCCTGCGCACCCGGGTGTCGCAGGACGGCGGACAGGCCGAGGCGGAGCTCTGGATCCCGGTGGAGCGGACCACGGCCTGAGACCGGGTGGCACGGGCCGGACGGCTTGAGACCCGGCGGCTTGAAACCGCCCCTTGTGGGGGCCCCTGCCGTGCGCCAACATGCGCATGTCAAAACCGAAGGAACTTCGGTGGCAGGGGCCGCTCGGGCCCCGCACAGGTACTGGAGGGGACCCCCACATGAAGAAGCCTCTCGTCGGCGCGCTCTTCACCGTTCTGCTGCTCGGGGCGGGAATCGCACCCGCGACCGCGGCCGCCGGCCACGATGCGGCAGCGACCGGCACCGTCCAGACGGAGCTCAGGCCCAAGGCGGTCAACTTCGCCGGGACCGTCGCGCTCAGCAACTGTTCCGGCTCCGTCGTCCGTACGCCCGACTCCCAGCCCTCCGACCCCGCGCTCGTGCTCTCCAACGGGCACTGCATGGAGTCGGGATTCCCGGGGCCGGGCGAGGTCGTGTTCGACCAGCCGTCCACCCGTAGCTTCACCCTGCTGAACGCCTCGGGCAGCGGGGTCGGCACCCTGCGGGCGAGCAAGATCGCGTACGGGACGATGACCGACACCGACATATCGGTGTACCAACTCACCCGCACCTACGCCCAGATCGAGAGCAGCTACGGCATCAAGGCGCTGGAGCTCAACACCGCGCACCCGGTCCAGGGCACCGCGATCACGGTGGTCTCCGGTTACTGGAAGCGCACGTACGCCTGCAATGTGGACGGTTTCGTCTACCGCCTCAAGGAGGGTGCGTGGACCTGGAAGGACTCGGTCCGCTACACCTCCGCCTGCCAGACCATCGGTGGTACGTCCGGCTCCCCGGTGATCGACAACGCGACCGGCAAGGTCGTCGCCGTCAACAACACCGGCAACGAGGACGGGCAGCAGTGCACGGACAACAACCCGTGCGAGGTCGACGAGAGCGGCAATGTGACGGTGCGCCAGGGCATCAACTACGCCCAGGAGACCTACGGCATCGTGCCGTGCATCGGCGCCGGCAACAAGTTCGACCTCAGCCGGCCCGGGTGTGCCCTGCCCAAGCCGTGACTCTGTGAGCCCCGTCGCCGTCGCGACTGCCCCGTCGGGTGTCGCGGCGGCGACGCGCGCGTGGGCTCACGGCGTGCCCGTACGCCGGATCGCCGCCTCGATCCCGTCGAGCAGCACATCGAGTCCGACGGCGAACGTCTCCCGCGCCTCGCGCTCCAGGTACGGCATCGCCTCCTCGCCGGGGGCGGAGGGCGGCGGCTGCGGGGTGCCCTCGCTCTCCATCGCGCTCAGGCTCGGACAGCGGTCCGCGAAGTCGGGCGCCACCTCGCCCAGCAGCGCCGAGCGGGCGAACCACCACTCCTCGTCCGACTCGCCCGTGACCGCCGCGGCCTGCCGCGCCTCGGCGACCGTCCCGGCGCAGCCGCGGACGAAGTGGGTCAGCGTGCCGACCAGCCGCCGCAGCAGCGGGGCGTCGAGCCCGGTTCCGTTCAGCAGGCGTACGAGCGTGTCCAGGCCGGTGTACTCGTGCGGGCCGAGGACCGGGCGGGCCTGGGAGACCTGGAGCACCCAGGGGTGGCGGAGGAGGAACGCGAGCGTGTCCCGTGCCCAATCGGTCAGATCCGCACGCCAGTTGTCGGTGTCGGCGTACTGGGTGGGCAGCTCGGCGTGGACGGCGTCATACATCAGGTCCAGCAGCTCGCTCTTGCTGGGGACGTACGTGTAGAGCGCCATCGCCGTACGGCCCAGCCGCTCGCCCACCGCGCGCATCGAGAGCGCGGCCATGCCGTCCTCGTCGGCGACGGCGATCGCGGCGGTCACGATCGCGTCCACGCTCAGCCCCGGCCTGGGGCCCGGTCCGGGGCCGCGGCGCGGCTGCGCCGGCTGCGCGGCGCGCCACAGCAGGGACATCGAACGGCGGGCGTCGCCCTGTCCGGCAAAGACCACCACTTGCGACTCCTTACGTCATAAAGTAACTTCGCCGAGGTAATTCCTTACGGCATAAACTATCAGTCGCAGAGAGTGGGTGCCGCGATGGGGCAGGCATTGCCCGTGTCGTTCGTACGGGTCGTGGGCGTGGAGCGGATCACTCCGCGGACGGCGCGCATCACCTTCGCCGGGGACGCGCTGGCGGAGCTCATGGAGGACCGGCCCGACCAGCAGATGAAGCTCTGCTTCCCGCGGGAGGGGCAGAGTGCGCCCCGGCTGCCGGAGCCGGACGCCGACGACACGTACGGCATGCGGTGGTACGAGGCCTACCTCGCGATCCCCGAGCCCGAACGTCCGCTGATGCGGAGCTTCACGGTTCGCGGGTACGACCGACGGCTCGGCCTGATGGCCGTCGACTTCGTGCTCCACGGCGACGAAGGACCCGCCGCCCGCTGGGGCCGGGACGCGCGCCCCGGGGACGTCCTCGGCATGGTCGGCCCGTCGTCGATGTACGCCCGGCCGCTGCCCGCCGCCGACTGGCTGCTGCTGGCCGGGGACGAGACGGCGCTCCCGGCGATCGGGACGCTCCTGGAGTCCCTCCCGGCCGGGGCGCGGGCGGTGGTGTACGCCGAGGTGGCCGACGAGGCGGAGCAGCAGGTGCTCGACTCGCCCGGCGAGGTGACCGTCCACTGGGTGCACCGGGACCGGGGCGAGACGTTGACGGACGCGGTGAGGGGCGCCGGACTGCCCGCCGGGTCCGGTGCGGCGTGGCTGGCCGGCGAGGCCGGGGCGGTGCGGACCCTGCGCCGGCACCTGGTCGAGGAGCGCGGACTGCCCAGGGCCGCCGTGGAGTTCAGCGGCTACTGGCGCACGAGCCTCACCCAGGACGACGCCCCGACCGAGGAGGACCTGGCCTGGGCGAAGGAGCGTGCGGCCGAGGGCCCGGAGACCTCATAGGCCCTGGACGCGCCCCCCGCCCCGCACCGCCTTCCCCGCCAGTACCTGGGTCCGGCGGCCGTCCTCGATGACGAAGCGGCCGTCGATCAGCACATGCGGGATGCCGGTCGGCAACGTACGCGGCTCCTCGAACGTGGAGCCCGCCGCCACCGTCGCCGGGTCGAAGAGGACCAGGTCCGCGCGGTAGCCCTCGCGTACGTGTCCCCGGTCGGTCAGACGCAGTCGCTTCGCCGGGCGGGAGGTGAGGTGGGCGACGCACTCCTCCAGTGACAGGATGCCCAACTCCCGTACGTACCGGCCGAGATACTGTGGGAACGTGCCGTACGCGCGCGGGTGCGGCTTGGCGCCCTGGAGAATGCCGTCGCTGCCGCCGGTGTGCACACGGTGGCGCATGATCTGCTGGACGTTCTCCTCGTGGCCCACGTGCTGGAGGATCGTGGAGCCGAGCCGGTCCTCGATGAGCAGCCGGCGTGCGGTCACCCAGGGGGCCTCGCCGCGCAGACGGGCGGACTCGGCCACCGTACGGCCGACATGGCCGGCGAGGCCGGGGGCGCCGACGCCCGAGATCTCGATCGTGTCCCACTCGATCGGCACGCCGTGGCAGCCGTCCGAGCCCAGCACCTCCAGGTGGTGCCGGATGCGCTCCGCCGCCCTGTCGTCCGCGAGGCGGGTGAGGATCGATTCGGGTCCGCCCTCGCTCGCCCAGCTCGGCAGCATCGCGACGAGGGTCGTGCAGCCCGGCGTGTACGGGTAGGTGTCGAGGGAGATGTCCGCGCCCGCGTCGAGGGCGTCGTCGAGCAGGGCGAGGAGGTCCGGTGCCCTGCCCTTGTTCACGCCGAAGTTCATGGTGGCGTGGGCGAGGTGGAGGGCGCAGCCCGCGTTCCCGGTGAGCTGCACCATCTCCTCGTACGCGCCGAGCGCGCCCGCCCCGTACGAGCGGTGGTGCGGGCAGTAGTAGCCGCCGTACCCGGCCACCACCCGGCACAGTTCGGTGAGTTCGGCGTCGTTGGCGTACATGCCGGGTGTGTACGTGAGGCCGGAGGACATGCCGACCGCGCCGTCCGCCATGCCCTGGGCGACGAGCTCCTTCATCCGGGTCAGCTCGGCGTCGGTGGCCGGGCGGTCCTCCCAGCCCATCGCGTACATCCGGACCGTGCCCTGCGGGACGAGGTAGGCGGCGTTGACCGCGATGCCCCGGCCGTCGAAGTTGCGGTCCAGGCGGTCCAGGTATTCGCCGACCGTCCGCCAGTCGAAGTCGAGGTCCGAACCGTCGCCGTTCCAGCCGGTGATCGTCCTGCGCACCTCGGCGAGCGTGCGGTCGTCGGCCGGGGCGTACGACAGGCCGTCCTGGCCGAGGACTTCGAGCGTGACGCCCTGCGCGGCCTTGGCGCTGTGGTCGGGGTCGCGGAGCAGCGCGAGATCGCTGTGCGCGTGCATGTCGATGAAGCCGGGGGAGAGGGCGAGTCCGTCGGCGTCGAGGGTGCGGCGGCCGGTGGGACGCGGGCCGGGTGCGTGTTCGGGGTGGATCTCGACGATCCGGCCGTCGCCGATGGCCACGTCTGCGCGGTGGGCGGGGGTGCCGGTGCCGTCGACGACGTGTGCGTTACGGATGACCAGGTCCATGGGGTGGGCCGCCTTTCGCCAGGATCAAGCCGCTCCGGCGATCGAGGAGCGGGGGGCCGGGGGCGCAGCCCCCGGTTACGGGGAGGGACGGGCAGGGGTCAGAAGAACGTGCGGATGTAATCCGTGACCGTGCCGTCCGCCTCCACCAGGGGAATCAGCTGCCACTTGTCGAAGCTCGTGCACGGGTGCGACAGACCCATCCCCACCCAGTCACCCACCTCCAGCTCCGCGCCCGGCTCCGTACGCACCCATGTGTGCTGGTCCGACAGACCGCTGACCGCGACACCCTTCGCGGGCCGGACCGAGCCGTCGCGGCCGGACCGCACGACCTGTGCCTGCGGGAGGTCGAGGTCGTACGCCGCGTCCCGCTTGCCCGCGTTGAGGAACGCCTGCTCGGGGGAGGGGCGGGAGACGACCTGGGCCCAGAGCCGGAAGGCGGGCTGCAGGGCCCCCTCCTCCGGGACGCGGTTGAACGGGGTGAGGTGACGGTAGTGGCCGTCGTCGTGCGAGACGTACGCCCCCGAGCGCAGCAGCTTGAGCACCGGACCGGAGAGTTCCGGGATCTGGGCGAACACGTCCGCCACCGCGTCGAACCACGCACTGCCGCCCGCGCTGATCACGATCCCCTCGTCGGCCGCGGACGCCGCGAACCGGCCCGCGCGGTCGAAGGCGACGGCCAGTGCGACGAGCCGGCGCAGCCACTCCCGCACCCGCTCGCCGGACGCGTCCGGCACCTCGCCCTCGTAACCGGCCACGCCCACCAGACGCAGCGTCGAGGCAGCGGTCACCGCATCGGCGACCGCCGCGCACGCGGCCTCGGTACGGGCACCCGTACGCGCGCCCTCGCCCGCGCCCAGCTCCACGACGACGTCCACGGGGCGGGCGGCGCCCGCCGCCCGCAGCGCCTCGTCCATCAGCTCCACGCCGCGCACCGAGTCGACGTAACAGATGAAGCGGAAGTCCGGATCGGAGTCCAGCTCACCGGCCAGCCAGCGCAGGGCCGCGGCGTCCACGAGCTCGTTGGCGAGGAAGATCCGCCGGATCCCGTACGCCCGGTAGACCCGCGCCTGGTGCGGCACGGCCGCACTGATGCCCCAGGCGCCGTGCTCCAGCTGGCGGGCGAAGAGCTGCGGGGACATGGAGGTCTTGCCGTGCGGTGCGAAGGCGAGCCCGTGGCGCTCCGCGTACGTCTCCAGCAGGGCGAGGTTGTGCTCGACCGACTCGGCGGACAGGGCGAGCACCGGGGTGGTGAAACCGCCCGTGAAGAGATTGCGTCGCTCGGCGGCGAGGGCGCCGACGGTCAGGCCCTCCGCGTCGGGCGGGAGCGCCTTGAAGCGGTGGTCGACCAGCTCGTCGGCAAGTCCGGCCACAGGACGGTCGGCGGCCAAGGGGGGCCTCCTCGATCGAAGTGTTCGTTGCAGCATATGCAACACCCATTGCGCATATCGCTTAACGCTGTCTAACATCCGAGCCGACGCCGGGTCAATGCCGAGAGCCGGCGCCGCACCACCCCGAACCACTGCCCCGGCGCACCCGCCACATCCGCCGGATCACCGAACCAGCCGACCCGCGAGGAGCCCCGAGTGTCCGGAACCCCGGCCAGGACCGCCGACGCCGCCACGGCCGCCGAAGTCGTGTGCCTCGGCGAGTCCATGGTGACGTTCCTGCCGTCGCAGCCCGGACGCCTCGCCGACGTACCCTCCTTCGGCCGCGGTATCGGCGGCGCCGAGTCCAATGTCGCCTGCGCGCTCGCCGCCGCCGGGCACCGGGCGGCCTGGGTCAGCAGGGTCGGTGCGGACGGGTTCGGGGACCATCTCGTCGAGGCGGTCACCGGCTACGGGGTCGACACCTCCGCCGTGCAGCGCGATCCGGCGCGGCCCACCGGGATCTACTTCCGTACGGCGACGGACCGGGCCACCGATGTCCACGAGGTCGCGTACTACCGGGCAGGGTCCGCCGCCTCCGCGATGTCCCCGGACAACGTCCCGCACGACGCGCTGTTCGCGGGCCGCGTCCTGCATCTGTCCGGCATCACGGCGGCGCTCTCCGCCGACTGCCTGGCCCTGCTCCACGACCTGACCGCTCCCCGGCCCGGTCGCCCGCTGATCTCCTTCGACGTCAACCACCGGCCGGGCCTGTGGCGCGACGCCGACGCGGCCCCCGAGGTGCTCCTGGACCTGGCCCGCCGCTCCGACCTGGTCTTCGTCGGCGAGGACGAGGCGGAGGAGGCATGGGGAGTGAAGGGCGCGGAGGCGATTCGCGCGGCATTGCCGGAGCCGGAGGTACTGGTCGTGAAGCGCGGGCCCGAGGGGGCGACGGTCTTCTGCGACGCGGGCGAGGCCGACGACGTCACCGCCGTCCCCGCCCTCCGGGTCGACGTCGTCGCCCCCGTCGGCGCCGGCGACGCCTTCGCCGCCGGATTCCTCTCCGCCACCCTCCGCGGCCTCCCCGTACGCGACCGCATCCGGCACGGCCACCTCATGGCCGCCGCCGTCCTCACCGTCCCCGGCGACCTCACCGCCCCTGCGGCCCGCGCTCATGCCGACGCCCTTGCCGCACTGGGCGACGACGCCTGGGGGAGACTTCGTCTCGGCCCCGGGTGGACGGGGGACGACCAGGAGGTACGTACGACGTGAGCGCGCGCAGCGAGCGAACAGACCAGAGGGGCGTCCCGGGCGAAGACCGGGCCGAGGGCAGCGAGGCACGCGCATGAGCCAGACCGTCGACCGGGCGCTGAGCATCCTGCCGCTTCTCGCCCAGGGACCCGCCGACCTCGGGCAGGTCGCCGAGCGGCTCGGCGTCCACAAGTCCACCGCGCTGCGCCTGCTCCGTACGCTCCACGAGCACGGACTCGTCTACCGCCAGCAGGACCAGCGCTACCGCCTCGGCGCCCGCCTCTTCGCGCTCGCGCAGGAGGCCGTCGAGAACCTCGACGTACGGGAGATCGCCCACCCCCACCTCGTCGAACTCAACGAGAGCTGCGGCCACACCGTGCATCTCGCGGTGTACGAGGAACACGAGGTCCTCTACATCGACAAGGTCGAGAGCCGCTACCCGGTCCGGATGTACTCGCGGATCGGCAAGCCCGTCGCGATCACCGTCGCCGCCGTCGCGAAGCTGCTCCTCGCCGATCTCACCGAGCCCGAGCGGCGCGCCATCGCCGAGAAGCTCGACTACCCCATGTACACGTCCCGTTCGACCCCGAACGCCGGTGCCTTCCTCAAGGAACTCGCCGTCGTCCGCGAACAGGGCTGGGCCACCGACCTCGGCGGCCACGAGGAGTCCATCAACTGCATCGGCGCCCCCATCCGGGGCGCGGACGGGCGGGTCGTCGCCGCGATGTCGGTCTCCGCACCCAACGTCGTCGTCACGGCCGAGGAACTCCTCACCCTGCTCCCCCTGGTGCGCCGCACCGCCGACACCATCAGCCGGGAGTACTCCGGCACCAACCAACCCAAGAAAGCCTGAACAGCCATGACCGAGAAGATCGCCCTCACCCCGAGCACCCACACCACGCCGCCCGCGAAGTTCTCGCACGGCGTGAAGAAGGGGAACATCCTCCAGGTCGCCGGCCAGGTCGGCTTCCTCCCCGCAGTCGAGGGCCAGGCCCCGACCCCCGCCGGTCCGACGCTGCGCGAGCAGACCCTCCAGACCTTCGCCAACGTCAAGGCGATCCTGGAGGAGGGCGGCGCGAGCTGGGACGACGTGATGATGATGCGCGTCTACCTCACGGACGTGGACCACTTCGCCGAGATGAACGAGATCTACAACGCCTACTTCGGCGAGCAGAACCTCAAGGCGGCCCCCGCCGCCCGTACGACGGTCTACGTCGGCCTCCCCAAGGGCCTGCTGATCGAGATCGACGCGCTCGCGGTCCTCGGCTGAACCAGCTGATCCACTTGCCGCACCCGCTCCACCGCATCACCCCCACAGCCGTCGCCGACGGGGTGACGGCCGGTCAGTCGACCGCCTTGGTGCAGACAGCCATTTTCCCGTCGTGCACGGTGTAGATCCAGTAGCGCTCCTGGTCGTACCGGGACTGCGAGCAGTAGCCGTTCCGGTACGACTTCTGACCCCGGTAGAGATCGGTGATCTGAAGAATCCTGTTGTACCCCTTGGGCACGGTGTCCTTGCCACAGTCCCAGACGGTCATCAGCCGCGCTTTCGTCATCGTGTCGCCGTCGGCCTTCGCCACGAAGCACTCGCCCTTGCGGAACTGGCGTGACACACAGAGGGTGGTGCTGAACGCCGACCGTGATCCGGCGTGGTACCAGTACCACTCGCCGAGGTCGGTCGGACAGTCCGTCATGGCGATGCCGCGATGCGTCGAGGTCACCATGAGGTAGGCGTTGGCGGCATCGCAGTCCACCGTCTCCGGGGTCCGGGTCGACCACGCGTCGTAGCCGTCGTCGTACGCGGTGAGGCAGTCGCCGCCGGACACCGAACGGAAGGCGACATCGCGCGCGTCAGGGGTCGGGGAGGGCGGCGGGGTGTACTGGTACTGGCTGCTGCCACTGCTGGTGCTTGTGCTGCCACTGCTCGTGCTGCTGCCGGTGTCGGACTCGCAACTGTTCCAGAGGAAGAGTCCGATGATGAGAAGCGGGATGATCAACCAGCCGTCGGAGGACTTCTTCTTGACGGGAGTGGGAGCGGGAGCGGGTGTCGGGCCGGCTGTGGCTCCGGCCGCTGTACGTGGGGGGCGCGGCGGAGTGCGTGCCGACGACTGCGCGGAACCCGCCTGGGAGGAGCCCGCCCGGGCCCGTCCCTGCGCGCGCTCACGCTCGGCCCGTTCCTTCTCCGCCCGTTCCTTCTCGGCTCGTTCCTTCTCCGCCGCTGCCACTCGGGCGGCCCGTTCCCGTTCGGCCCGCTTCTCCGCCCGTTCCCGCTCGGCCCGCTCGTGCTCCTCGGCGGCGCGCTGCCGCTCTCGTTCGGCCCGCTTCTCCGCGCGTTCCCGCTCGGCCCGCTCGTGCTCCTCCGCGGCGCGCTGCCGCTCCCGCGCGGCGCGTTCCCGCAGCCGCCGCAGGTGCGCCTCGCGCTCCTCGGTGTACATCCGGGTGGTGTTCGGCGGCGGCACCACGCTCGTGCGCTGGTCGACGGTCGGGGCTTCCGGTTCGATCCGGTTCGTGCGCGCGAGGTCCCGGCCCTGGGCCGCGTACTCCCCGATCAGCGCCGTCCAGCGCGGCGGCAGCCAGCGACTGCCGCTGTGCGTCGCCGGCATCCCGGCCTGGTCCGCCCGGAACCGGCCGAGCAGATCCGCGGGCGTGGGGCGTCGGGCCGGGTCGGTGGCCAGGCAGGGGCGGATCGTCGGGACGAGTTCCTTCGGCAGCCCGTCGAGGTCGAGTTCGCCGCGCTGGACCCGGGCGAGCAGGCGCAGGGTGTCGCCGTCCGCGCGGTACGGCGGCCGCCCGGTGGCCAACAGGAACAGGGTCGCGCCCAGCGAGTACACGTCCGAGGCGGCCGTGGACGGCTCGCCGCGCGCCTGCTCGGGCGAGGTGAACGCGATGGTGCCCAGGGTGAGACTGGTGCGGGTGAGGTCGCTGGCATGGGATATGCCGAAGTCGATCAGCCGGGGGCCGTCGAGCGGCAGCAGAACGTTCTGCGGCTTCACGTCCCGATGCACGATGCCCTCCCGGTGGAGGGTGACCAGTGCCTCCGCGGTGCCGGCCGCCGCCCATCGCACGGCCGATGCGGGCAACACCCCGCAGGTGCGCACCAGTTCGGAGAGCGGGGGAGCGGCGATGTAGTCGATGGCCATCCAGGGCCGCTCGGCGCCCGGGTCGGCGTCCCGTACCCGCGCGGTGTGCGCGCTGTCGACCCGTTGCGCGAGGGTCACCTCCCGGGCGAACCGCCGCCGGTCGACATCGCTGACGTCCCCCTCGGCGAGCAGCGTCTTCACCGCGACGAGCCCACCGGCGCCCCCGGTTCCCCGGCCGAGTTCCCCGGGGCCCTGCCCGCCGTCGCTCCGGGCCAGGTAGATCCGCCCCATGCCGCCGGAGGCCAGCCGCCCGATCAGCCGGTAGGGCCCGAGCACCGCCGGATCGTCCGCGCCCAGCGCCTGAACCCGCGCCCCGGCCATGTCACTCCCCCTGTCGCACCTCCGTGCCCCCACCACGGTGGCACGCGGGCGCCCACGAGGCCATGGGTCGGACCTGTCCCGGACAGGCGCGCCCGGGTTCGGGACAGGCCCGGGACGCATGCAGCAGCGCCGCCGGGGGAGCGGCGGCGCTGCTGGTCACTGATGGCCGGACGGTGGTTACGGCAGGCCGTGCACGTGCGGGGCCACCGCGTTCGACCAGGCGTTGCCCGACTTGGCGTCCCAGTTGGTCGACCAGGTCATCGCACCACGGAGACCGGGGTAGGTCTTCGCGGGCTTGAACGTGCCGCAGTTGGTGCCGACGGCCAGGCAGTCCAGGGCCGCGTTCACGATCGACGGCGAGACGTAGCCGCTGCCCGCGCCGCTGGTGGAGGCGGGGACACCGAGGCCGACCTGGGACGGGTCGAGGCCGCCCTCCAGCTGGATGCAGGCGAGCGCGGTCAGGAAGTCCACCGAGCCCTGCGAGTAGACCTTGCCGTCGCAGCCGAGCATCGAACCGCTGTTGTAGTACTGCATGTTGACGACGGTCAGGATGTCCTTGATGCCGAGCGCCGTCTTGAAGTACTCACCCGAGGTGGACTGCATGTCGATGGTCTGCGGCGCCATCGTGATGACGAGTCCGGAGCCCGCCTTCTGCGACAGCGAGCGCAACGCCTTCGTCATGTACGTGGAGTTGAGACCGTTCTCCAGGTCGATGTCGACGCCATTGAAGCCGTACTCCTGGATGAGCGAGTAGACCGAGTCGGCGAAGTTGGTTGCGGAGGCGTCGCTGTTGACCGAGACGGACCCCTTCTCACCGCCGACCGAGATGATGACGTTCTTCCCGGCCGCCTGCTTCGCCTTGATGTCGGCCTTGAACTGGTCGACGGTGTAGCCGTTCAGGCCCGCCGTGTCCAGGTTGAAGGTGACGGCGCCCGGCGTGGTCGTGGCGTCGGCGAAGGAGACCGCGATGATGTCGTAGTTCGCGGGCACGTCGCTGAGCTTCTGCACGGTGGCGCCGTTGTTGAAGTTCTGCCAGTAGCCGGTCACCGCGTGCTTGGGCACCGAGGTACCGGGGTTGCCGCCGCCCGACTGGGCCGTACGGCCGCTGACCGTCGCGGACTTGACGGACTCACCGGCCGCGTTGGTGGCGGTCACCGCGAACCGGTACGCCGTGTCGGCCGCCAGACCCGTGATCGTGGCGGAGGTCCCGGTGGACGTGGTGACCTTCGCGCCGTCCTTGTAGACGGTGTAGCCGGTCGCGCCGGACACCGCGTTCCAGGACAGGGCGATGGAGGAGGGCGTGGTCGCGCCGACGGTGAGACCGGCGGGCGCTGCGGGGATCTCCGGCGCGGGGTCGGTGCCGCCACCGCCGTCGGGACCGCTGACCGAGATGTCGTCCGCCAGGTAGGCGGCCTGCCCGTACCAGCCGTGCGTGTACACCGTGACCGAGGTGGTGTTCGGGCCGGTTCTGAAACCGGTGGTGAGCTGGGTCCAGCTGCTGGAGCCGGGGGACCAGGTCGACACGTCGGTGGTCCCGGTACCGCTCGCGCCGATGTACGCGTACCCGCCCTGCACCCAGGAGCTGAGCGTGTACGTCGAGTCGGGCTTCACGGCCACGGTCTGGGTGCACTTCGCGTTGTCCTGGCCGGCCGGGGTGGCCTTGAGGGCGGCGGTGCCACCGTGCACGGGGGAGGAGACGGTGGTGCCGCTGCCGCCGGAGCAGGTCCAGTTGGCGAGCCCCGACTCGAAGCCCGCGTTCTTGGCGACGTTGACATCGGCGGCCTCGGCGTTGCCGGCGAGACCGGTGGCGGTCAGCGCGCCGGCTGCGAGGACGGCCATGGCTCCGCCGAGGAACGGCCGGGTGTGGCGCCTGCGGGTTCTGTGGACGCTGACGGGGGAAGGTTCCACTTGCTGCCTCCGTGGGGGAGTTGGGGATGCCGGACCGGGTACCTGGGAAGAGCCGGCGGGGTTGACCGGCGGTACCCGGGCCGTCCTGGGGGTGGCGCGGAGATGAAGAGGGAGTGCAGTTGAACGACGGTGGTCACCGCTGGCCGATAAGTTGGTCCAGACCAATCGAGTTGTCAAGACCTCTGGCACTGCCGGCTGTCCGGTCCGTGCTCGCCGGAGCGCCCCGCGGCCGCCCTGTCGGCCACCCGTGAACGACCGTTCAGGGGTTCCGCAACGGCCGTTGGCCCCCAAAGAATTGACGATTTGTTGAGCATGCTCGCCCCTCGTGCGGGTGACGTGGCCCAGATGCTCGGACAGTGACGATCCGGCCCCGTCGGGGCCCCGTGCGGCAGGTTTCGCATCCGGCCTGACGTGCGGAGATGAATTCCGGGCCGCAGGTAATCGGAAGGTGGATTCGTAACACTCCGCAGTGGTACAGGAGTTAACGATTTTCGATTTGGTCCGATTTAGCATGGAGATGTTGTGCAGGCGGCTCACACAGGTTGTCGTACTGACCTCCGAAAAGTGTTCTCTGCCAGGTAAGACGTGGATAAAGTGCTGAGGCAGAACCGCGGAGCAGGAGCGATTGCGGCCGACGTCATGACCGTCGTCTGGCCGGAGCCGAAACGGGGAACAGCGTGCCGACCGCAATAGCAGTGACCAGTGCTGACTTGGTACTACCTCCGACCGACCAGCAGACACCGACAGCAGCCCTGCTGCAGGCTCCCGACGCCCAGGCGTTGGAGATGGCCATCGGTGACATGCACGTGCTGCTCGAACAGCACGGCTACGTCGTCGCCGTGTACCCGACCGGCATCGCGCCCGCCCATGAACGCCGGCTCTACTCCGTACGTTCCGTTCTGGAGAGCGACCGCATCGCCCTGCTCAAGGTGGACCTCCCCCCCTTGGGCGTCGCCGTACTCGTCAGGCAGCTCCGCCAGTTGTCCATCTGTGACTTCAGCCCGGGAGTGGTCGCCTCCGCCGCCCGGCTGCTGTCTCACTACATCCACGCGGGCGCCCTGCTGAACTCCGTCACCAAGTTCGACCGGGTCCCGGTCGACCTCAGGACACACGCCAAGTCGTGGGTCCCGGGCTCCCAGTTCGCCGTGGTCGCGGGTCCGGAACCGCAGCTCGTCAAGGTCGGCCCGAAGGCGGACCCACCGACCGGCCCGGAATTCGCCACGCACCTGATGATCGCCAAAGGGCAGTCGCAGTCCGAGTGGGTGAAGCAGACCCTGGCACCCGCGTGGCAGGTCCAGTCCATTCATGAGGCCGCGCTTCCGTCCGATTCCCCGGCATGGTGGGGAACCGGAAAACTGGTTGAATTCGCTGCCTATCTTCCAGACATCTCCATCCTGTACCAACTGGTGGCCTCCGTACGTCGCGAGAACTGCCACTGGTGCGGAATGGACCTCATCGGTGACCGCTGCGGGTTCTGCTCCTCCCCGCTACCCGCAGCAGAGAACCGAATGCACTCCGCCGGTGTCCTCAGCCAGGGAGCGCCCGCACCACCGCAGTCCTAGCGCTTCCGCTTTCCTCCGTAGACGCCCTCCTGTCCGCTGCCCCACGCATCCGATTCGAACGAGGTTGTCCGGCCCATGAACTCCCGCCAGCGCCGCGGCGTGATACTCCTGCTTTTGTCGGTTCTGTGCGCCTTCGGCGCCTTCGCCGGCGTGCTCTCGGTGATCAGCGATGTCAACTCCAAGGTCGGCCCCGAGGTCTCGGCCTACCAGCTGAAATCCGATGTGGCGCCCTATACCACCCTGTCGTCCGGCCAGTTCGAGAAGATCTCGATGCCGAAGCGCTGGCTCTCCACCAACGCGGTGACCGACCTCTCCGAGGTGAACGGCAAGATCGCCGTCACCCAGCTGCGCAAGGGCTCGCTGCTCCAGTCCGACATGATGCAGAAGCGCCCCGAACTGCAGCCCGGGGAGCAGGAGATCGCCATCATGATCGACGCCGCGACCGGCGTCGCGGGCAAGATCACCCCCGGTGCCACGGTCAACATCTACGCCACCTTCGCCGGTGAGCGCGACGGCGACCCCTCCCAGTCCAAGGTCATCGTCTCCAACGCCAAGGTGCTGGACGTCGGCAAGCTGACCGCTCTGGAGCCGAACCGGGACGGCAAGTCCAACATGGGCACCGAGGCCGTCCCGATCACCTTCGCGCTCAACACGCTCGACACCCAGCGCATCGCCTACGCCGAGTCCTTTGCCGAGCACGTACGCCTCGCGCTCCTCGCCTCCGGCAGCGACGCCACCATCCGTCCGGGCGACCGCACCTACACGCTCGACAAGGACAAGTGAGGATCGAATGACCACCAGGATCCTCCCGGCCGTCGGTGACGTCGACGCGGCCAGATCCGTCACCACCCTGCTCAGCCAGCTCCCCGACGCGGAACCGGGTGCTCCGGTCAGCGACTCGACCCAGCTCATCGACACCCTCGCCCGCCTCGCGGGCGAATCGCTCGACGAGCTGCCCGAGGTGGTGCTGGTCCACGAGCGGATCGGTCCGGTGCCGGCACTGGAACTGATCCGGGAGGTCTCCCTGCGCTTCCCCGCCATCGGGGTCGTGCTGATCACCGCCGATGTCACGCCCGGTCTGTTCGCGTCCGCGATGGAGTCGGGGGCGCGCGGTGTCATCACCCTGCCCCTGAGTTACGAGGAGCTGGCCAACCGGATCCAGTCCGCCGCCCAGTGGTCCGTCGGCGTCCGCCGCCACCTGAGCACCGGGGCCGATGTCTTCACCGGCCCCGGCGGTACGGTCATCACGGTCAGCGGCGCCAAGGGCGGCGTCGGCGCCACCGTCACCGCCGTACAACTCGCCCTGGCGGCCCAGGCGTCCGGACGTACCGTCGCCCTGGTCGACCTGGACCTCCAGGCCGGCGACATCGGCTCCTACCTCGATGTGCAGTTCCGGCGCTCCATCGTCGACCTGTCGGCGATCACCGACATCTCGCCGCGTGTCCTGTCCGACGCCGTGTTCAGCCACGGCACCGGCCTCGCACTGCTGCTGGCCCCCAGTGAGGGCGAGAGCGCCGAGGAGGTCAGCGACCGGTCGGCCCGGCAGATCGTCAGCGCCCTGCGTTCGCGCTACGAGGTCGTGGTCATCGACTGCGGCAGCCAGCTCCAGGGAGCGAGCGCCGCGGCCATCGAGATGGCCGACTCGGCGCTGCTGGTCACGACACCTGATGTGATCGCGGTACGCGGTGCCAAACGCCTCGTACGGATGTGGGACCGGCTCCAGATCCGCAAGGCGGAGGAGACGGTCACCGTCGTCAACCGGTTCATCCGCAACACCGAGATCCAGCCGCAGCTGATCGAGAAGATCACCGGGACCCGGACGGCCAACACGGCCGTTCCCGCAAACTTCAAGGAACTCCAGAGCGTCGTCGACGCAGGCCGGCTGCATGAACTCGACTCCAAGAGCACCGTCAAACAGGCCCTCTGGGCCCTTGCGGGCGAGCTGGGCATCGTGAAGGTTCCTGACAAGGCGGAGAAGAGCGGCGCGAAGAGCGGTGCGAAGTTCAAGAACGACCGAGGTTCGATCGGGCGCCGACGCGACCGCGACGGCGACTCCCGGAACCGGCCGACGACCTAGGGGGCAAGTTGACCAATGGCACTTACCGAGACGAAAGACACGGAGATACGGGGAAGGCGTTACGGTGACGCCGCTCCGACGCGGGGTGGAATCCGCGTCCGCCTCTTCGGTCGGGGGCGCGACCGCGGCCAGACCGCGATCGAGTTCCTCGGCGTCACACCGCTGATCATCCTGCTGGCGGTCGCGCTCTGGCAGTGCGTGCTGATCGGCTACACGTTCTCCTTGGCGGGGAACTCGGCGGATGAGGCGGCGCACCAGGGGGCCATCTCGGAGGGCTCGCGGGGGTGGGCATGCCGGGAAGCGGCTGAGAGGGGCCTGCCGAAGGCGTGGCGGGAGTCGATGAAGCGGACCACGTGCGATGACTCGTCCGGGTTGTACAAGGCCACGGTGAAGCTGCGTGTACCGGTCCTGGTGCCTGGTGTACTCAACTGGCCGATGACCGTCGAGGGCAACGCCGCGTCGCCGCTGGAGGCCGAGCGATGAGCATGCGTACGCACACACCAGGCCGGACAGCTGTTGTCTCCCGCCGGGAGCGCGGCCAGGTCGCCATTGAGTACATGGGCTTCATTCCGCTGATGCTTCTGGTGGGTCTTCTCACGATCCAGCTGGGGGTCGCCGCGTACGCCGTCAACCAGGCGGGCACCGGTGCCCGCGCGGCGGCGCGTACCGCCAGCCAAGACGTGTCGCACGGAGATCCCGTGAGGGCAGGCCGCGAGGCGATGAGCGACTGGCTCGGCAGCTACAGGAATTCGCGGTTCAGCCGCGACTCCGGGTCCGGCAAAGTGACCTACACCACTCGGGTGAAGATTCCCTCCGTCGTGCCCGGCATCGACGACTGGGGCTGGGCCAGGCGCAGTTCCACCATGCCGCGAAGGTGACGGGTGCCCACACCGCACGACCGGGGCACCACAGTTTTTTCTGAGCGAGGAGTTACGGAATGAGTCTGCGGGCACGCATGACCGCCCCCGAGAAGCACGGCGGGGCGCGGGAGGACAGCCACATGGTGGCCACCTACCGCGCCAAGCTGCTCGAAGAGATCGACTTGGCCGAGATGTCCTCGCTCGCCGCCGCAGACCGGCGGGCGCGACTGGAGCGCGTACTCAGCCACATCATCAGCCGCGAGGGTCCGGTCCTCTCGACCGTCGAACGCACCCAGCTGATCCGCCGGGTCGTCGATGAGGCCCTTGGACTCGGCATTCTGGAACCACTCCTCGAAGACGCGTCCATCACCGAAATCATGGTGAACGGACCGGACCAGATCTTCGTCGAGCGCAGCGGCAAGGTCGAACAGCTCCCGATGCGCTTCAGTTCGCACGAGCAGCTGATGCAGACCATCGAGCGCATCGTGTCGACCGTCAACCGCCGTGTCGACGAGCAGAACCCCATGGTTGACGCGCGTCTACCCAGTGGCGAGCGTGTCAATGTGATCATTCCGCCACTGTCGCTGACCGGCGCCACGCTCACCATCCGACGATTCCCGAGGGCCTTCACGCTCCAGGAGATGATCAACGTCGGCTCGCTCGACGAGCAGATGCTGATCCTGCTCTCCGGACTCGTCCAGGCCAAGTTGAACGTCATCGTCTCCGGCGCCACCGGTACCGGGAAGACGACGCTCCTCAACGCTCTCTCCGGCCTCATCCCCGACAGCGAGCGCATCGTCACCATCGAGGACTCCGCCGAGCTCCAGCTCCAGCAGAGCCATGTGATCCGGTTGGAGTCCCGTCCGGCGAACGTCGAGGGGAAGGGCCAGATCACCATCCGTGACCTGGTCCGCAACTCCCTGCGTATGCGTCCCGACCGCATCGTCGTCGGTGAGGTCCGTGGTGGTGAATCGCTCGACATGCTCCAGGCGATGTCGACCGGTCACGACGGCTCGCTCGCCACCGTCCACGCCAACAACGCCGAGGACGCGCTCATGCGTCTGCAGACTCTGGCCTCGATGTCAGAGATCAAGATCCCGTTCGAGGCGCTGCACGACCAGATCAACAGCGCCGTCGACGTCATCGTCCAGCTCACCCGACACGCCGACGGTTCCCGCAAGATCACCGAGATCGCCGTCCTCGACTCGCACGGCCGCGATCCCTACCGCATCGTGACCGTCGCCCGGTTCGACGCCCAGCCGATGGACGCCGAGGGGCGGATCAACGGCGAGTTCAACTACCTCCCGCTCCCGCGCAAGATCGCCGAGCGTCTCTACATGGCCAGCCAGCCCATCCCGCAGGCCTTCGGGGTCGCCGATTCCGCCGAACAGCTCGCCACCCGAGAGGCCAACTAGGTACCGTGCCATGACGAATCTCCCTCTTCTCACCATTGGCGTCACGCTGCTCGCCGGCGTCACGGGCGTCACGGGCCTGCACGCCTACTCCGGCGGCAAGGCCGACCGGGACGCCCTGGTGGACCGCCTTTCGCACACAGGTCACATCCCGGAGATGGGGCGTCACCGCCGCTTCCGGGGCCTCGACGCCAGGCTGCGCAAGACCGGCCTGGGCCGGAAACTCGAACTGAAGCTGGCCGCCACCGGCCTCGACATCACACCGGGCGAGTTCTTCGTCTACGCGCTCGCCGCCATGGCCGGCCTATGGATGATTGCCTCGTCGTTGCTCGCCAGCTTCTTCGGCCCGGTCGCCGCCCTCATCGGCCTCTGGGGCACCAACGCCTTCCTGAACTGGCAGCGGACCAAACGCACCGAACGCTTCATCAACCAGCTCCCCGAGCTCGCCCGTATCCTCGCCAACGCCACCCAGGCAGGCCTCGCGCTGCGTACGTCCATCAGCATGGCGGCCGACGAGATGGAGGACCCGGCAGGCGAGGAACTGGCCCGGGTCTCCCGCCGTCTCGCCGTCGGTGAACCGCTCGACGACGCACTGAGCGAGCTGACCGACCGGCTGCCCTCCCGCGAGCTCGTCGTCCTCGTGACCACTCTCGTCCTGTCCAACCGAGCCGGCGGTACGGTCGTCAGCTCCCTGCGCAACCTCACCGAGACGCTGGAGGAGCGCAAGGAGACCCGGCGCGAGGTCAAGACCCAGCTCTCCCAGGTCACTGTCACCGCCTACGCCGTCCCCATCTTCGGCCTGGGCGCCATGCTCCTGATGAACGCGGTCATGCCTGGCGCACTCGACCGCATGACCGGGGCTTTCATCGGCCAGGTCGCCGTGGTCATCTCCATCACCCTGTACACGATCGGATTCATCGTGATCCGCCGCATGTCCCGGATCGACGTCTGATGAGCGGGGGAAACATGGACCTGCTGCTCGCCGGCCTCATGGGCCTCGCGGTGTACGGCGCCATCGCCGGTATCCGCATGTACCGGGCCGACGCCAAGCTCCCCGGCGATCTCGCGATCGCCTTGGAAGTCGGCTCCACCCGCACCAGCGCGGTCGGCTCCGGCATTGACCGTCTCGGTATGCGCTGGGCCCCCTCAGTCCTGCGGATGATGGGCCCCAAGGCCGTCAACAAGAAGCGCCGCCAGATCGACCTGGCAGGCAATCCGGGCGGTCTGACCATCGACCGCTATGCCGCCCGCCGAGCCGTCTACGGCGGCCTCGGTCTGCTCGGTGCATTCACGATGATCATCCGTGGGCAGCTTTTCCTCTCCATGGTGCTGATCGCCTTCGGACTGTTCTGGGTCGAGGTCGGCCTCTGGTCGGCGGTCCGCGTCCGGCGCGACCACATCGACCGGACCCTCCCCGACTTCCTCGACGTGCTCGCCGTCGTTGTCTCCGCGGGCCTCGGTTTCCGTCAGGCTCTCGCACGCGTTGCCGAGAAGTACGAGGGTCCCTGGGCCGACGAACTGCGGATCACGCTCCGCCAGATGGACATGGGCGTCAGCCGCCGCGAGGCCTTCGAGCAGCTACGCAAGCGCAATGACTCGGAGCAGGTGGCGATGTTCGTGACCACGCTCCAGCAGGGCGAGGAGCTCGGTGCGCCGATTGTCGAGACGCTGATCCAGATCGCCAACGACATGCGACGTACCGACGCCCAGAACGCCCGCCGGAAGGCCGCCAGAGCCGTCCCCAAGGCGACCTTCGCGGTCACGACTTTCCTGCTTCCCGGAACACTGGTGCTGCTGACAGTGGGCTTCGTCTACGGAGCCAACGTCGACTTCAGCTTCCTCACGGGCGGATGACGTGAACGAGACGGGCTGCGGGCAGGACGGGGCAGAGGAGGTGACAGACACATGTCGTTCCAACTCAGCAGTTCTCAGACCGGACTGAACGCGGAGGTGCGCCAGGCGATTGCTGACCCTGGATCGCGCCCGGCGTTCGCGATCCAGCTGAACGCGCTTCAGGCGATGTGCCGACAGGTCTTCGGCTTCCGGCTCGCGATGATCGCCATAGCCACACCGTTCGCAATCGGCCACACGGCCTCGGGCCTGGCCTCCTGGCTGATCGGCTCGGCCATCCTCGTCACCTTCATGGGCTCGTACGTCCTGTTCCGCGACTGGGAACGCTTTGGTCCCGTACTCCTGCGCCACCCCTGGCTGCTCGGCATAGACGCCTTTTTCGGTGCCCTGCTGCTGATCACCGCCTCCCCCGAGTCCACCCTCGCATACGTCACTGTGTGCACTCCGCTGCTGGCCGGTCTCGTCTACGGCTGGCGGGGCGCGGCGGTCTTCGCCGCACTGCAGACCGTCATCGTCCTCGGCGTGTACGGAACCGACCCGAAACTGCAGCCCGCCGACGCCACGGCGCTCCTCCTCCCGGGCTTCTGCATCATCGCGGGCGCCGTCGGTGTCACCCTGCGTAATCTGCTCCTCCGCTTCGGGACGGCAAGTCAGGCCCTCACCGAGACCAGGGCCCGCCTCGCTGTCAACGAGGCCGTGGAGGGCGAGCGCACACGGCTGGCGAGAGAGATGCATGACTCGGTCGCCAAGACCCTGCACGGTCTGGCGCTGGCCGCCGACGGCCTGGCCGGTTCGTCCGACCGGATGGACCCGCTCACCGTCAAGCACCAGGCCGAACTGGTCGCCCGCGCCGCCCGCCGTGCCGCCGCGGAGTCCCGCGAGCTCCTCTCCGACCTGCGCCGCGAGTCCGGACTCGACGGCGGCGTGGACGTAGTGCGTGAACTCCGGGCGCGTGCAAACGACTTCACTCGACGTCACGCACTCACGGCCACCTTCCGACTCCTCAACGACGCGCCGATCCCGCACGTCCCCCAGGTCGTCGCCCGCCAGTTGCTCACCGTCGCTTCCGAAGCGATGGAGAACGCCCACCGCCACGCCCAACCCACCTACCTCGTCGTGCTCGCAGGCGTGAAGGGCGATGTCCTGCGCGTCAGCGTGTATGACGACGGGCGTGGCCTGCCCGCAGGCACGACGCTCGACGATCTCCGGCACGCCGGGCACTTCGGCCTCGTCGGCATGGTCGAACGCGCCGCATCCATCGGCGCCCGCATCCGCATTGGAAAGGGCCAGGCGGCCAAGGGCACCGAAGTGCGCCTGGAACTTCCGATCGCCGCTCTCAGTACCGCTCTCGATACGCAGCAACCCAACTGAACAGCAACGGAACTGAACAGCTCCAACTCCATCCTCACCCCCCATAAACCCCTGAGAGGAGGTCGCAGATGCCGGACGACGTCTCCCGTGCGTCGGGCCAGAACTGGGCAGCAGAGAACCACGCTTCCCAGCACACGTCCTCGCACGTCACCCCGCTCAACTCGGAGCCCAGCTCCAACGCGTTCCCTGTTCCCGCCCCCGTCCCCCAGCAGTCCGCGGCATCCGAGTCCATGCCTCCCTTCCCCGCGGCGGCGCCCATGCCCGCCCCCGGCGCCCTGCGGGTCGTCGTCGCCGACGACAACCCAGTGGTCCGGGCCGGCCTGGGCGTCCTGCTCTCCGGCCGTGACGACATCGAAGTCGTGGCCGAGGCCGCAGATGGCCGCCAGGCCTACGACATGGCCGTTCTGCACCGCCCGGACGTCGTCCTGCTCGACGTCCGTATGCCCGGCGTCGACGGCATATCCGCCCTGCCTCATCTCGTCCAGGTCGCGCCGGTCATGATGCTGACCTACAGCCGCGAGAGCGAGATCGTGCACGAGGCGCTGCGTCTGGGAGCGAGCGGCTATCTGGTCCACGGGGAGTTCTCGGCTGGTCAGTTGGTGCAGGCCGTACGCGACACCAAGAACGGCCGGGCCCACTTCACGGCCACCGCGGCCAACGCCCTCCTTGCCCACATGCGCCAGGGCCCCGGACCACAGGGCCGACCGCTCCCGGAGGGACTCGGCGCGGCCCTGACCACGGGCGTTCCGTACCAGGGGCCCGGCTACGACGGCCACGTCCCGAGTCCGGTCCAGCAACACGGTGCGCCTGCACATTCACTCAAGTCCGAAACGGCTCCATCTGCGGCGCGACCGCCCCGACCGGCGCAGGGTCTTTCGCATCTGCAACCAGTTGTGGCACAGTCTTCCATGACCGGGGGGTCGGGCGTGACTCTCAACAGGCAGCAGTATGGGCTGAGTTCGCGGGAGGTGGAGGTCATGGAGCTGATCGCGTCCGGAATGAGCAATCAGCAGATCGCCGCCACCTGCTTCATCAGCGAGAAGACGGTCAAGAACCACATCAACCGCATCTTCACGAAGTTGCACAGCACCACCCGCAGCGAGGCCATCGCCCGCTGGCTCGGCACCGCCCCCGCGGCGGGACCAGGGGTACGGGGGGCCGGTGGTCATCGTGGCTGAGCGGATGAGTGGTCGCGGGCGTGGCACTGCAGTCGTGCGTGCGAGGCGTGGGGCCCGGCGTGTGCCGGTGGGGCCGGCCCAACTGTCGTTTTGGGCCCGGGAATGGGCCCTGGGACCCTCCGGTGAGCAGGGTGTGCCGCCGTATGTTTCTCATGTCGCCAGCGGCTCCGGCCAGGAGGAAGCCGGAACCGCAGGCGGCACCCAAGAAACGTGCGAGTCGGCCGGCCATCGGTCGGCCGAACCCGGAGGGGAACACCATGTCGAACATCACCCTGAAGACCGCCGTCCGCGTCAATGGCTGGGCCAACACCGCGGTCAGCGCGATCCAGAAGCGCTACGAGGCCAAGGACCGCGGCCAGACGGCGTTCGAGTACCTGGGCATCATCCTGGTGGTCGTGGCGATCATCGGTGCGATTGTGGCCACGGGTATCGGTGGCGCAATCAGCGGGAAGATCACGGGCCTGGTGAACACCATCAAGACCCAGTAATGCGGCATCGCACCCGTACCGATGCAGGGCAGGCCTTCCCCATCTACGTAGTGATGGTGGCGGGCCTGCTCTTCCTCGCGTTCGTATTCTTTGCCGTCGGCAAGGCCGCGGCCTTGCGCAATGGAGCCCAGGGAGCGGCGGACGCTGCGGCCCTGGCTGCCGCGCAGCAGACCCGCGAACAGTTCAAGGGACCGTTCCTCGCTTCGCTTCCCGGGAAGATGCTGGATCCCTTTCTGCAGGCCCACCCGGTTATGGGATGCCCTGCGGCCTACGGACTGGCCTCGGCGAATCGGGCGCGCGTCACGAACTGCCAGCCGATTCCTGGTGGTCTTCGAGACCGGATCAGGGTTGAGGTCAAAGGCCGTGACGCGGTGGACTCGCCAGTGGTTCCCAATACGAAGCGGACGTTTGCGACGACCGAGGCCACTGCTGTCATCGAGTTCCGCTGCCCTGATTGGGAGTCTGCGGACTTCAATGACGACGGCGTCCAGGACATGTACTTCTTCACCTGCAGGGGAGGGCAGATGCTCCAAATCGCGCCAGGCAGTCCTCCGCCCTGGTCCCAGGTGAGCAAGATTCTCTACGACGTGCACCTGGTCGACAATTGACAGCGAACGACGAGTAAAGGAATCAGAACCCATGAGCATTCGGTGCTCCACCAAGTCCCAAAGGGCAGTGGCAGCCGTCTCGCTGACGGCGGCGCTGGCCCTGGCCATCAGCGGTTGCGGTGCTGATGATGGCGGAAAGACGAACGATGCCGGTTCGTCGCCGTCTTCTGCACCCTCTAAGTCCTCCGAAGAGGACAAGGGGGCAAAGCAGGAGGACACCGCCGTTGGGGAGAACGTGGACCCGAATGTGAAGCTCGCCGAGGTCAGGGGAAATGGGCTGACTCTCGTGATCAATCAGGTGAAACGTGACTCCGGAGGCTTTGTCACGGTTCAGGGCGAGATCAAGAACGTGAGCGACAGGATGCGGAACTCCAGTGGATGGGAGGGCGGGGAAACTGCGATTGTGAACGGCAACGCAAACTCTGTTGCTGGTGCGACACTGGTGGATAAAGCAGGCAAGAAGCGCTACTACGTTCTTCGGGATACGGAGAACCGTTGCCTTTGCACCACCGGTATCGCGCCGTTGCCGGCGGGGGAATCGACCCCCATCTTCATGCAGTTCCCAGCGCCTCCCAACACAACAAATGAGGTCGACTTCACTCTGCCGACGTTCGCGACGACTTCCCTGAAGATTTCAGGGTGACGGCCGACATGACCTACAACCGAACTCGGCTGAAGCCAATTGGCGGTGCCGGACTCTCTGTTGCGGCAGCCATGGTGGTGGCGACCGTCACGTTGTTCGGAGCGTCGTCGGCGCTCGCCGACGACGGCCCAAGCGTGCCCCCTGGCACCGAGGCGACGTCAGTGCCCCCGGTCAAGCTCGATCCCAATGACCCCGACCTGAAGATGCCCGAAGGCGGCACGCTCGCCCCCGCCAAAGTGCTCGACATCGTCCAGGTGATCGAGGACGAGGGCGGCGAAGAGCGTCGCGAGGACACCAACGCGAACGTCAAGTTCGCGCTCCAGGCCGAGGTCCTCTTCGGCAAGGACAGCGCCAAGCTGAGCTCCGCCGCCAACTCCCGTATCGCGGCCATCGCCGCCGAGATCAAGAAGCAGAACGCCACCAAGGTGCGCGTCTTCGGCTTCACCGACAATCTCGGCTCCTCCGCCCACGGCGACGTGCTGTCCAAGCAACGTGCCAACGCCGTGCAGGCGGTGCTGGTGAAGGATCTGGGGTCGACCGTCACCTTCGAGATCCGTGGTTACGGCGAGCAGTACCCCATCGCCGACAACAGCACGGAAGAGGGCCGCAAGAAGAACCGCCGCGTGGAGGTCTCCTTCCCGCGCGGCACCTCTTCCTGAGGCACCCGCACACAGGGGCCCGGCACCGCGAGCGCGTCGCGGTGCCGGGCCCTTGCTGTTACAGCAGGTGGTCGGCCTTGCCGGCCTTGATGTCACGGATCATTTGCTGAAGCGCTTCGCGGCTGTCGGTGAGGAAGTGCTCCTCAGAACCCACGACGCCGATGTAGCTGTTGCCTCGTTCGTCTGTTCCGAGGCGGTAGCAGCTGGCGCCTTCGCCACAGAATGGTTCCTCCCACGTGACGTCCTGCATGGTGACTCCCCTCAGAGGTGACGTGCGATGTCATGGATGAAGTCTCGCGACTTCTGGGGCGGCAGTGCGATCCGCTCCATCCAGTCAAGATGTGAACGATACTTCGCCAACTGTTCTTCCTCGTAGAGGAATTCGGGACCATGGGTGCTGTCCACTTGAACTGTGTCCAGCTGAGGCACAGGTCCCTCTGCGTAGTTGACCGTCTGCCCCGCGCCGGGGAATGCGCCCGCTTCGAATGGGATGACTCGCAGCGTGATGTGATGGCTTTCGGAGACGGTGAGCAGATGGTCGAGCTGAGCTCGGGCCACCTTGCGACCGCCGAACTGCATCCGTAGTGCCGCCTCGTGTATAACGCCCACGTACCCGGGTGAGGCCGCGCCGTCCAGAACTTGCTGTCGTTCCACGCGATGAGCCAGCCGCAGAGCGACTTCGTGTTCCGGGAGGGCCGGGACGACTACTCGGAAGACGGCCAGAGCGTGGTCGCTGGTCTGGAGGATTCCTGGGATGTGTACGGAGTGAGCAGTCCGCATCCGTAGGGCGTTGGCCTCCAGCTCTGCGATGTCGAGGAGTCCTTCCGGAAGCGATTCGCGATACCGCTCCCACCAGCCCCGTCTCGCGGGCTTCACCATGCCGGCCAGTGCCTCGACGTATGCCTGGTCCTGACAGGCGCAGGCATGGGCGAGAGTGCGCAGACGGGCCTCGCTGATGGCTCGGATGCCCTGCTCGATGTTGGAGAGTCTGGACCGGTCGACCCCGAGAAGCCCCGCAGCAGCCTCGGCGGAGACGTCGGCGGCCAAGCGCATCTTCCGGAGTTCGCGCCCCAGGCGCTTCTGTCGTTCGGTCGGGGACGTTCGCGATGCCATGTCAGTCCTTCCGTGACCTTCTCCGTGAAGTCTGCCGTGTGGATGGCGCCCTGAGCCACGCAAGGGTCAATTTTTGAGGATTGAGTGGCCAATATGACCCACCGCACCCTACATTCAGTAACGCACCGCTCACACAGCGACGACGAGCCGGAAGCGCATCGCGCGGTCCTGCCCGCAACCTCCTGCCCTGGGAGAGGCAGGCCCGCGTCAGGGAGACAGGCCACTGCTCGTCCGCAACGCAACCGCGTGAGCCACTCGTGCGCACCCACGCGAAAGAGAGACACCGCCAACTCGCCACCCGCATCAGGGGATTCAGCCATGCACTCATTTTCACTCGCCGCACTCTGCCCGGCCGTCGCCGAGGCGCGTACGCCGGTCCCGTATCCGCATCCCGGCAGCCCGCATCCCAACCCGCAGCAGTACCCCCGGCCCTATCTGCGCTCCAAGGGCCGCCCAGCGCGCGGGCTCGCGCTCAGTTTCACCCTCCCCGGCGACATCCGCAGCGCGCTCATCGGCCGTACCGCGATCGGCGCCGCTCTCAAGGCACACGGGCTCGCTCCGTACATCTGGCCGGCCACGCTCGCGGTCGCCGAACTCATCACCGTGACCGCCAGGATGAGCCCGGACAAGGAGCTCTACGTATCCCTGCGCCACCGCGACGACGCGCTCCGCCTCCTCGTCTGGGACCAGCATCCCCAGCATCCAGAAACGGACATGGCCGCACTCTGCGAGACGAGGCGGCGGCGCGCGCTCTGGCTGTTGGCGGCTGTCGTGGACGACTGGGGCGGGGAGTGGGGCGCCTGTGAGGCCTCTCCACCGCAGCGTGGCACCAAGTCGTGGGTCGTGCTGCCCCGTTGATGTTCGCGATCCCTCATTGGTGGCGTGCCTGACGGGGGTGTATGCAGAATCCGCCCCCGCTGCGGCATACAGGTGGTGACGTCCTGCGACGGGTTCCCTGTTCGACGACCTGGTGACGCAGGGTGACTCGGCGATGAGAGCCAGGACTTGAAGGACGCGCATCGGGCACTCGTCATCGTCGGGCGATGCCCTTTCGGTAACCGGTGGATGCCATCACGTCACGCCGAACTCCCGCCTCACACGGCTGTGTTCCGTGGGAGCAGCCGGGGAGTACTTGCTCCGAAGGGGCCACGGAACGGCCGGTCCGTGGCCCCTTCGTGGCCTTGGTCAGCCGGGGGCGGGCTTCGAGGCGTCGGCCGCGTCGGACGGAACTGTCGTACGGGCCGGCGTCTTTGAGCTGCCGACCGGTGCCGGTGCCGGCAGGATCACAAGGTGCCATTGCTTACCGTCGCGGATGATGGTGAGGTTCTCGCGGTAGTCGGCTCCCCTGCTGTCCTTGGCAGTGATCTTTGCTGAGCCGGTATCGGGGCCCAGGTCGTAGTCGATCTCGATGCCTTCTGCCTGAAGGCCGCGGCCGCCCTTCTTGCTGATGACCTTCCGGGCGTCCCGCTCCGCGTCCGGTCCGGTGGTGCCGTCCAGCTTCAGCAGCGCGTCCGAGTCCCGTTCGTTGAGGGCGGCGATGTATGCCTAGACGGCCTTGCGATCTGCTCCCGCCTTGGGTTTTGGGTCGTCGTTGCCGCATCCGGTCAGGGCGAACAGCGCCGCGAGCGTGACGCCGGTGAAGATGCGCCTCTTCATGTCTACCTCACAGGTGGATCGACGATGTGCCGGGCATGGCTTCCTCAGGTCCGGTGCGCGTACCAGGGGAGAATGTCCGCGTACCCCGCATCGGATCGGGCCGGCCACGCGTCCGCCCCGATCGAGTACGCGCTGATCGGGCGTACTCCTCCCGCAAGAACCGCGCCCACCTGCGCCGCCGTGGAATCCGCCGCACCATCCCCTACAAGGCTGACCAGGCCCGCAACCGCAGGAAGATCGGCTCCCGTGGCGGCCGACCGCCGCGTTTCGACGCGGTGGATCACCGCGAGCGCCATGTGGTCGAGTGCGGGATCAACCGCCTCAAAAGGCACAGAGCGGTGGCCGCGAGGTACGACATGCTCTCCGTCCGCTACGAGGCGACTGTGCTGGTCGCAGCCGTGAACGAGTGGCTGTGACCAGCACCGCCGCAACGGCCCTCAGAT
>NZ_FMDF01000213.1 GCF_900091955.1 Streptomyces sp. Ncost-T10-10d
AGGCCCGGTTCTCGTATAGCTGCCGTAGCCCGACAAGTAACGCTGAGTAGCCATCGCTCGGCGGCCCGCCTCAGGGCAGCCCCGGGAGGCAAAACAGCCGGCCGGGGGCAGCCTTGAGGTCCGGTCACTTTCGCCAGAACAGGTGGTGCGTCACCCCGCTCGGGCTGGGCACCACCTCAAGGTGGAACCGGTCGAGCAGCTCATCGGGGGACTCCCAGAGTCGTACTCCGGATCCGAGCTTCAGCGGCGAGACCGCGATGTGCAGGGTGTCGACGAGGTCGGCGTCGAGGAACTGCCGGATGGTGGTGGCTCCGCCGCCGAGTCGGACGTCCTTGCCCCCGGCGCCTCCCGGGCCTGCTCGAGGACCGTGGCTGGGTCGCTGGCGACGAAGTGGAACGTGGTGTCGGAGAGCGTGAACGAAGGACGTGTGTGGTGGGTCATGACGAACACCGGGGTGCGGAACGGGGGCTGGTCACCCCACCAGCCGCGCCACTCGTGGTTGTGCCAGGGCCCGCGCTGGGGCCCGAACTTGTTGCGGCCCATGATTTCGGCGCCGATGTTGCGGGCGTAGTCCCGCGTGAGGTAGTCGTCGAGACCCCGGCTGCCCCCGGGGTCGGTGCGCATGGGCCAGCTCGCCGTGGCGCCGGCCCAGGCGAACAGCCTCTCGGGCTCGACATGACCGAATGGCCTCTCGAGGGTCTGGTCCTCACCGGCACCGATTCCGTCACTCGAGACGTTGAAGTTCTGGACTCTCAGTAGCTGAGCCACGTGTTCCTCCTGTGATGGCGATAACAGTGGTGAAATTTGGATCGTCACCGTGAGGCCGGAGCCGATCGACGGATCTTGACCCGTACCGGCAGAATCATGATCTGCTCAACCCGCCGCCGGCATGTCAAGAGCGGTCGGCCCGCGACGACCACCCCATGACGGGGCCCGACCGGGCGCCACGACGGTGAGGAGTTGGACATGAAGTTCCTGCTGATCATGCACATCAACCCGGCCATCATGGAGGAACTGACCGACGCCGAGCGCCAGGAGATCATGGACGGCCACGGCACATTCATGAAGACGATCGGCGAGTCCGGCGAGATGATCGGCACCGAGGCGCTGGCCGACCCGTCCCAGAGCTCGGTGATCCGCGTCCGCGACGGTGTGCCGGTCGTCACCGACGGTCCCTACCTGGAGGCCAAGGGGTTCCTGGGGGGCGGCTACTACCTGGTCGACGTCGCGAGCAGGGACCGTGCGCTGGAGCTGGCCGCGATGATCCCGGACGCCCGGTTCAACGGCCTGGGCATCGAGGCGCCATCGATACCGGGTCGGTTTCGTATGTGAACTACATGCTGCCCGGCATCCTGCTTATGACCATCGCCTCAGGCATCTCCTACACGGCGTACCGGCTGTTCACCGATGTGAAGAGCGGTATCTTCGAGCGCTTCCAGTCCATGCCGATCGCTCGGTCGGGTGTGCTGTGGGCCCACGTCGTCACCTCGCTGGTCGCCAATCTGATCGCTCTTGTGCTCGTCGTGGGCGTCGCTGTGCTCATGGGCTTCCGCTCAGGTGCAGGAGTGTCGGCATGGCTCGCGGTCGCCGGCATCCTGCTCTTGTTCACCCTGGCGCTGACCTGGCTCGCCGTGATCCCCGGGCTCTCCGCGTCATCGGTCGAGGGAGCGGGCGCGTTCGCCTACCCCCTCATCTTCCTGCCGTTCGTCAGTTCGGCGTTCGTGCCCACCAAAACGATGCCCGGCCCGGTGCGCTGGTTCGCCGAACATCAGCCGGTGACGTCGATCGTCAACACGATCCGCAACCTGTTCGCCCAGAAGCCGGTCGGCGACGACATCTGGACCGCCCTCGCGTGGTGCGTCGGCATCCTCGTCGTGGCGTACGTCTTCGCGATGGCCGCCTATCGCCGGAAGATCGCCTGAGGCAGGCTGGGACCCATGCTCACCATCAGCCAGCTTGCAGCGTACGCCGGGGTGACGGTGCGGGCGGTACGCCACTACCACCGGATCGGGTTGCTGCCGGAGCCCGAGCGCGACCGGTCCGGAAACCGGACCTACGACGCTGTCGCGGTCGTGCGACTGATCCGGATCCGCACCCTGGCTGATGCAGGCGTGCCGCTGGCTCGGGTGCAGGAACTCCTCGACGCCGGCCTGGAGGAGTTCGCTGGCGGCGTCCAGGAGATCGACAAGGCCCTGCGCGCCGAGATCCGGCGGCTGCAGGACACTCGCAGCCGCCTCGCCAGGCTTGCCGCCGGAGAGCACCTGGCGCTTCCGCAGAGCGTTGTGGACTACCTCGACCGGCTGCGCGGTCTCGGCGTTGAGGAGCGGTACATCGAGATGGAGCGGGACGCCTGGATCATGATCGCTGCCCAGGTGCCGCATTCGATCGACTCCGTGATCGCCAAGAAGCACGAGGAGCTGGACGACCCCGACATGGTGAAGCTCTACAGCCTTCTCAGCGGGGCACTCGACTGGCCGGCCGACGATCCGCGGATCGTCGAGGTCGCCGACACCATGGAGCGCTTGATGATTCGCGCCGTGGAGGCCGGCGAGGTGGGCGCCGACGACGGCATCGACGACCAGTTCGTCGACCTGCTGGACTCGACCATGGTCGAGCCCTCACCGCACGCCGCGCGGTTGTTGGCGATTCTGGAGGAGCGTGGCTGGAGGGGCTGGACCCGCATCGAGCGAGTGCCTGCCGAGCGACTCAACACTGAGCTGCCGCCATCGTGAAGGCAGGTCAGGGTCCTGGAGGGACGCTATTTGGGGGTGCACGTGATCCCCGGGGCGGCCGTCTGCCTCAGTGAGGAACAGGGCCGGCGCGGTGAGGGTGGGGAGCAATTGTCAAAACCTGTGGGTCGAGTCGTTGGCGTTGTGGCTGAGCGTGGTGGTGACGGCGAGGGCCATCGGGCTTGGAAACCAGTAGCGCTGTTACAAGCGACCGGTTGAAGATGACGGCATGGATGCGCAGCAGGTGACCTTGCGGAAGATGACGCCGACGGAGTATCGCGCGGCGACTGAGCATCGTGAAGCCGAGGCGGCTCGTGCGCTCGGCAAGTTCATGCCGGAAGAACTGGCGCGAGAACGGGTCAGGCACGGCACGGCCAAGTTCCTCCCTGACGGCCCCGACACAGCCGGTCATCAGCTCGTGATGGCGGAGAACGGATCGGGCGAGGTGGTGGGGAACGCGTGGATCGGTCCGGATCCGGGCCAAGCGTCGGGCACCGCTAGCTCCGCGTGGCTGTACGACATCAACGTCTTCGAGCCGTTCCGACGCCGTGGATACGGATCTGCCATCCTCGCAGCCGCCGAGGAGCTCGTCGCTCGCGAGGGCAAGACAGCGCTTGCCTTGAATGTCGTCGGAGGCAACGAGGCGGCCATCGCAATGTATCGCCACAGCGGCTACGAAGTGTCGTCGATGTCCATGCGTAAGAACCTGTAAGGGCAAGAACGGGTGGGCGGCATCCATCAGGCGACCAATAATCTTGCTGATTGGCGGTAGGCCCGGGTGCCGGGACAGGGTGCGGGCTCAGGGTTGTCTTCCGCACGTCGGGCAGCCCGTTAGCCAGAACAGTGAGGGCTCCCGTTATGCCGCCACCGCCTCGGGGCGCTCTATGAGCTGGCCGCGTTCGAAGCGGGCCCCGGCGCGGACGAGCGGGACGAGGTGGGCTCCGTTGACGGCCCGCCAGCGCGCCTGGGCGGACTCGACGAGCTTGAACACCGTCGCCAGGCCAGCGGCACGGGAGCCAGCGCCCTTGGTTACTTTGGTGCGGAGCCGGACGGTGGCGAAGGTCGACTCGATCGGGTTGGTGGTCCGCAGGTGGATCCAGTGCTCGGCCGGGTAGTCGAAGAACTCCAGCAAGACGTCCTGATCGTCGGTGATCTTCTTGACGGCCTTGGGAAACTTCGCGCCGTAGAGCTTGGCGAAGGTCTGAATGGCCCGCTCGGCGTGCTCGCGGTCCTCGGCGTTGTAGATGTCCTGGATCGCCTTCTTCGCCGCGGGCTGGGCCGACTTCGGCATGGCGTCCAGGACGTTGGCCGTTTTGTGAACCCAGCACCTTTGTTCGCGGGCGGTGGGGAAGACCTCACGCAGGGCCTTCCAGAACCCGAGTGCGCCATCGCCGACCGCGAGGACCGGGGGCGCCCGGCTGGCAGCACTACCTGTCACTCCCCTCCCTCGCCCAGGCCCGCCCCAGCGGATCCCGGTCCCCCAGCCGGTAGCCGCCGGGGCCCCAGGTCGGCTGCACCCGAAAGGAAGCCGGTCGCGTGAACGTCTTGCGGCAGTCTCGGCGCGAGTTGTCGGTGGCAGGGGAGATGATGCCGGTATGACACTGCTGCCGATCACCGCGCCCGCGTCCCTGCTGGAGGTCCACCGTCTCGACCCCGAAGCCGGCGGATGGGGATTCAGGGTCGATCACGCGGTCGCGACGGCGGTCGGCGACACCTACGTGCTGACCGGCCTGCGCCGCTACCGCGCGCACGCGGCCGGCGCGGCCGACCCCGCCGAGCAGGATTTCGGCTACCAGCTGATCACCCGCCACGGCTCCGACGGAAAGCCCACCGCCACCGCCGTGTTCGGACAGGCGGTGCCGGGTGGTGGCCCGTCGGCCATACCGGAAGGCGACACGGCGACCCTGGCCGTCCTCCCGGACGGCGCGGTCGCCGTCAGCTCCAAGCCTGGCAGCACCCACCTCCTGTCCCCGGACCTGGACAAGGTCCTCGCCTCCTGGCCGATGTCCTGGGGCTGGGAAAGGCAGCAGGGCCG
>NZ_FMDF01000027.1 GCF_900091955.1 Streptomyces sp. Ncost-T10-10d
AGGCGGGTTCTATTGATCCCCGCAACACCCTGGAGTTCAGGGAGTTGCGGGGATCGTGGATTTCGAGGTGCTGAAGGCGAGGTTCTTCGAGGCACTGGACAAGGAGAACGGCAGCATCACTGCTGCGGCTCGTGCAGTCGGAGTGAACCGCAACACGGCGTTCGGATGGGCTCGTCAGGCCGGAATCCGCGGTCGCGGCAAGCCTCGCAGGCCCGGCCACCCCGGTCGGGCGGAGTACGAGCGGCTGCGTGCGGCGGGAGTCCGGCGCCGTGAGGCCGCCGCGCAGGCCGGCGTCCATGAGCGCACCGCTGAGGACTGGGACCGCGGTATCCGGCAGATCGGCCACTCGCGCCTGCACCCCGACGGGCGCCGCATCGACTACAAGACCGGTGTGACCACCATCGTCGCCACCGCTTCGGAGTCATCCCTCGCAACGGTCGAGGCCGAGCTACACCCCAGGTTCCTCACGGTGACCGAGCGAGAGCTGATCGCCGATCTGCACCGTGAAGGCCGGTCGCTGCGCGCGATCGGACGGGCACTGGGCCGACCGGCCTCCACGATCAAGCGGGAGGTCGACGCCCGGTCGGTCGATGGCGTCTACCGGCCGCACCGGGCCCAGCGAGCATGGGCGAGGAGCCGGTCACGCCCCAAGGACTCCAAGCTCGCCCAGGACGGCCCGCTCCGCCGGTTCGTCGCGGACAGGCTGCGGGAACGGTGGTCGCCCGAGCAGATCTGTCACGCTCTGGTCATCGAGTTCCCCGACGACGAGAGCATGCGCGTGAGTCCGGAAACGATCTACCAGGCAATCTACGTCCAGGCCCGTGGCGGACTGCGCCGCGAAGTCGCGGCCGCGCTGCGCACCGGGCGCACCCGTCGCAAGCCGCACCGCAGCCCGGACCAGCGCACCCGCCGGTTCGTCGACGAGATGGTGATGATCTCCGAGCGTCCCGCCGAGGTCGCCGACCGGGCGGTTCCCGGCCACTGGGAAGGCGACCTGATCGTCGGTCCCCGCAGTGAGAGCGCGATCGTGACCCTGGTCGAGCGCTCCACCCGCTACGTCCTGCTCG
>NZ_FMDF01000056.1 GCF_900091955.1 Streptomyces sp. Ncost-T10-10d
GCCCGCCCGGCCACGGCCGCCAGCCGCTCACCGACCACGATCACGGCGCCCCCGCCGCGCAGCGCCTCGGCCGCCGCGGCTCCGTCGCCGTCGAGTCCGACGCCGCCCGCGATCGCATCCAGCCACTCGGTCTCGGTGCCGGGGGCGGCGGGAAGCAACGTGCCGCCCGCCTTCGTGAGGCCGCGCGTGGCGTGCGAGGCGACGGCGAACGTGCGCTGTCCGTGCTTACGGTTCGCCTTGCGCAGCCGCAGGAAGACGCCGGGCGCCTCCTCCTCCGACTCGAACCCGACCAGCAGCACCGTCGGGGCCTTCTCCAGCGAGGTGTACGTGACACCCGTGCCGTCCAGATCCCGGCCGCGCCCGGCCACGCGGGCGGCCAGGAAGTCGGCCTCCTCGCTGCTGTGCACCCGGGCCCGGAAGTCGACGTCGTTCGTGTCCAGCGCGACCCGGGCGAACTTGCTGTACGCGTACGCGTCCTCGACGGTCAGCCGGCCGCCCGTGAGGACACCCGTCCGGCCGCGTGCGGCGGCGAGTCCGGCGGCCGCGGCGTCCAGCGCCTCGGGCCAGCTCGCCGGTTCCAGGACACCGTCCGCGTTGCGTACCAGGGGAGTGGTGAGCCGGTCCCGCTGTTGCGCGTAGCGGAAGCCGAAGCGGCCCTTGTCGCAGACCCACTCCTCGTTGACCTCGGGGTCGTTGGCGGCGAGCCGCCGCATGACCTTGCCGCGCCGGTGGTCGGTACGGGTCGCGCAGCCGCCCGCGCAGTGCTCGCACACCGACGGCGACGACACCAGGTCGAAGGGCCGGGAGCGGAACCGGTACGCCGCCGAGGTCAGCGCTCCGACCGGGCAGATCTGGATGGTGTTCCCGGAGAAGTACGACTCGAAGGGGTCGCCCTCGCCCGTGCCGACCTGCTGGAGCGCACCGCGCTCCAGGAGCTCGATCATCGGGTCGCCCGCCACCTGGTTGGAGAACCGGGTGCAGCGCGCGCAGAGCACACACCGCTCACGGTCCAGCAGCACCTGGGTGGAGATCGGGACGGGCTTCTCGAACGTGCGCTTCTTGCCGTCGAAGCGGGAGTCGGCGCCGCCGTGCGACATCGCCTGGTTCTGCAGCGGGCACTCACCGCCCTTGTCGCAGACCGGGCAGTCCAGCGGGTGGTTGATGAGCAGCAGCTCCATCACACCCTTCTGCGCCTTCTCGGCGACGGGCGAGGTGAGCTGCGACCTCACCACCATGCCGTCGGTGCAGGTGATGGTGCAGGACGCCATCGGCTTGCGCTGACCCTCGACCTCGACGATGCACTGGCGGCAGGCGCCGGCCGGGTCGAGGAGCGGGTGGTCGCAGAAGCGCGGGATCTCGATGCCGAGGAGTTCGGCGGCCCGGATGACCAGGGTGCCCTTGGGCACGCTGATCTCGATGCCGTCGATCGTCAGCGTGACGAGGTCCTCGGGCGGAAGGGCCGCCTCGCCGCCCCCGGAGGGCGCACTCGTGGTGACTGTCATGCGTTCACCCCCTGGTGAGCGTTCTTGTCGTCGGCCCAGGCGGTCGACCTGGCGGGATCGAAGGGGCAGCCCCTGCCCGTGATGTGCTGCTCGTACTCCTCGCGGAAGTACTTCAGCGAGGAGAAGATCGGCGAGGCGGCGCCGTCACCGAGTGCGCAGAAGGACTTGCCGTTGATGTTGTCGGCGATGTCGTTCAGCTTGTCGAGGTCGGCCATCTGTCCCTTGCCGGCCTCGATGTCTCGGAGCAACTGGACCAGCCAGTAGGTGCCTTCGCGGCACGGTGTGCACTTGCCGCAGGACTCATGGGCGTAGAACTCGGTCCAGCGGGTGACGGCCCGCACCACGCAGGTCGTCTCGTCGAAGCACTGGAGCGCCTTGGTGCCGAGCATGGAACCCGCGGCGCCGACACCCTCGTAGTCGAGTGGCACATCGAGGTGCTCGTCGGTGAACATCGGGGTCGAGGAGCCGCCCGGGGTCCAGAACTTCAGCCGGTGGCCGGTGCGCATGCCGCCGCTCATGTCGAGCAGCTGGCGCAGCGTGATGCCGAGCGGGGCCTCGTACTGGCCGGGGCTCGCGACATGCCCGCTGAGCGAATACAGCGTGAAGCCCGGGGACTTCTCGCTGCCCATCGACTTGAACCAGTCCTTGCCCCGGTTCAGGATCGCGGGAACCGAGGCGATGGACTCGACGTTGTTCACCACAGTGGGGCAGGCGTACAGACCGGCGATCGCGGGGAAGGGAGGTCGCAGCCGGGGCTGGCCGCGTCGCCCTTCGAGCGAGTCGAGCAGCGCGGTCTCCTCACCGCAGATGTACGCGCCCGCGCCCGCGTGCACGGTGAGTTCCAGGTCGAGCCCCGAGCCCAGGATGTTCGTCCCGAGGAAGCCCGCCTCGTACGCCTCGCGCACGGCCTCGTGCAACCGCCGCAGTACGGGGACGACTTCACCGCGCAGATAGATGAACGCATGCGAGGAACGGATCGCGTAGCAGGCGATCACGATGCCCTCGATGAGGCTGTGCGGGTTGGCGAAGAGGAGTGGGATGTCCTTGCAGGTCCCGGGCTCCGACTCGTCGGCGTTGACCACCAGATAATGCGGTTTGCCGTCGCCCTGCGGGATGAACTGCCACTTCATGCCGGTGGGGAAGCCCGCGCCTCCGCGGCCGCGCAGACCGGAGTCCTTGACGTAGGCGATGAGGTCGTCCGGCGACATGGCGAGGGCCTTGCGCAGACCCTCGTACCCCTCGTGACGCCGGTAGGTCTCCAGGGTCCAGGATTGCGGCTGGTCCCAGAAGGCGGAGAGGACGGGGACGAGCAGCTTCTCGGGGCTGCCCCCGCTGCCGTTGTCGTTGATTTCGGTTGCCAACGTCATCACTCTCCCTCCTCGCCTGTCGGGCCGGACGGGTGCTCCGGGTCCTGCGGGGCATCGGCGTGCCCCGACTCACCCCGCGGGGCGACGACCCTCGGGTGCGGCTCCTCGCCCCTGGCGAGCCGGAGGCCGACCAGCGAGGCGGGGCCCGCGCCGCCGGACGCCTCGACGGCGCCCGGGCGCTCGTCGGGGAAGCCGGCCAGAATCCGGGACGTCTCCTTGTACGAGCACAGGGGCGCGCCACGGGTGGGTTCGACGGTGCGCCCGGCGATCAGGTCGTCGACCAGGCGCATCGCGCTCTCGGGCGTCTGGTTGTCGAAGAACTCCCAGTTGACCATCACCACGGGAGCGAAGTCGCAGGCCGCGTTGCACTCGATGTGTTCGAGGGTGACCTTGCCGTCCTCGGTCGTCTCGTCGTTGCCGACGCCGAGGTGTTCCTTGAGCCGGTCGAAGATGGCGTCTCCGCCCATCACCGCGCACAGCGTGTTGGTGCAGACACCGACCTGGTAGTCACCGCTCGGCTTGCGCCGGTACATCGTGTAGAAGGTGGCGACCGCGGTGACCTCGGCGGTGGTGAGGCCGAGCAGCTCGGCGCAGAACGCCATGCCCGTACGGGAGACGTAGCCCTCCTCGGACTGCACCAGGTGCAGCAGCGGAAGCAGCGCGGAGCGGCTGCCAGGGTAGCGGGCGATCACCTCCTTCGCGTCCGCTTCGAGCCTGGCGCGCACCTCGGCCGGGTAGGCGGGGGCGGGGAGCTGCGGCATCCCCAGACTGACTTCCTGACGTGTTTCGGTCACCGGTCGACGCCTCCCATCACGGGGTCGATGGACGCGACGGCGACGATGACGTCGGCGACCTGGCCGCCCTCGCACATCGCCGCCATGGCCTGCAGATTGGTGAAGGACGGGTCGCGGAAGTGGACCCGGTAGGGGCGGGTGCCCCCGTCCGAGACGACATGGACGCCGAGCTCGCCCTTGGGCGACTCGACGGCGGTGTACGTCTGTCCGGCCGGGACGCGGAAGCCCTCGGTCACCAGCTTGAAGTGGTGGATCAGGGCCTCCATGGAGGTGCCCATGATCTTCTTGATGTGGTCGAGCGAGTTGCCGAGCCCGTCCGGACCGAGCGCGAGCTGAGCCGGCCAGGCGATCTTCTTGTCGGCGACCATCACCGGCCCGGGGGCGAGCCGGTCGATGCACTGCTCGACGATCCGCAGCGACTGGCGCATCTCCTCGAGCCGGATGAGGAAGCGGCCGTAGGCGTCGCAGCTGTCGGCGGTGGGGACGTCGAACTCGTAGTTCTCGTATCCGCAGTAGGGGTCCGTCTTGCGCAGGTCGTGCGGGAGTCCGGCGGAGCGCAGGATCGGGCCGGTGGCGCCGAGTGCCATGCAGCCGGTCAGGTCGAGATAGCCGACGTCCTGCATACGGGCCTTGAAGATCGGGTTGCCGGTGGCGAGCTTGTCGTACTCCGGCAGGTTCTTCTTCATGGTCTTCACGAACTCGCGGAGCTGGTCGATCGCGCCGGGCGGCAGGTCCTGGGCGAGTCCGCCGGGCCGGATGAACGCATGGTTCATCCGCAGGCCGGTGATCAGCTCGAAGAGGTCGAGAACGAGTTCACGATCACGGAAGCCGTAGATCATGATCGTGGTGGCGCCGAGCTCCATGCCGCCGGTGGCGATGCACACCAGGTGCGAGGAGATCCGGTTGAGCTCCATCAGGAGCACGCGCAGGATGCTGGCCCGGTCGGGGATCTGGTCCTCGATGCCGAGGAGCTTCTCGACGCCCAGGCAGTACGCCGCCTCGTTGAAGAACGGCGTCAGGTAATCCATACGCGTCACGAAGGTGGTGCCCTGGGTCCAGTTCCGGAATTCGAGGTTCTTCTCGATGCCGGTGTGGAGGTAGCCGATGCCGCAGCGGGCCTCGGTGACGGTCTCGCCGTCGATCTCCAGGATCAGCCGCAGCACCCCGTGCGTGGACGGGTGCTGGGGGCCCATGTTGACGATGATGCGCTCGTCGTCGGACTTGACCGCCGACTCGACGACCTCGTCCCAGTCGCCGCCGGTGACTGTATATACAGTCCCCTCGGTCGTGGCCCTGGGTGTCGCGTGGGGAGTAGTCATCAGGAGTACGACCTCCGCTGGTCCGGAGCCGGGATCTGGGCGCCCTTGTACTCGACGGCGATGCCCCCGAGCGGGTAGTCCTTACGCTGCGGGAAGCCCTGCCAGTCGTCCGGCATCATGATCCGGGTGAGGGCGGGGTGCCCGTCGAAGACGAGCCCGAAGAAGTCGTATGCCTCACGCTCGTGCCAGTCATTGGTCGGGTAGACCTCGACGAGGGACGGGATGTGCGGATCGTTGTCCGGGGCCGACACCTCCAGGCGGATCAGCCGGCCGTGCGTGATCGAGCGCAGGTGGTAGACGGCGTGCAGTTCCCGGCCCTTGTCGCCGAGGAAGTGGACGCCGCTCACCCCCGTACAGAGCTCGAAGCGCAGCGCCGGGTCGTCGCGCAGGGTCCGGGCGACCCGGACGAGGTGCTCCCGGGCGATGTGGAAGGTGAGTTCGCCGCGATCGACGACGGTCTTCTCGATGGCGTTCTCGGGAAGCAGGTCCTGTTCCTCCAGGGCCCCTTCGAGCTCGTCGGCCAGCTCGTCGAACCAGCCGCCGTACGGGCGGGACGTTGCGCCCGGCAGCGCCACCGTGCGGACGAGGCCGCCGTAGCCGGTGGTGTCGCCGCCGTTGTTGGCGCCGAACATGCCCTTGCGTACGCCGATGACCTCGCCGGTCTCGTCGCGCGGCGCGGGTACACCGTTGTTGTTCTGCTGGTCGTGGTTCTGGTTCTCACTCACCGCAGGAGCCCCTTCATCTCGATCAGGGGCAGTGCCTTGAGCGCCGCGTCCTCCGCCTCGCGGGCGGCCTCCTCCGCGTTGACCCCGAGCTTGGAGCTCTGGATCTTCTGGTGGAGCTTGAGGATCGCGTCCATCAGCATCTCGGGCCGCGGCGGGCAGCCCGGCAAGTAGATATCAACCGGGACAATATGATCAACACCCTGAACAATGGCGTAATTGTTGAACATCCCGCCCGATGATGCACAAACTCCCATGGAGATGACCCACTTGGGGTTCGGCATCTGGTCGTAGACCTGCCGCAGGACGGGCGCCATCTTCTGACTGACCCGCCCCGCCACGATCATCAGATCCGCCTGTCGCGGCGATCCGCGGAAGACCTCCATCCCGAAACGGGCCAGGTCGTAACGCCCGGCTCCGGTCGTCATCATCTCGATGGCGCAGCAGGCGAGGCCGAAGGTGGCAGGGAAGACGGAGGACTTCCGCACCCAGCCGGCGGCCTGCTCGACAGTGGTCAGCACGAAGCCGCTGGGCAGCTTCTCTTCGAGTCCCATGGTGTGCCCCTCAGCCCCTCAGTCCCATTCCAGGCCGCCGCGACGCCACACATACGCGTAGGCGACGAAGACGGTGAGCACGAAGAGCAGCATCTCCACGAGCCCGAAGATCCCCAGGGCGTCGAAGGTGACCGCCCAGGGATAGAGGAAGACGATCTCGATGTCGAAGACGATGAAGAGCATCGCCGTCAGGTAGTACTTGATGGGGAAGCGGCCGCCTCCGGCTGGAGTGGGGGTGGGTTCGATACCGCACTCGTACGCTTCGAGCTTTGCTCGGTTGTACCGCTTTGGGCCGATTAGCGTGGCCATGACCACGGAGAAGATCGCAAACCCTGCCCCGAGGGCGCCGAGCACGAGGATGGGCGCGTAGGCATTCACGCTCCTCGCTCCTTCCAGTCGTCCTTGACCGTTGGACCGCATCGGGCGATTCGGCTCGCCACCCCACCAAGATCGTGCACATGTGAGGCAGTTCACAAGCCCGACTGCCCCGCATCCTATGCCCGCCGTCCTGTGATCTGCGACACGGGGTACGACAACGAGTTTGTGATCTCCACCACCCGGCGAAGAGCCACGAAGCCGCCTCAGCGGTGATCTTCGTACGCAAAGCGGCCGGGTGATCACGAGACGTGACATTCGATGTTGTCTGTGCTGGTCAGGAAGGTGTTTCCCTAACAATCAGATACCCGCTCGGGCAAATTGGCAATGGACGGCCCGAGAGTGATAAGGGGGCCCGTCCCGCTCTGAGCTCACCCGCGCGGGGGGTCTCCGGGGAGCGAAGTGGACGTGTGCACACATTCACGATCTTCCGGATGAACGGACGGCCACCCGGGATCCGACGCCGCCTCAGATGCCCGGCGCGCCCACATGCCCACACCGCAGCCACGCTGTGACCTGCGTCACTCCATCCGGGCTTCAATAAAAGCGGGCTTGGCCATCGGTGTAAACGGATGGTAAGCGGCGGGCAATTCGGGCGTATTACCGAAAGCCCGTGATCACAGCGGTGATCAAGCGTGCCCGGTTTGCCCGTTACGGCGTCAATAAGGGTCACCGGAAAGCGGATTCACAGATTCCGGACGTAACTGTGTCGCAACACACGTTTCTTGATGGGAGCCCCGGCGCCCTGATAGCGCTAGTACTCATGTCCCACACCGCTCACATACCCAGCCACCGGAAGCCCCGCCGAAACGCGCCGAAGACGGCGCTGCGGGCCGGAGTTGCCGGTGGCGTCCTCAGCACCATCGCGGTCGCAGCCGCTGCCGGTCCCGCCCAGGCCGAGCCGGTGACCCAGACCATCGAGATGCCCACCATCACCGCCGGGCTCTCCACCGCCGTCGCCGCGTCCGCCGAGGCCACGCAGCAGGTCGCCCAGGACCTGCAGACGCAGGCCCAGGAGGACGCCGCAGCCGCCACCGCGGCCAAGACCGCCAAGAAGGCCAAGGCCGAGGCGGTCCGCAAGGCAGAGGCCAAGAAGAAGGCGGAGGCGGCCGCCAAGGCCAAGGCGGAAGCCGCCGAGCGCGCTTCCCGCACCGCCGCCCGTACGACGCTCAGCGCGTCCTCCGGCTCCTCCGCCGGCACCGGCGTGGCCTCGGCCTCCTCTTCCTCTTCCTCCTCGTCGAGCGCCACCGGCTCCGCCGCGTCCGTCATCTCGTTCGTGAAGGCCCAGGTCGGCGACGCGTACGTGTCCGGCGGCACCGGCCCCAACTCGTGGGACTGCTCCGGTCTCGTCCAGGCCGCGTTCCGTTCGGTCGGCGTCGACCTGCCGCGTGTCTCGCAGGCCCAGTCCACCGCGGGCACCCAGGTCTCCCTGAGCAACCTCCAGCCGGGCGACATCCTGTACTGGGGCGGCGCGGGCAGCGCGTACCACGTCGGGGTCTACGTGGGCGGCGGCCAGTTCGTCGGCGCGCAGAACTCCAGCACCGGTGTGGTGCAGCGTCCGCTCTCCTACGACCCGCCGTCGGGTGCGGTCCGCGTTCTCTGATTCCGCGGAGTCCACCGAGCCCACCGGGTCCGGCGAGTTCTCGAATTCACAAGCGCCTTCTCGGCGCGCGGCGAAGGGCCGTCACTCCCCCGCTCGGGAGCGACGGCCCTTCGCCGTTTCCGGCCCCGGCCCGCCCGGACCACCCCGGACCGCCATGGACCCGCCGAAATGCGACATCGCCCCCGGCAGGCGTCGTTGACGTCGCGAACCTGCCGGACACCGTCCACCGCCGCCTGTGAACTGGGGTGAACAGCCCTCTCGTCACCGAGCACAGGACGGCGCCCGCCATGACCACCGCAGCCACCACCCCCTCCGAACAGGCCGCCGCCCCGCCCCGCACTCCCCTGCGCGGCCGGGTCGCCGTCGTCACCGTGACGCTGGGCATCTTCTCGATCGTCACCACCGAGATCCTGCCCATCGGTCTGCTGACGTCGATCGGGTCCGACTTCGCCGTCTCGGACGGCACGGCGGGCCTGATGATGACCATGCCCGGACTCCTCGCAGCGGTCTCGGCCCCTTTGGTCACCGTGGTGACGGCCCGCGTCGACCGGCGGGTGATGCTCTGCGCCTTCATGCTCCTGCTGGCCCTGGCCGACTTCCTCACGGCCGCCGCGACGGACTACCGCCTCGTCCTGGTCTCCCGGGTGATGGTCGGGATCACCATCGGCGGCTTCTGGTCCATCGGGGCCGGACTGGCCGGGCGGCTGGTCCCCCCGGCATCGGCCGGCCGGGCGACAGCGGTGATCTTCTCGGCGGTCCCGCTGGGCTCCGTGCTCGGCGTCCCCGCCGGTATGTTCATCGGCGGCGTGACCGGCTGGCGGACGGCATTCGTCGTCATGGGGGTGCTGACCGTGGGCGTACTGGCCCTGATGCTCCTGGTGATTCCGGCCCTGCCCCCGACGCAGGTCACCCGCGCGAGCGTGCTCCGTACCGTGCTCGGCCGGACCGGAACCCGGTTCGCACTGCTCCTCACCTTCCTCATCGTCCTGTCCCACTTCGCCACGTATACCTACGTAACTCCGTTTCTGGAACAGGTCACCCGCGCCGACCCGGCGCTGATCACGGTGTTCCTGCTCGTCTACGGCACCGCCGGCATCGTCGGCAACTTCGCCGGCGGCTCACTTGTGTCGCGCCGTCCGCGCACCGCGATCTGCCTCGCCGCGGGAATGATCGCCGCCGCGACGGCGCTGCTCCCGGTCCTGGGCAGGTGGGAGGCCGGAGCCGTCGCGCTGCTGGTCGTCTGGGGTGTCGCCTACGGTGCGGTACCGGTCTGCTCACAGGCGTGGTTCGCCAGGGCCGCCCCCGACGCGCCCGAAGCGGCGTCCGTCCTCTTCACCACGTCCTTCCAGGCGACCCTCGCCATCGGCGCCCTGGCGGGCGGGGCCGCCCTCGACCGCCTGTCCGTGTCGGCGGTCATGCTGCTGGGCGGCGCGACCGCGGCTCTTGTGGTGGTCGTGGCGGTCGTGACGGGGACAGGTTCGGGACGCCTCGGCGTCCGGGCGCGGCGAGGGTGACCACACCGTGGCCAGGTGGGGAGAACCCCACCATGGCACGCAGTGCTGGCACCCCAATGAATTCGGGTGGCCGCTTCACTGCCCGTATCGCCCGCTGACTGCACGATGATTGCATGCAGCAAACGCACGCTCATTCGCCCGGTCGCGGTCGCGATTCCTTCATAGACGTCATCAGGGCACTCTGCGTGCTGGCGGTGATTTCCCAGCACTGGCTCATGCCCGTACTGGCCTATGGGGATGGGCATTTGAGCGCCGGAAACGCTCTTGCGAGTCCCGGCTGGTGGATTGTCACATGGCTGACGCAGGTCATGCCCATGGTGTTCTTCGCCGGCGGAGCCGCCAATTTCTTCTCGTTCCGAACGGCGAAATCGGTGCGCACCTGGCTGAGGAGCAGAATTGCGCGTCTCCTGATGCCGGTCATACCCCTGGCAGCCGTGTGGCTGCTGCTGCCCCACGCGTTGATAGCCGCGGGGGTGCCTCAGCAACCGGTGCTGATGGCGGGCAAAATAGCCGGGCAGCTGCTCTGGTTCCTCGCCGTCTACGTGCTCGTGGTCGCGCTCACGCCGGTGATGTTCAGGTGGTACCGCCGGTACGGATGGCGTGTGATCGGCGTACTCGCCGTCTGCGCCCTGGTCGTCGATGTGCTGCGCTTCGAGGTCAGCCCCGCGATCGGTTTCCTGAACGCCCTGTTCGTCTGGCTGGCAGCCCACCAGTTCGGCTTCCACTACGCCGACGGCGGCCTGCGCATGCGGAGCAGGTGGACATCGGCGGGTCTGGCCGCCGTCGGCTTCGGACTCACCGCAGCCGCTGTGTTCTTCGGGCCCTACCCGGCGTCCATGATCGGAATGCCCGGGGCCCCGGTCTCCAACATGAGCCCTCCGACCGCGGTGATGATGACGCTGACGATCGGCCAGCTCGGACTCTGGCTGACACTCAAGCCGGCCATGACGCGGTTCGCCGAACGTCCGCTGGCCACCGCCTTCCTGCAATGGTGCGGAACCCGCTTCATGACCCTGTACCTCTGGCACATGCCCGCGCTCGTGATGACGGCGGGAATCGCAATGGTCGGACTCGGCTTCGCGACACCGACGCCCGGCAGCCCGATGTGGTTCGCGGTGGCACCGCTGTGGGTCGGCGTTTCGGGATTCTTCCTGGTGTGCTTCACCAGAATTTTCGGCCGGTTCGAATTCCGTCGCCGTTCCGGTGGGGCATCGGATATGAGCCTCGGCAAGGTCGTTCTCGCGGCCGTGCTTTCCGCAGGCGGCCTCCTCGGACTTGCCGCGCAGGGGTTCATTTCCCCCGGAAACCCGCTCGGTCCGGTGCTCTGGGTACTGCTGGTGCTGGCAGGGCTGCTCGTCGTACGGGAGAAGAACTCCCCGAGGGCCGTTGTCGCGCACAGCTCTCGCACCGTGCCCGTTCAGTCGGCTGTGCGCCATGAAGGTGCCCGGGTTCTCTCCCGGCAGGGCAGCGGATGAGGACCTCGCACCCCTCGTGCGGGTCGGGGGGCCTCAGAGTCCGGAGGCGGCGAGGGTGAACCACACCGTCTTCGAGTGCGGCGACCGCGCCCCGTACGCGGTGGTCCCCCACCGGGCGGCGATCCCGTCCACGAGGACGAGTCCCCGGCCGCCCTCGTCCGCACCGGCCTCCGGCCCGGGAGCGCGCGGGGGCGGTGGTGCGGGCAGGCGGCCGGGTTCGTCGTCCGTCACGTACACCGTCACCTGCCGGTGATTGACGGTGACCTCCACCCGGACCTGCGGCGAGTCCGTATGGCAGTACGCGTTGGAGACGACCTCGCTCGCACAGAGCCGGGCGTCGTCGACGAGGCGTGGGTGCCCCGTGGCCCACAGCACGGTCGCCACGAAGTCCCGCACGATCTTGGGGGCGGTGGGGGCGTTCGGCACGACGAGCCGGTATCGCTCGCCGCGTTGAGGGAGGTAGGGGACGGGTGATGGCGGAGCGGTTACGGGGGTCATGGCGCGGTCTCCCTGCGTGAGGCGGTCTCCGGGGGCGTCGTGCGGTGGGCGCGGTCCGTGGCATTGGCCGGGTCCTGCGAGCTTTCAACTCGCTTGCGGACGGCTGCACTTCGGGCCCCTGACGCTTTTGAGCGTCGCCCACTGGGACCATAGGGCGCAGGAAAGCCCAGTAGCAAGATTGCCCCCGCTACTTCACGCGATCGGGTGGACCGGGACAGCCGCACCACGCAAGACTGCGCGGGGACGAAGGATGGTGACATGCCACCGAGGGACAACCCGACCGCACGCCAAACACGCTTGGGCTGCGAACTGAGGAAGCTGCGCGAGCAGGCCGGCAGGACCGCTCGTGAGGCCGCCGGACTCATCTCGACCGATCAGGCGAAGATCAGTCACATGGAAGCGGGCCGCATCGGCATCAGCGAGGCGCGAATCCGTCGCCTGGCCAGCTTCTACGCATGTGACGACGCCCCGCTGATCGAGGCGCTGTGCGCCATATCGCGGGAGTACCGAGGCCAGTTCTGGTGGGATGAGTACCGCGGCGTACTGGCACCGGGATTTCTGAACATCGCGGAGCTGGAACACCACGCGAGCCATATGCGCTGCCTCCAGTCCGTGACGCTGCCGGGACTGATCCAGACGCCGCAGTACGCGCGGGCGCTGTTCGAGGGAGTACTGCCCAAGCTGCCCGAGGACGAGGTGGAGGCGAGGGTCGAGCACCGCATGCGCAGGCAGGCCGTGCTCGACCGCGAGAAGCCACCGAAGTTCGACGTCATCGTCCACGAGGCCGGCCTCCGCATGCGGGTCGGCGGCCGCGAGGTCGCGCGCGGCCAGTTGGTGCGCCTCCTGGAGGCGGCAGACAGACCGGACGTGACCGTGCGCGTGATCCCGTTCGCCAGCGAGAAGTTCGTCGAGGTGACACAGACCGTGCTGTACGCGGGCGGGGAAACGCCGCAGCTGGACACTGTCCACATCGACGCCCCGTTCGGAGGCGTCCAGCTGGACGTCGTGGCCGATCTGAACCGGTACCGCATGCAACTCGACTTCGCCCAGCGGGTCAGCCTCGCCCCCGAGGAGTCGCGGAGCTTCATTCACCACATCACGCGAGACCTGTGATAATCCGCAGCATGAGCGCAGACATCGAGTGGCAGAAGTCGTCGTTCTCCGGTGGCGGCGGAGAGCAGTGCGTCGAGGTGGCGCGGCACGCCGAGGAGATCCTGGTGCGCGAGAGCGACGACCCGCGCGTGGTGACCAGGACGAGCCGCAGCAAGTTCGCCGCGTTCATCCAGGGCGTCAAAGCGGGCGAGTTCGACCACTTCGTCCAGTAACGCCTTCCCGCCTGCCTCAGGAGAGTCCCCGCCCGGACAGGGCGGGGACTCTCCTGCCATTTGGGCCAACTATGCCCCGGGGCATAGTTGCGCCACGCTTTCTCGTAGCGCTACCGTCACACTGCGTCGCCAGAACGGCGGATCCACTCACCCCGCCGTGCCGCGCGACGCCACACCTCCCCCTGCTCTCGCGCCATCCAGCGCGCCCGCTGCGATCGGACGGTCGACGATGCGTACGTCCCTCACCCCCTTACAGCCGGTCGTCGAACGCGGCTACCGGTTCGAGGCCCTCCGCTACGGCCCCGCCACCGGCTTCGTCCCCGAGCCGATCGACCTGCGTATCCTGGCCACGCCCCAAGAGGCCGTCCGCGCCATCCGGATCCAGCTCCGGGCGAACCATCTCTTCGGCCTCACGCCGCGCGAACTGATCCGCGCCCACTACTGGTCGGACCAGGGCGGCTGGGTGCAGGCCCTGGGGGCCCTCCACCGCGGCGAACCCTGCGGGTTCACGCTCATGCTGCGGGGCGGCCGGCACATCGAATGGCACGTCCGCCCGCTGACGTACGTATCGCTCGATGCCCGCACCCACCACCGTCCCGCCCCACACCCCGTCGCACAGAAAAACGTATGAGTTAGGCTCGCCAGGGCGCAGCGAGGGCATCGATCGGGCTCAGGTATCGGCCCGCTGGGCCGGAATGTGAGGCCGCCCGTGCGGGACTACTTGCTCATGCTGTTCATCACGGCGGCCGTGACCCATATCCTGACCGGCCCCGTACGGAAGTTCGCGATCTCGGTCGGCGCGATGCCCGAGATCCGGGCACGGGACGTCCATCGTGAACCCACTCCGCGCCTCGGTGGCGTGGCCATGTTCGGCGGGCTGGTGGCCGGACTGCTGGTCGCCTCCCACCTGCCGCACCTGGAGGAGATCTTCACCCAGAGCTCGACGCCGCGGGCGCTTCTGTCCGGCGCCGCACTCATCTGGCTGCTGGGCGTCCTGGACGACAAATGGGGCGTCGACTCGCTGGTCAAGCTCGGCGGTCAGGTGCTCGCCGCCGGGGTGATGGCATTCCAGGGGCTGACGATTCTCTGGCTCCCGGTGCCGGGCACCGACGGGATCTACCTCTCCGACTGGCAGGGCACGCTGCTGACCGTGGGGCTGATCGTCGTCTCCATCAACGCGGTCAACTTCGTCGACGGGCTCGACGGGCTGGCCGCCGGCACGGTGGGCATCGCGGCGACGGCGTTCTTCCTGTACGCCTACCGGCTCTGGTACGGCTACGGGATCGAGGCCGCCGCGTCCACCACGCTGATCTCCGCGATCCTGGCGGGCATGTGCCTCGGCTTCCTGGTCCACAACTCGCATCCGGCCCGGATCTTCATGGGTGACTCGGGCTCCATGCTGCTCGGCCTGCTCATCGCCGGATGCGCGGTCTCGGTGACGGGCGAGGTCGACCCGAGCCTCCTCAACCAGTCCCTGGACGGCAGGTCCGGGTCGGCCGCGATGGTGCCGGTCTACATTCCGCTGATGCTGCCGCTGTCCGTCATCGCGCTGCCCGTCGCGGACCTCGTGCTCGCCGTCATAAGGCGTACGTGGAACGGAATGTCCCCCTTCGCCGCCGACAAGGGCCACCTCCACCACCGCCTGCTCCAGCTCGGCCACTCGCACCGCCGGGCCGTACTGCTCATGTACTTCTGGTCGGCGCTGTTCTCGTTCGGGATCGTGGCCTATTCGGCGCGGGGCGCCAAGTCCTGGATGCTCTTCGGGGTCGCGTTCGTCTGCGCGGTGGGCCTGATCCTGCTGCTCCAGCCCCGCTACGAATCCGGCCTCACCCGCCGACTGCTGCGACGCGGGCCCAGGGGCCGGGTGGTCGCCACCGGCGGAAAGCGCACCGAGTCCGACGAGGAACGCCGGGTGTCGGTCAGGTGAGCGCGGTGCCCGGCCCGCCGGGCACCGCACCCGATCACGTAGCCCTCTTCCCCCGAGCGCGGCATAGTGATCAACATGATCGGACGCCTGTTCTCTCTCGTCATCGACTGCCCTGACCCATCCGAGCTCGCGAGCTTCTACGAGAGCCTGCTGTCGCTGTCGAGAGTGGAAGACACGACTGACTACGTAGTACTCAGGAGCACGACAGGCACCGAGATCGTGACCTTCCAGCGCGTCGGCGACTTCCGGTCGCCACGGTGGCGCGACCCCGATCGTCCGGCCCAGATGCATGTCGATGTGATGGTCGACGACTTGGACCTCGCCGAGCCGAAGGTGCTCGCCCTGGGCGCCACGTTGCTCGAAGGGTCGGACAAGCCGATCGGCTATCGCGTATACGCAGACCCAGTTGGGCACCCCTTCTGCCTCCTCACGCGCGAAAGTGTGATGCCCAGCGAATAGCAACACCCATCGCACGGTCCTCTTCGTCAGCCTGCGCGGCAAGCTCGGCGACACCGAACTCGGCGATGTCGCACGGAAGTACTTCGGGGTCGGGCAGGAGTGGCACGTGGGGGTCCCGTCGTACGACGGCTCGGTGCCGGTGCCCAAGGACGAGACGGAACCGGTCCACGATGCGGCCGGTCGCGCCCTCCCGGCCGCTCACCGGCTCAGGCCTTCGGGGCCACCTTCGACAGCCCGTTGATGATGCGGTCCATCGCGTCGCCGCCCGTCGGGTCGGTGAGGTTGGCGAGCATCTTCAGCGTGAACTTCATCAGCAGCGGGTGCGTCAGGCCGCGCTGGGTGGCGACCTTCATGACCTTCGGATTGCCGATCAGCTTCACGAAGGCGCGGCCCATCGTGTAGTAGCCGCCGTAGGTCTCCTTGAGCACCTTCGGGTAGTTGTTCAGCGCCAGTTCGCGCTGGGCCGGGGTCGCGCGGGCGTGGGCCTGAACGATGACGTCGGCGGCGATCTGGCCCGACTCCATGGCGTACGCGATGCCTTCGCCGTTGAACGGGTTGACCATGCCGCCCGCGTCACCGACGAGCAGCAGGCCCTTGGTGTAGTGCGGCTGGCGGTTGAAGGCCATCGGGAGGGCGGCACCGCGGATCGGTGTCGTCATGTTCTCCGGGGTGTAGCCCCAGTCCTCCGGCATGGACGCGCACCAGGCCTTGAGGACCTCGCGCCAGTCCAGCTCCTTGAAGGCGGAGGAGGAGTTGAGGATGCCGAGGCCGACGTTGGACGTGCCGTCACCCATGCCGAAGATCCAGCCGTAGCCGGGCAGGAGCCGGTCCTGGGGGCCTCGGCGGTCCCACAGCTCCAGCCAGGACTCCAGGTAGTCGTCGTCGTGGCGGGGCGAGGTGAAGTACGTCCGCACGGCCACGCCCATCGGGCGGTCCTCACGGCGGTGCAGGCCCATGGCGAGCGACAGCCGGGTGGAGTTGCCGTCGGCGGCGACGACGAGCGGGGCGTGGAAGGTGACCGGGGTCTTCTCCTCGCCGAGCTTCGCGTTGACGCCGGTGATGCGGCCGGTTCGGTCATCGACGATCGGGGCGCCGGCATTGCAGCGCTCGTACAGCCGCGCGCCCGCCTTCTGCGCCTGGCGGGCCAGCTGCTCGTCGAAGTCGTCGCGCTTGCGGACCAGTCCGTAGTCCGGGTACGAGGCGAGATCGGGCCAGTCCAGCTGGAGGCGGACGCCGCCGCCGATGATGCGCAGGCCCTTGTTGCGCAGCCAGCCGGCCTCTTCGGAGATGTCGATGCCCATGGAGACGAGCTGCTTGGTGGCGCGCGGGGTGAGTCCGTCGCCGCAGACCTTCTCGCGGGGGAAGGCCGTCTTCTCCAGGAGCAGAACGTCCAGTCCGGCCTTGGCGAGGTAGTACGCGGTCGTGGAGCCGGCCGGGCCTGCCCCGACGACGATCACATCCGCGCTGTGTTCGGAGAGGGGCTGCTCGGTCACGGTCGGATCTCCCGAAGACTCGAAATCGCGTGCCGCGCGGCACCTGTCCCGTGCAGTCTATGGGGGCCTGCTGATCGACCTTCCGAAGGGCTCCCCGATGTCGACCGGTCGATCGCCGTGGCCCGGCGGCTGGGGATGGAGCGGGCGGAGCGCTTCACGACTCCGCGGCAGGGCCGGGAAGTGGTCTGCTTCCGGCTGGGCCTGACTCCGTGACGGCGGGGCCGGTCGATGTCGTCGGGGGACCGGACGGACGGGGCGATGCCGAAACCGTCCGGTTCCCGTCGACGGGATTCACCGGAGTGTTGCTTCAGGTCCGTACGCCCCGGTGCAGTGCCACCACACCACCGGTGAGATTGCGCCAGGCGACCTTCGACCAGCCGGCCCGCTGGAGCTTCGCCGCAAGTCCGGCCTGGTCGGGCCAGGCGCGGATGGACTCGGCGAGATAGACGTACGCGTCGGGGTTGGACGACACCGCGCGCGCGACCGGCGGCAGTGCCCGCATCAGGTACTCGGTGTACACCGTGCGGAACGGCGTCCAGGTCGGCTGCGAGAACTCGCAGATCACGACCCGGCCGCCCGGCTTCGTCACCCGGTACAGCTCGCGCAGCGCCGCATCCGTGTCCTGGACGTTGCGCAGCCCGAAGGAGATGGTCACCGCGTCGAAGGTCTCGTCGCGGAACGGCAGTCTGGTGGCGTCGCCCGCGGTGAAGGGGAGCCAGGAGTTGCGCTTCTTGCCTTCCTGCAGCATGCCGAGGGAGAAGTCGCAGGGCACGACGTACGCGCCCGTCGCGGCGAAGGGCAGCGAGGACGTCGCCGTGCCCGCGGCCAGGTCGAGGACCTTCTCCGCGGGTCGGGCGTGCACCGCCTTCGCGACCTCCTTGCGCCACAGCCGGGCCTGGCCGAGCGACAGCACATCGTTGGTGAGGTCGTAGTTCGCCGCCACGTCGTCGAACATCGTGGCGACTTCGTGCGGCTGCTTGTCCAGGGAGGCTCGGGTCACCCACCCATTCAAGCAGCCCGGACCGCGGTGCTTCGCGCCGGTCGCGAGTCGGCCCCGGATGGACTGAACCAATCGGGTCCACCGACAGTCAGTACAGAAGGGAACACAGAACACAGAGCCATCGGGAACCAGGGGGGAGCCCAGATGTCCGCACAGGGGGCACGTCGGCGGCTACGGCCGGAACGCGGCCGGAAAGGGCTGTTCGTCGCTGTTGTCGTCCCGGCGGCGCTGATCTGCGCCGCCGCGGTGGTGGGGCCCCGGTGGAGCACCGACGCCGAGGGGAAGACGGCCGCACCGTCCGCGTCCGGGACCTCGTCGGACATCGGCACGTTCACCGTCGCCCGCGCAGGTGCCTCGGACACCGGCAAGGGCAACGCCTACCGGGTCGAGGTGGAGGACGGTTCGGGCGTCGACCCCGACCGTGCCGCCGCCGAGATCGCCCGCATCCTGGCCGCGCCACGGGGCTGGTCGCACCACGGCGAGCACACCTTCCGCCAGGTGACCCACGGTCCGGCGGGACTGGTCATCCGTATCGCCACCCCCAGGACCACCGACGCCATCTGCGGGCGGGGCGGCCTGGACACCCACGGCGAGGTCAACTGCCGGGTCGGCGCCGATGTCATGGTCAACCTCAAGCGCTGGCAGCAGGGATCACCCGAATTCCACGGTCCCCTCGCCGACTACCGGGCCCTCATCATCAACCACGAGGTCGGACACTGGCTGGGCCACGGCCACGAGACCTGCCCGGGCAAGGGCCGCCCCGCCCCCGCGATGATGCAGCAGATCTACGGGCTGAAGGGGTGCGTCTCCAACCCCTGGCCGTACGACGCCAAGGGGCATTACCTGGGCGGCCCGTCGGTGCCGTGACGGATCCCCCGAACGGCCGGACAGACCTCAGCTGCGACGGAAGACCAGCCGCCCGCCGAGCACCGTCGCCGTGCAGCTCCCGGCGCCCGCGGTGCGCAGCGCCACCAGGTCCCGTACGCCGAACACCGCAAGATCCGCGGGCCCTCCGACGGCCAGTACCGCCGCGAACGCATCGGCCGGTTCCGGTACGGACGCCAACGGGTCGAGGGAAACGGGTTCGGGTGCCGGTCCCGGGGGATGGACACGCAGTCCCGAGCGGGCGACCGCCGTGCGCACGGCGGGGCGGGTGAAGGGACCCCGGACGGCGGTCGTGCCGTGCCGCAGCATCCGTTGCAGCCCACGCCGGGCGCTCGCGCCCCAGCGGGCGTCGTCCATGCCGAGTGCGGTGAGCGCGTCACCGGTGAGCGGGTCGCCGCCGAGCTCGTCCGCCTCGCGCGGATCCGGGTGGTAGTCGGCCTCCAGCAGCGCCGGTGCCCCCGCGTTCAGCAGCCCCGGGGTGATCAGGCCGGACCACCGCCGGACCCGGGCCTGCGGGCGGGCGGCGGTCAGCTCCCCGTATGTACCGATGGCGACGACCACACCGCCGTCCACAGCCACGGAGTCCGCCCCGTCCGGGGCGCCGTGCACCGCGTCGGCGGCATGAACCGTCAGCAAAGCGGCCTCAGTTGGCGTTCAGGAGCTTCAGCTCCGGATGGGCCGTGCCGCCCTCGATCGCAGTGGACGAGATGTGCGAGACGACGCGCTCGTCGACCGGGTCGTTCGCCGGGTCGTCGTGGACGACGAGGTGCTCGTACGTCGTGGCGCGCTGCGCCGGTACGCGGCCCGCCTTGCGGATCAGGTCGATGATCTCCAGGCGGTTGGAGCGGTGCTTGGCACCGGCCGAGGAGACGACGTTCTCCTCCAGCATGATCGAGCCGAGGTCGTCGGCCCCGTAGTGCAGCGACAGCTGGCCGACCTCCTTGCCGGTGGTCAGCCAGGAGCCCTGGATGTGCGCGACGTTGTCGAGGAAGATGCGGGCGATGGCGATCATCCGCAGGTACTCGAAGAGCGTCGCCTGCGTCCGGCCCTTCAGGTGGTTGTTCTCCGGCTGGTACGTGTACGGGATGAACGCGCGGAAGCCACCCGTGCGGTCCTGTACGTCGCGGATCATCCGCAGGTGCTCGATGCGCTCGGCGTTGGTCTCGCCGGTGCCCATCAGCATGGTGGAGGTGGACTCGACACCGAGGCGGTGCGCGGCCTCCATGATCTCCAGCCAGCGCTCACCGGACTCCTTGAGCGGGGCGATCGCCTTGCGCGGCCTGGCCGGCAGCAGCTCGGCGCCCGCCCCGGCGAAGGAGTCGAGACCGGCGGCGTGGATGCGCTGGATGGCCTCCTCGACGGAGACCTTGGAGATCCGGGCCATGTGCTCGACCTCGGAGGCGCCGAGCGAGTGGATGACGAGCTGCGGGAACGCCTTCTTGATGGCGGAGAAGTGCTCCTCGTAGTACTCGACGCCGTAGTCCGGGTGGTGCCCGCCCTGGAACATGATCTGCGTACCGCCGAGTTCGACGGTCTCCGCGCAGCGCCGCAGGATGTCGTCGAGGTCGCGGGACCAGCCCTTGGCGGTGTCCTTGGGCGCGGCGTAGAAGGCGCAGAACTTGCAGGCCGTGACGCACACGTTCGTGTAATTGATGTTGCGCTCGATGATGTACGTCGCGATGTGTTCCGTACCGGCGTAACGGCGTCGGCGTACGGCGTCGGCGGCCGCCCCCAGTGCGTGCAGCGGCGCCGACCGGTAGAGGTCGAGGGCCTCCTCCGGAGTGATCCGACCGCCTTCGGCGGCTCGGTCGAGGATGGGCTGGAGGTCGGCCTTCTCGGTCACCGGGCTGTCACCTTTCGGCGGTTTTTCAACGGATCTACGGACCGGTTCACCCTACGCCAGCCCCTGTCGGGGTCAGCTGCCGGACCGGGTGAGCGTGCCGTACGGACGTCCCGCGCCGCTCTCCTCCGACCGGAAGCGGAGGGTGCCGTCGGCGGCGCGCGTGAAGTGGACGTCGGTGGTGGTGGAGGTGCAGAGGGTCGGGTCGCCGGGGCGTTCCGGGTCGGCGCGCTCCCGGAGCGTCAGTTCCTTGTCGGTGCCGGACGAGAGGCTGGCGACGCTGTTGCAGCGGACGGTCACTCCGAGAGCGCTGACCTCCGTGGTCATACGGACCACGTCCGCGCCCTTCTTCCCCTCGGTGAACACGGCGGTGAGCATGCCGTGCGACTGCCCGGAGGTCTTCTCGGTGATCGGGCCCTTCCATGTGCCGATGAACGCCTTCGGGAGCTCGCTGATCTGTTCCGGGCCACCCGTACCCGAGCCCGAGGGCTGCGACGGCTGCCCGGAGGGCGTGGCGGCCGGCGGGGTGTGGCCGACACCGCCGTTCTCGGCGGTGTCGCTGCCACTGCCTCCCGGCATCAGATCGAAGAGGTACGCACTGCCCACGGTCACGGCGGCGAGGGCGCCCGCCACGGCGAGGGCGACGGTGCAGCTCAGCCTCCGGCCGCGGTTCGCATCGGGGCGGGGCGGGGCGGAGTCCGCGCTGACGGTGACGGAGAAACGGGGGTCGGGCGTACGTCGCCCGGGCAGCCCGGACGACCCGGTCGACCCCGCCGGCCCGGCCGTACCGGCGGTCGCGGGCCATGAGGGCGGCCCGTTCGGCCGGGGCGGCCGGGTCGGTTCATGCGACGGGAACGGCTCGATCGGCGGACCGAACCCACCGCCCGCACCACCCCCGCCGTTCGCGCCCCACGCCGCACTGCTGAACGGCACCGGCCCCGACTGCACCGGCGCGTCCTGCGGCTCCAGGTCCAGCAGTGCGACCGCCGCCCGGCTGACCTCGCGCACCAGAGGTCCCGGCAGCCAGCCCGCCGCCACGAGCGCCGCCGCCCCGCCCGGCGCCAGCTGCCGGGCCAGCTCCGTGGGGGTCGGCCGGTCCTCCGGGTCCTTCGCCAGGCACCCGGCGACGACGTCCCGCAGCTCCCCCTCCAGCTCCCCCAGCTCGGGCTCCTCGTGCACCACCTTGTAGAGCAGTACGGCGGAGGAGTCGCCGAGGAAGGGGGCGGTACCGGTCGCCGCGTACGCGAGCACCGCGCCGAGCGAGAAGACATCGGCCGCGCCCGAGATGTCCACGCCCCGGATCTGCTCGGGTGCCATGTAGCCCGGCGAGCCGACGGAGACCCCGGTGGAGGTGAGCGAGGCGGTGGCACCGATGGCGTGGGCGATTCCGAAGTCGATCAGCCGGGGGCCGTCGAGGGCGAGCAGCACGTTGGACGGCTTCACATCGCGGTGGATGAGGCCCTGCTGGTGCACCGCGGCCAGTGCCTCCCCGAGTCCGGCACCCAGCGTCCGCACCGCGTGCTCGGGCAGCGGCCCGTGCTCGGCGACCGCGGTGGACAGCGGGGGCCCGGCCACATAGCCGGTGGCGACCCAGGGAATGGGGGCGTCCGGGTCGGCGTCCAGGACGGGCGCTGTCCACTGCGCACCGATCCGCCGTGCCGCGTCCACCTCCCGCCGGAAGCGGGCCCGGAACTGCTCGTCGAGAGCGAAGTGGGGGTGCACGACCTTGACCGCGACGGTACGTCCGCCCGCGCTGCGCCCGAGATAGACCCGGCCCATTCCGCCCGCACCGAGCCTGCCGAGCAGTCGGTAGGCACCGATGGTCAGCGGTTCGCCGGCTTCGAGCGGCTGCATGTGGACTCCCCCTGTGGACCGGCCGGACCTCCGACCGAAGCCTAGGGGCGAAGGTCATCGGGTCACAGAGGAAACCATCCGCCGATTTCACCCTTAAGGGAACGAACAACGGCTTTCGACACAACAAAAGGCGTGAATGCGTCGTTCACCCGAGCGATTCCGGAACACGACCGGGACTCTCCCCGGACACCATCCGGGAATCGGCCGTTCGACGCGTATTAACCCGAATCGATAGCCGGACCGGGAGAAGAGGTGAGAGCGGGCGCGGGAAGAGATATCAACCGCAGAGGTACAGGATTCCCCTATAGCCCCGGCCATTCCCGCGCACGGCGTACTCGGCGCACATCCGGCGTCCCGCCCCCGCCCCGCCCGCCCGGTCAGCCGCCGAGCAGCTCGACCTTCACGTCCGCCGGGAAGCCGGTCGTCGGACCGACCCGGCGCGCGAACTCCTGTACGCCCGCCAGCTGGTCCGGGCCGAAGCGGAAGTCCAGGGTCGTGAAGTACCGCTCCAGCACCTCCGCGTCGAAGGCCTCCCAGCGCGCCGCCTGCTCCGCGACCTTGGTGACCTCCTCCAGGGAGACGTCCCGCGAGGCCAGGAAGGCCTCGTGCACCTTGCTCACGTGGTGGGGCTCGGCCGCCAGATAGTCCTTGCGGGCCGCCCAGACCGCGAAGACGAACGGCAGCCCGGTCCAGTCCTTCCACATCTGGCCCAGGTCGTGGACCTGGAGACCGAGCCGGGGTGCGTCGTGCAGGTTGGCGCGCAGCGCGGCGTCGCCGATCAGCACGGCGGCGTCCGCCTCCTGCATCATCACGCCGAGGTCCGGCGGGCAGGTGTAGTAGTCCGGGCTGACCCCGTACCGCTCGGCGAGCAGCAGTTGGGCCAGACGCACGGAGGTGCGCGAGGTCGAACCGAGCGCCACCCGGGCCCGGTCCAGCTGGTCGAGCGGCACCTGCGACACGATCACGCACGACATGACGGGCCCGTCGCAGCCCACCGCGATGTCCGGGAAGGCCACCAGTTCGTCGGCGTTGCGGAGGAACTCCACCAGCGTGACCGGGCCGATGTCCAGATCGCCCCTGATCAGCTGCTCGCTGAGCTTCTCCGGGGTGTCCTTCGAGAGCTCCAGGTCGAGCAGGGTTCCGGTTCTCGCCAGTCCCCAGTACAGGGGGAGGCAGTTCAGGAACTGGATGTGGCCGACGCGCGGCCGACTGCGACGGTCGTCGCCTGCGACGATTGAGACGGTTGAATTGTCCACATCGCGAGGCTAGACCCGTGGCACCGCCCGGACGGCACCGGGTGCGCGGGGCGTCACCCGATCCCGCTCCCGGGGGCGCCTCGACACCGCCCCGGGGAGTGCGCCAAAGCCCTCCCCCGTACCGCCTGAAGAGGCCTCCGCAACACCCTCCGGGACACCCACTTCGTCAGCTCATCGGCACAGCTATCAAACATCCGAGTGAAGTGATCTTTCCCTCTACCCCTCCGTACACACTGCGTGCTAGGCTCGACGCAAGTTGCAGTTTGGTTTCCCTTGCAGTACAGAGCCTGCGGAGCATGTAACCCGCAGGCTTTTGTAGTTTTCAGACTTCTTTGCAGGTTCTGGAGCAGGGCAACCCTTTGGCCCAAGGAGGGCTTATGGCTACCGGAACCGTCAAGTGGTTCAACGCTGAAAAGGGCTTCGGCTTCATCGCCCAGGACGGCGGCGGCCCGGATGTCTTCGTCCACTACTCCGCGATCAACGCGTCCGGGTTCCGCTCCCTCGAGGAGAACCAGGTCGTGAACTTCGACGTCACTCAGGGACCCAAGGGTCCGCAGGCTGAGAACGTCACCCCGGCCTAGTTGCCCGGGTCGGCCGATCGCGGCCGGCTAGTAGTACCCAAGGAGCCCCGCTCCTCCGCCTCGGCGGGGAACGGGGCTCCTGCCTTTTCTCCCGCCCTGTCCCCTCTCGGCGGCATCGAGGCGCGGCATCGGGACGCTGCGATGCTTGACCTTGACACCGTGTGAAGCATTGCAGTGGGAGACATCATGTTCACCATCGGAGACTTCGCCCGGTACGGACGGGTGTCGGCCCGGATGCTGCGCCACTACGACGCCATCGGGCTCCTGCACCCCGACCGCACCGACCCCGCCACCGGTTACCGCTTCTACGGGGCCGCCCAGCTCGCACGCCTCAACCGCATCATCGCGCTCAAGGATCTCGGCTTCACGCTCCAGCAGGTGCAGGTCATCCTCGACGAGCAGGTGGGGTCAAAGGAGCTGCGCGGGATGCTGCGGCTGCGGCGGGCGGAGCTGGAGGAGGCCATGGCGGCTGCGGCCGCACGGCTGGCGCAGGTCGAGGCGAGGCTCCGGTCGATCGAGAGCGAGGGACGCATGTCTGTGGACGATGTCATGGTCAAGAGTGTTGCCGCGGTACGGGTGGCCGAGCTGACCGGCACCGCGGCGGGCTACGAACCGGAGGACATCACTCCGGTGATCGGCCCGCTGTACGACCGGCTCTTCCCGCTGCTGGGCACGGTGGGCGTCAGCCCGAGCGGCCCCGGGATCGCACACTACGAAGATGCTCCGGAGGGGGGCGGCGCGGTCGTCGTCCACGCCGGGGTGACGGTCTCCGCCCCGGTGGGCCCGCTCGGCGACACCGGGATCAAGGTGGTCGAGCTGCCCCCGTTCGAGGCGGCGACCATTGTCCACCGGGGCTCGATGGACGGCGTCCTGCCGACGGCCCAGACCCTGGCCCGCTGGATCGACGCCAACGGCTACCGGTCCGCGGGATACGCCCGTGAGATCAGCCTGGAGTGCCCCGAGGACCGGGACAAGTGGGTGACGGAACTCCAGGAGCCGGTCACCAGGGCCTGATCCCCCTCGGACGCCCATGGGCCGGAGGAACGTGACACCCCACACCCCGGGTGTCACGTTCCTCTGCACCCCTACCGTCCTCCGGGCCCCGCCCACAGCCCGTCGTCCGTCAGTCCCAGCAGGTCGATCGCGTTGCGGCGCACGATCCGGTCCACGACGTCGGCGTCCAGATGCCCCATCTGCGCCTCGCCGACCTCGCGCGACTTGGGCCAGGTGGAGTCGGAGTGCGGGTAGTCCGTCTCGTACAGAACGTTCCCGACGCCGATCGAGTCGAGGTTCTTCAGCCCGAAGGCATCGTCGAAGAAGCAGCCGTAGACGTGCTCGGCGAACAGCTCCGACGGCGGACGGTGGACCTTGTCGGCAACACCGCCCCAGGCCCGGTTCTCCTCCCAGACCACGTCCGCGCGTTCCAGGATGTACGGGATCCAGCCGATCTGCCCCTCCGCGTACATGATCCGCAGGTTCGGGAACCGTTCGAACTTGCCGCTCATCAGCCAGTCGACCATCGAGAAGCAGCAGTTGGCGAAGGTGATGGTGGAACCGACGGCGGGCGGGGCGTCGGCCGAGGTGGACGGCATCTTCGACGACGAGCCGATGTGCATCGCGATCACCGTCCCCGTCTCGTCACAGGCCCGCAGGAACGGATCCCACTCGTCCGTATGAATGGACGGCAGCCCGAGATGCGGAGGTATCTCGGAGAACGCCACCGCGCGCACACCGCGCGCCGCGTTCCGCCGGACCTCGTCCGCGGCCAGCTGCGCGTCCCAGAGCGGGATCAGGGTGAGCGGGATGAGCCGGCCCCGCGCCTCGGGGCCGCACCACTCCTCCACCATCCAGTCGTTGTACGCCCGTACCCCGAGCAGCCCCAGCTCGCGGTCCTTCGCTTCGGTGAAGGTCTGGCCGCAGAAGCGGGGGAAGGTGGGGAAGCAGAGGGCGGACTGGACGTGGTTGACGTCCATGTCGGCAAGCCGGTCGGGGACCGAGAACGAACCCGGGCGCATCTGCTCGTACGTGATGACCTCAAGCCTGATCTCGTCCCGGTCGTAGCCTACCGCGGTGTCGAGCCGGGTGAGCGGGCGGTGCAGATCCTCGTACACCCACCAGTCGCCGATCGGCCCGTCGTCGCCCTTCGCACCCATCACAGGCGCGAACTTGCCGCCCATGAAGGTCATTTCCTTGAGCGGTGCGCGAACGATCCGCGGGCCGCGGTCGAGGTACTTGGACGGGAGCCGGTCCCGCCAGACATGAGCGGGCTCCACCGTGTGGTCGTCCACCGAGATGATCTTCGGGAAGGTCTCCATGCCTCCCACGGTAGCGTTGATCTGACGAACCGTCAGCTATCTGTACCGGCCCCCGTTCCGCAATCGTTGTCGAGGGCTTGTGCAGAGAGTCACCCAGTGCTGACGTGTCCGCCCAGAACAAGGCAGACTGTTGAGCGCGATACCAGCGGTACCGAGCAATCCGGATCCACCCGTGCCGGACCGGCACAAGGCGGGCGATCCGAAACAGACAGCACCAGCACGATCGGCAGGACCGGCGGGGCGAGCAGGACAGGGGGCATCAATGGACCGTGACGACCACGGGCCACGCGTGCGTGTTCCGGGGCAACGGGCTCCGCAGCAGCAGTCGGCCGACGGCACCTATCTGCGCTTTTCCGTACTCGGCCCGGTACGGGCCTGGCGGGACGGAGAAGCGCTGCCGTCCGGTTCACCTCAGCAGCGCGCTCTGTTGACCGCACTGCTCCTGCGCGACGGCCGCACGGCCACGGCCTCCGAACTCATCGACGCCATCTGGGGTGAGGAACCGCCCTCGCAGGCGCTCGCCGCCGTACGCACCTACGCCTCCCGGCTCCGTAAGGTCCTCGACCCGCAGACGCTGGTCAGCGACGCCGGCGGTTACGCGATCCGGACCAGGAACGACGCCTTCGACCTGACCATGGCCCAGGAGTTGGTGGCCGAGGCGGAGAAGGCCCGCGCGGGCGGCGACCGTGCCCAGGCCCGCAGTCTCTTCAGCAAGGCGCTCGGTCTGTGGGACGGCGAGACCCTGGCCTCCGTGCCCGGCCCGTACGCCGAGAACCAGCGCACCCGGCTGGAGGAGTGGCGGCTCCAGCTCACCGAGACCCGGCTCGACCTGGATCTGGAGGTCGGCTGCCACGCGGAGGCGGTCTCCGAGCTGACCGCGCTCACCGCCGCGCACCCGCTGCGTGAACGGCTGCGCGAACTCCTCATGATCGCCCTGTATCGCAGCGGCCGGCAGGCCGAGGCCCTCGCGGTGTACGCCGACACCCGTCGGCTGCTCGCCGACGAACTGGGCGTCGACCCGCGCCCCGAGCTCTCCCAGCTCCAGCAGCGCATCCTGCAGGCCGACGAGGAACTGGCCCGCCCGGCCGACGAACCGGCCCCGGCCGCCGCACCGCTGCGTCCCGCCCAGCTCCCGGCCACCGTCCCGGACTTCACGGGCCGCGCCTCCTTCGTCCGCGAACTGGGCGACCGGCTGGCGACCGCCGAGGGTTCGGTCATGGCCGTCTCGGCACTGGCCGGCATCGGCGGCGTCGGCAAGACGACCCTCGCCGTGCACGTCGCCCATCAAGCGCGCCAGCACTTCCCGGACGGTCAGCTGTACGTGGACCTCCAGGGCGCCGGCGCACGCACCGCCGAACCGGAGACGGTCCTCGGCGCGTTCCTGCGCGCGCTGGGCACGGCGGACTCGGCGATCCCCGACTCCCTGGACGAACGCGCCGCGCTCTACCGCTCCACGCTCGACGGCCGCCGCATCCTGGTCCTCCTCGACAACGCCCATGACGCGGCCCAGATCCGCCCCCTCCTCCCCGGCACCGCGGGCTGCGCGGCCCTGGTCACCAGCCGCGTCCGCATGGTCGACCTGGCCGGCGCGCACCTGGTCGACCTGGACGTGATGTCCCCGGAGGAGGCGCTCCAGCTCTTCACCCGCATCGTGGGCGAGGAGCGCGTCAACTCCGAGCGCGAGGCCGCCCTCGACGTGGTCGCCGCCTGCGGCTTCCTCCCCCTGGCCATCCGCATCGCCGCCTCCCGCCTGGCGGCCCGCCGCACCTGGACCGTCTCCGTCCTGGCCGCCAAACTCGCCGACGAACGCCGCCGCCTGGACGAACTCCAGGCCGGCGACCTCGCGGTGAAGGCCACCTTCGAACTCGGCTACGGCCAGCTGGAGCCCGCCCAGGCCCGCGCCTTCCGCCTCCTGGGCCTGGCGGACGGCCCGGACATCTCCCTGGCCGCGGCGGCGGCCCTGCTCAACCTCGAAGCCCACGTGGCGGAAGACCTGCTGGAGGCCCTGGTCGACACGTCGCTGCTGGAGTCGGCGGCGCCGGGGCGGTACCGGTACCACGACCTGGTGCGCCTCTACGCGCGGTTCCTGTGCGGAGCGGGGCGAAGAGCCCCTGGAAGAACGGGAGTCGGCGTTGTCGCGGCTGCTGGACTTCTACCTGGCGACGGCGGCGGGGGTGTACGCGCTGGAGCGGCCGGGGGACCGGCTGGTGGACCACCTTGAGCCGACGAGGCACGCGGGGCTGTCCTTCACCGACCGGCACGCCGCTCGCGACTGGCTCTACGCGGAGGCCAGTCCGCTGCTCTCATGCGTACGCCAGTCGTCCGTCCCGCAGACCCCGCAGACCCTGGCGCGCGGAGTCGATCTGCTCTGGTCGGCACTCGACCTCGGCGAGTCCGGAGCGAACTCGAAGCAGTACGAGACGACCGCGTTCGCGGTCCTGGAAGCCGCCCGTGCGGCCCAGGACCGACGCACGGAAGTCCGGGCCCTGATGACGCTGGCCGATGTGCACCACACATCAGGGCGCTTCGATCAGGCCGAGCACGAGGCGGAGATGGTCATGCGGCTCGTCGAAGCGAAGTGCGACCCCCTGCCCGGCTGCTGGGCTCCGAACGCCCTTGGAATCATGGCGCTTTACCAGAATCGCCACGATGACGGCGAGAAGTACCTCACGCTGGCCATCGACCGCTTCCGCGAGATAGGGGACCGTCCGGGTGAGGCGAGCGCGCTGTGCAATCTGTCGCGCATCCACCTCGCCACGGGTCGCACCGGCAGCGCGGTCTCGCTGGCTCAGCAGGGCATAGACATCTACGACAGCATGGGGCACGCCCTCCGGAGCGCGAACGGGCGCTATGCGCTGGGCATGGCTCTCACCCAGAGCGGCCATTTCGCCACCGCAACGGAATGCCTGCTGGAGGCGCTGGACATCTTCCAGGACAGCCGCCAGCGCCTCTGGGAGGGCATGACGCTCTTCCGCCTCTCCGAGGTCGATCTCGCATCCGGATGTTCGGCGGATGCGGCTACCAAGGCCGAGCAGGCCCTGACCTCGCTCCGTGGCATCGGAGGCGAGTGGCGGCGGGGCAATGTGCTCGCTGTGCTCGGCCGCGCCCTGAGCGACATCGGCCAATTCGGCCGAGCACAGGCGTGCTGGCGTGAAGCACTGGCCATCCACGAGCTGCTGGGCTCGCACGAAGCCGCCGAGGTGCGCGCCCTGCTTGCGTCCGCAGCGCCGGCAGCACCCGAGTAACCCTCGCCCGAGGAGCGTTCATCGTTCGTTTATCACGGCCAGGCATTCTCATGAATGTCAATCCGCCGCGTCGGGGGGCAAGCGGATTGAGACAAAGGCCGTAGCACTAGTCTGAGCGGCCCTGAGATGCCCGCCCGGCAGTCCACGGGGGAACAGCCGGGCGGGCATCGCCGACCGATCACATGAGACGCCAAGGGAAGCAGACGAACATGGCTGACGCGAAGAAGGACCCGGAGATCAAGCCCCAAGACATGCACGCCACCGGCGGAGATGCAGGGCAGATCACGACCAAGGACATGCACGCCACCGGTGGAACCGTGAAGCCGCTGGACATGCACGCAACGGGCGGCGTCGCCACAACCGACGACATGCACGCCACTGCGGAGCCGAAGGACTGACGACTTTTCTCGACGGGGTACGGGGGAACGGCCGCGGCGGCGCGGAGGGGGAGCCGTCGCGGCCGTCGTACGTCTGCGTGCGTGCAGTCAGCGCAATCGCGCCAACGTTCGACCGCTTCCCGCCAGAGGGGTACCGGTATCGCCCGAAGAAGACGCTCATCGCCGCCGCGTTCACCGTTGCCCTCGGCCTCGGCGCGGCCACCCCGGCCCTGGCCGACAGCCACATGACCGGCGACACCCCGGTCACCACTCAGGACACTCACGCCACCGTGGTGACCCCGCAGGACGAGAACCACGCCGGCTGAGCCGCACCCGCGTGTGAAGAAGGGCCCGAGCCACCAGTCGGGCCCTTCTTCGCGTCGTCCAGCACGGCCCCCGCCGCATGCGCCACGAAGGCCCGCCCACTGCACGGGCAGTGCTCGCGAGGTTTTCGCCCTCGCCGAGCCCGGCCGTCGCCCCGAGTCATTCCCACTACACCCGCCCCCGCAGCTCCCCCTTCACCACCTTGCCGCTCGCATTGCGCGGCAGCTCGGTCACGAACTCCACCGCCCTGGGGACCTTGTAGTTCGCCATCTCGCGCCTCGACCAGGCGATCAGGTCCTCGGCCGTCACCGTCGCGCCCGGTCTGCGGACCGCGTACGCCTTGCCCACCTCGCCCAACCGGGGGTCCGGGACGCCGATCACCGCCACGTCGGCCACGTCCGGGTGCAGGCCGAGGAGCTGTTCGATCTCGGCTGGGTACGCGTTGAAGCCGCCGACAATGAACATGTCCTTGATCCGGTCGGTGATCCGGAGGTTGCCGTCCTCGTCGAGGACGCCCACGTCGCCCGTGCGGAGCCAGCCGTCCACGGTGATCGTGGCGGCCGTGGTCTCCGGGTCCTCGAAGTAGCCCTGCATCACGTTGAACCCGCGGACCAGGACCTCGCCGGGCGTGCCGGGGGTGGCCAGGACGCGGATCTCCGTGTCGTCGATCGCCCGGCCCGACGTCGAGGCGATCGTCTCCAGCGGGTCGCCGCGGCGGCACATGGTGACGATGCCGCTCGCCTCGGAGAGACCGTACGCGGTGAGGACCGTCGCTATGCCGAGCTCCGTGCGCAGGCGTTCCACCAGTTGCAGGGGGACCACCGCCGCGCCCGTCACCACCAGGCGGAGGGCGGAGAGGTCGTGGGCGCGCCGGGCCGGGTGGTCCAGGAGGGATTGGTGGAGGGTGGGCGGGCCCGGCAGGACCGAGATGCGTTCGGCGGCGATGTTGGCCAGGGCGGTGTCCACGTTGAACACCGGTTGCGGAACCATCGTCGCGCCCCGCATCAGGCACGCGATGATGCCCGCCTTGTAGCCGAAGGTGTGGAAGAAGGGGTTCACGATCAGATAGCGGTCGCCCTCGCGCAGATCCGCCAGCTCGCTCCAGATCGCATAGCAGCGCAGGGTCTGGGCGTGGGTGATGACGGCGCCCTTGGGCCGGCCCGTGGTGCCCGAGGTGTAGATGATGTCGGAGGGGGCCGAGGGGGCGATTGCGTCGGCGCGGGAACGTACCGCCGCCCCGGACACCCCCTCCCCCGCCGCAAGGAAGTCCTTCCAGGTGACGTAGTCGTCGGGGGCGCTGTCCGCCAGTACCACCACCCGTTCCAGGTACGGGAGTCGCACGTCGGCCCGGCGCAGGGACGCCACGTACGACGTACCGAGGAAGGTGCCGGTGACGAAGAGCAGTTTTGCCCGGCTGCGTTCCAGGATGTACGCCGCCTCGGTGCCCTTGAAGCGGGTGTTGAGGGGGACCAGGACCGCCCCCGCCGTGACCGCGCCGAGCGCGGAGACGATCCAGTCCAGGGTGTTCGGGGCCCAGATCGCGACCCGGTCCCCCGGTTCGACGCCCGAGGCCATGCAGGAGGCGGCGGCCCGTTCGACGCGGTCGCCGAGTTCGGCGTACGAGATCCGGGTCCGGCCCTCGACGACCGCCTCCCGGTCCCCGTACCGCCGCGCCGCCGCCCGTATCAGCTTCGGGATGCTGCCCCATTCCTCGTCGCCGCGCATCGCTCACCCTCCCTGACACAGTAGCTGACTATCCGTCAGATTAGCTGTAGCCTCAGCCGCTGTCAGCAGTCATGACGGTCTCGGAGGTGGCGGTGGCGGCACTCAAGGACGTGACAGCGATAGCCGGCATAGGACAGACGGCCTTCGCGAAGCAACTGCCCGAATCCGAGAAGACATTGGCCTGCCGGGCCATCGTCGCGGCGCTCGACGACGCGGGCATCGCCGCCTCGGAGGTGGATGCCTTCGCCTCGTACACGATGGAGGAGACCGACGAGGTCGAGGTCGCCAAGGCCATCGGGGCGGGCGATGTGACCTTCTTCAGCAAGGTGGGATTCGGGGGCGGCGGCTCGTGCGCGACGATCGCGCATCTCGCCGCCGCCGTGGCGACCGGGCAGGCGAGCGTCGGCGTCGCCTGGCGGTCACGGAAGCGGGGGTCGGGGCCCCGGCCCTGGAAGAACACCGCCGTGCAACTGCCCACCCCGCCCAGTGGACCCGTCCTTACGGGCTGCTGCGGCCGGCCGACGAGATCGGGATGCTGGCGCGCAGGTACATGCACGAGTACGGGGCGACCCGCGACCATCTCTTCAACGTCGCGCTCGCCTGCCGCAACCGCGCCAACCAGAACCCGGACGCGGTGATGTACGAACGGCCGCTGACCCGCGACATGTATATGACCTCGCGCTGGATCAGCGAGCCGCTCTGCCTCTTCGACAACTGCCTGGAGACCGACGGGGCACTGGCCTGCGTCATCGTCTCGGCGGAGCGGGCCCGCGACTGCCGGCAGAAACCCGTCTACATCCACTCCGTCGCCCAGGGGCTGCCCGCCCAGCACCACGGCATGGTCAATTACTGGAACGACGACCCGCTCACCGGACCCGCGTGGACGGCCGCCCGGCAGCTGTGGAAGCAGGCCGACTTCGGCCCGGGCGATGTGGATGTCGCGCAGATCTACGACGCGTTCACCCCGCTCATTCCGCTCTCCCTGGAGGGCTACGGCTTCTGCGGACGCGGCGAGGGCGCGGCGTTCACCGAGGGCGGGGCGCTGGAGAGCGGCGGGCGGCTGCCCATCAACACCGGGGGCGGCGGGCTCAGCGAGGCGTACGTGCATGGCTTCAACCTCATCAACGAGGGCGTGAAGCAGCTGCGCGGCGTCTCCACCGCGCAGGTCCCGAACGCCGCGACCTGTCTGGTCACCGCCGGTGAGGGCGTTCCCACATCTGCCGTACTGCTGAGGAGTTGACCGGGATGGATGCTCTGCTGCTGCCCGTCGTGGACGAGGACGGCGCGCCCTTCTGGGAGTACGCGGCCCGCGGCGAACTCCGCGTCCAGGCCTGCGCCGCCCCGGAGTGCGGAAGGCTCCGCTTCCCGCCCCGGCCGTGCTGCCCGCACTGCCAGTCCTTCGAGAGCGAGTGGCGGCCGGTGAGCGGACGCGGCCGCATCTGGTCGTACGTGCTGCCGCATCCGCCGTTGCTGCCCGCGTACGCCGCGCAGGCCCCGTACAACGCCGTCGTGGTCGAGCTGGCCGACGCCCCGGACATCCGGCTGGTCGGGAATGTGGTGAGCGGTCCGGAAGCCCCGCTGGACTCGGTCGATCCGGGGCGGCTGCGGATCGGGGCGCCGGTGCGGGTGGTGTTCTGCCCGGCCGGTTCCGGGGTGACCCTGGTGCGTTGGCTGCTGGAGAGGTGATCGGTGATGGCGCTGCGGACGGAGACGGACAAGGAGACCGGGGTCGCGCTCGTCACCCTCGACCGGCCCGGGAAACTCAATGCGATCGACCTGGCGACGGCCGCCGAACTGACCGCCGCCTGGCGGGCGTTCCGCTTCGACGACGAGGTGCGGGCCGTCGTCCTCACCGGCGCGGGCGGCCGGGCCTTCTGTACGGGGATCGACCGGGACGTGGACGTGCCGCAGCCCTCGTCCCCGTACACGATCGACGATCCGCTGATCGCGATCGGACCGAAGGCGAACGACCTGTGGAAGCCGGTGATCGCGGCCGTGGAGGGGATGGCCTGCGGCGGGGCGTTCTACCTGCTGGGCGAGGCGGAGTTCGTCATCGCGTCCGAGGAGGCGACGTTCTTCGACCCGCACACGACGTACGGCATGGTCAGCGCGTACGAGGCAATCTCCATGGCGCAGCGGATGCCGTTCGGCGAGGTGGCCCGGATGTCCCTGATGGGTACGGCCGAACGGGTCACGGCCCGCCGGGCGTACGAGACCGGGCTGGTCAGTGAGGTGACGGCACCCGGAGACGCAGTGGCGGCGGCGCTGCGGGCGGCGGGAGTGATCGCCTCGTACCCGACCCGGGCGGTGCAGGGGACCGTACGGGCGGTGTGGTCCGCGAAGGAGGCGGCCAGGGCGCAGGCCATGGCCCACGCCCCGCACCTGATCGCACTCGGGAACTTGCCGCCGGAGCGGCAGGCCGAGTTGTTCCGGGGGCGGGGCGGCAACGAGTTCCGGACGCGTTGAGGTCAGTAGCTCAACTCGGCCTCGACCCGGCACTTCTTCACCCGGGAGACCTTGCTCGGGCTGTCCATCCGCACGGAGACGGTCCTGGTCTCGCCACCCTCGGCGTCCACCTTCGCCTCACCGGTGTCGACGGTGTTGCCCCGTGCGTCGAGGAAGGTCACATCGACTTCGTAGGTGTGCGAGCCGACGGCGTTCGCCGTGAGCCGGACGGTGGAGGTGGTGACGGCCTTGCGCTTGCCCTTGCGGGGCTGGGCGCAGCGGAAGACGTACGCCTGGGGCGCGTCCGAAGCGGTGGCGCTCGGGGTCGGCGTCTCGTAGCCGGTACTGCCGGAGGAACTGCTCGACGAGTCGTAGTCGTTGTCGTTGTCGTTGTAATCGTTGTCGTGGTAGCTGCCGTTGCTCTTCTTGGAGTTGGAGCATCCACCGCCGCCGCTGCTGCTGCTCGACCCCTTGCTCTTGCTCTTGCCGCTCCGGCCGCCGTGGCTGGAGGTCGAGAAGCCGGTGAGTGCGAGCACCACCACGACCAGTACCGCGGAAAGCTTTATGTGCTGCCGCATCATCGATGCAGCCCCCCTTGTGATGTTGTCTGTGCCGTTGTCTGTGCGCTTGCTGCCGAATCTGCTGTTGCTGCTGTCGAACGACCGCGCGACACGCTAGCGCAAGGTGCGGGGGTCAGGGGCCGGGCGTAGCGTCGAGGCCGAGAGCGGTGCTGATTCGTGACGCCGGTCCGCGCACACGCAGGAGGCCGATGATGGTCCGTAACGTCCTCGGCTCGGTCCTGGCTCTCGCAGGAGCGGCGGCCGCCGTGCTGAGCCCCTTCCGTGACTGGTACGACGGCCGTCTGGGGCGTCATTACCGGATCGACGAGCTGTTCACGGGTTTCACCGGCAGCCGGCCCGGAACGCTGGGCTCGATCTTCCTGGCCTTTCTCTTCGCCGCCCTGATGGCAGTGGTGGGTGTGGTGCTGCGGTCGCGTCTGCTGGTGGCGTCCGCGGGTGTGCTGGTGCTCGGGTTCACCGTGCTGTGGATGGTGCGCCAGGGGGAGTCGGTGGGCAGTCTGACGGTCGCGGCCGACGGTTCCGGGCTGCAGTGGGGGGTGGCGAACGCGGTGGGCGGCGCGGTGCTGTTGCTGCTGGGTGCGGTGGTGATGCCGGGGCGGCACCGTGGGCGCCGGCCTGCCCGCGGGGGCCATGACCAGCTGTATGCGGCGCCCGGATCGGAGAATCCGGATACGTGGCCGCCCACGCAGGAGCCGGGGCCCTCCGTGCAGACGAGTACGTTGCCGGAGCCCGAGCCGGACCCGTACACAGGGCCCGCTCCGGCGGCCCGCCGCGAGAGTCCGCCTCCGGGCCCGGAGGACCAGGACACGGCCCCGCACCCCGTCACACCGGACGAAGGGCCCGATCCGCGGCGGCCTCCGTCCTCCTGAGGTGACCGACGCCCGGGGTCCCGTCCTCAGACGCCGGACGGGCTCGAGGTGGGCGAGGTGTCACGTCCGGGGCCGGTTGCCCGTGCCCGTTCCCTTCAGCGCGTCCAGTGCGTACACGCAGCGGTCCTTGCTGCACGCGTACACGACACCGCCCCGTGCCACCGGCGAACCCGTGATCTCGCCGCCCGTCGCCAGCTTCCAGCGGAGTTGGCCGCCCGCCGCGTCCAGGGTGTACAGGACGTGGTCGGCGGAGCCGAAGTGGACCCGGCCGTCGGCGACCACCGGGGCTCCCACCACCTCGCCGCCCGCCGCGAACCGCCACTTCGGGGTGCCGGTGACGGCGTCGAGCGTGTACAGGGCGCTGCCGCTGCCGACATGGACGTTCCCGGCCGTGACCAGGACCGGTTCGATCGACTGGCGGGCCTCCGTTGCGATGCGCCAGCGGTCCTTGCCGGTCGCGGCGTCGATCGCGTACACCGTGCCGAGGTAGTCGGCGAGGTACACGCCGCCGCCGGTGACGGCGGGCCCGGGTGCGAACGCGGGCGGGCAGAGGAAGACCGCGGGCGACTCGAAGTGCCAGCGGACATGACCGGACACGTTGTCGACGGCCAGGACCCGGGCCCCCGCGCTGACGTACACGAAACCGTCCGGCGCCGGGGTCACCCGGACCGGCACACCGCCGCAGGAGGCCGCGTCGCCGATGGGGTACGACCAGCGTTCGACGCCGGTACGGGCGTCGACGGCGCGCAGCCGGGCGTCCTGCCACAGGTAGACCGTGCCGTCGTGGATCGCGGGCCCGGCCTCCGCCGTCTCGAAGTCGGTCTGTACGCCGCTGCTCTCCCACAGCTTCTCGCCCGTGGACGCCTCCCACGCCTGGACGCCGCCGCCCCGGGTGCCGGTGACGACGGTGCCGCGGTCGGCCTTGAGGGAGTACACCCAGGCATCCGTCTGCAGCCGCCACCGCTCGGCGCCGGTCGCCGCGTCCAGGGCGTACAGCGACGGCCCGTCGGAGGCGTGGATACGGCCGCCCTCGACGGCCATCACCCAGGCCACGTCCCGGGTCTTGAACTGGCGCCGCCCGTTGCCGACGTCCAGGGCGTGCACCTCGAACGACGTGACGTAGAGGAGGTCCCCGGCGACGACGGGCGTCCCCCAGACGTCGTTGGACA
>NZ_FMDF01000070.1 GCF_900091955.1 Streptomyces sp. Ncost-T10-10d
TGGGTGCGGTTCGTATCGACGACATTATGGCACTCAGTACCCTCTGTAAAGGAACTTGGTGCCAGAAAGGGTCTTCCGGTGCTACGTTCCCCGCATGACTGACGCACACAGGCCAGGGAAGAAGCCCCCCATGCGGGAGGTGCTCGCCGAGGCGGCCTTCCAGCTCTTCCTGGAGCGGGGCTTCGAGCGGACCACGGTGGACGACATCGTGGCGCGGGCCGGGGTCGGGCGCCGGTCGTTCTTCCGGTACTTCCCCTCCAAGGAGGACGCGGTCTTCCCGGATCACGAGCGCTGCCTCGCCGACATGACGGCGTTTCTTGCGGCGGCCGGTGACACGGAGCCGGTCGACGCGGTGTGCGACGCGGCCCGGCTCGTGCTGCGCATGTACTCCGCAAACCCGGAATTCTCCGTCCAGCGCTACCGGCTCACCCGGGAGGTGCCCGGGCTGCGTACCTACGAACTGTCCGTGGTGCGCCGTTACGAGCAGACGTTGGCCGGTCATCTCCGTGACCGGTACGGCGAGTCGGGGGACGGGGCGCTGCGGGCCGAGGTGATCGCCGCATCCGTGGTGGCCGCGCACAACAACGGGCTGCGGAGCTGGCTGCGTTCGGGCGGTGAGGGGGACCCGGAGGCCGCGGTGGATCACGCACTCGGGCTGGTGCGCCAGGTGTGGGGGAGTGCGCCGGCCGGGGGCGCGCCCCCGGCCGCCACCGACGGTGACGTGGTGGTCATGGTTGCCGCCAAAGGGGCCCCGATGTGGCGCGTCGTGCAGCAGATCGAGTCGGTCATCGGCCAGGGCTGACACCGGGGCCGACCTCGGTTTGGTACTGAGTGCCTTTACGTTTCGACACTCAGTGCCCTATGGTGCGGACGCGCCGACGCGCAGGTGCGGCGCATCCGAGCCGAGCGCAGGGGGTCGAACCGTGTCCCAGTCATCAAGTGGCACCGTGCAGACGGTGCATGAGGAAGCCGGCCTGTACTACCAGCGGTGCCGCTGGTGCGGCACGGCCTCCTTCCGGAGGCTGCTGTGTCCGGTGTGCGCATCGAGTGATCTGATGCCCGAGCGCAGCGCCGGTCTGGGTGTTGTGGTGAGGTCCGGCGTCGTCCATCGCTACACGGACGCGGCGCGCAACGAGTCCCTGGTCCGGCTCCCCGAGGGCTTTGTGTTCCGTTGCCGTGTCGTGGGCGCCGCGCCGCACGAGGTGTCGGTCGGCGCGCGGGTGCGCCCGATTGCCGGCGGTGATCGGGACACGGGCGAGGTGGTCTTCGAACTCTGCGATCCGCCCAGGCGCGACGACTGGTTCTGAGGCTGCGCGGGACCGGCCTGTGCGCCGCCGGGTGTGCTCGCCGACCGGGCCGCGATGCTCGCCTTGTTCTCCGCCGACTACGTCCCCACCGCTCGCGCCAAGGGGCTGTCCGGACGGGCCGTCGTCGGCGGGCACGCGCTGCGCAACTTGCTCGTCATCGTCGTGACCGTCCTCGATCTCCAGCTCGGCAAGGGGTGCGCGCCAGTCACCCGGGCCCATCCCGCCCGCCGGTCGCGCAACCGCAGCCCAGCAGGGCGTTCACGCAGGAGCGCGACCCGGTACGGTCCGGATACCGAGCGCGTCGCGGGGCCGCTCCGGGGCGTGATCGCCGGAATCCGGTATCCCTACGCTGCCACGGCCCGGCAGCCGGTAGCCGCACTCGGCTCGGCCGACGCGACGGGCTCGCCTCATGAACCGCCGTGCGCCGCCGCCGTGCTTCCGCGTTCGATCAGCCCGGGCAAAGGTACTTGTACGGTGCGGGCGGCGCCGCCGTCGAGCAGCGAGGTCAACTCCCGCGCGGCGATCCGCCCGAACGCGATCGTGTCCCGGGACAGCGCGGTCAGCCAGGGGGCCGTCAGTCGGCACAGCGCGGAGTCCTCCCACGACACGACCGAGACATCGTCGGGGACGCTGCGGCCGAGGCCTGCGATGACCGCGGCTCCGGCCGCGGCCATCACATCGTTGTCGTAGATGATCGCGGTCGGCGGGGTGGACTGTTCCAGCACTCGGCGGGTGACGGCCGCTCCCTCCGTGTCGGAGTAGTCCGTGGTCACCGAGTGGGCCTCGGCCAGCCCGCGCCGGTCGGCCTCGATCCGCAGGGAGCGGATGCGCCGGTCGGTGTGGGCGAGCGAGGGCAGACCGGCGATGTGCACGATACGCCGATGGCCCAGCTCGTGGAGCCGGCCGACGATCGCCGCCATCGCGCCGGCATCGTCCGCGCGTACCTGCGAGAGGCCGGGATGCGGACCGGTGTCGCTGCCGGGCAGTGCGCCGATCACGACCCCCGGCAGCCCGAGTTCGTCCAGCAGGTCGGTCCGGGGGTCGTCGGTCCGCGGATCGACGACCAGCACCCCGTCGACCCGGTGCTCCGCCCACCAGCGTCGGTAGACGCCGCACTCGGCCTCCACATCCTCCACCACCTGGAAGAGCAGGCCGAGTTGGCGCTCGGCCAGCACCTCCTGGATCCCGGAGATCAACTGGAGGAAGAACGAGTCCACGCCCAGGCTCGCCGCCGGGCGTGCCACGACAAGCCCCACGGTCGCCGACCCCTCGCCCGACAGTGCGCGGGCGGCGGTGCTCGGACGCCAGCCCAGCTGCTCGGCGACCCGCCGAACGCGGTCCCGGGTGATCTCCGAGACGCCGGGGCGGTCGTTGAGGGCGAAGGACACGGCGCTCTCCGACACTCCGGCACGCTGGGCGATGTCCTTCATGGTCGGCCGTCGCGCAGGTGTGCGCCTGGCCGGCGGAGTCTCTCCGGCCGGCGGCCGCTTCGGTGTCACCCGGTGCTCCTCTTCCTGTGTTGCCCATGGTCCCTGGGGGGCGCGGTGTTCCTCGCCCCCGCGGGCATCGTAAGCCTTCCGAGCGTATTGGTCGACCGAAGTTCTCCGTCGACTAAAGCGCTTGAGTGAAGGTGTCCTAAAGCGCATTAGTCATGCGTCGCTGCAACCTGCTCATATCTGTCTGACCTGCAAGGATAGTGGGATGTTGAGTTAGCTTCGAGCGAATGTATTGACTTTGCGACGCGTGCATTGGAAAGTCTGCTGGGCATACGCAGCCGGTGGGCCCACGTCCCGGCTCGCCGTCCGCACGCCTGGTCCGAGCAAAGGAGCCGTTCACCGTGCGCATCTCCCGCAGAGCAGTCGCCGCTGCCGTCGTTCTCGCCACCGTCCTGCCGCTGAGTGCCTGCGGCGGTGGATCCGACGGAGGCTCGTCCGATGCCTCCGGCAAGGTCGAAGGCGAGATCACCTTCCAGACCTGGAACCTGCAGGCGAACTTCAAGGACTACTTCAACGGGGTGATCGCGGGCTTTGAGAAGAAGTACCCGGGGACCGACGTCAAGTGGGTCGACCGGCCCGGCGAGGGCTACGCGGACAAGATCAGCGCCGACGCGGCCGGAGGCACGCTGCCGGACGTCGTGAACGTCTCGCCCGACCTGGTCGCACCTCTGGCCAAGGCCGGGATCGCACTCGACCTCGACAAGGCGGCATCGAAGTACCGCAAGGAGTACCTGCCGGGCGCCTGGCAGAGCCATCGGATACCGGGCACGGAAGGGACGTACGCCTTCCCCTGGTACCTCAACACCGGACCGCTGTTCTACAACAAGAGCCTCTTCAAGGACGCCGGACTCGACCCCGAGAAGCCGCCGACCACCTACGACGAGCTCTTCGAATCCGGTCTGAAGCTGGCCGAGAAGAGCAAGGGCAAGATCGCCACACTGGCGAACGTGCCCGCCATCGAGGACTTCGGCCGCTACGGCGGGCAGCTGATGAACAAGGAAGGTACGGGCTTCGCCTTCAATGACGCCAAGGGTGTTGAACTCCTCACGCACTACAAGGAGTTGTACGACGCCAAGGCGCTCGACCCGCAGGCGCTGACCGCTACGCCCGAGTCGTCGGGCCACAAGTTCCTCACCGGGTCCGTGGCGATGAACCCCGGCAGTGCCCTGGATCTGGACCACTTCAAGAAGCAGGCCCCGAGTCTCTACAAGAACATCGGGATCACGGACCAGATCAGTAGCACCGGCAAGGCCAACATGTACGTCATGGGCGTCATGGTGAATGCGCAGACGAAGCAGAAGCCGGCGGCCGTGGCCTTCGCCCACTACGTGACCGACGCGACCCGGCAGGTGGAGTTCGCGAAGCAGGTCGCCATCTTCCCGAGCACCGCCGGGTCCCTCGACGATCCGTACTTCACCAAGGAGGACGGCACTGACGGGACGCGCGTCCGGGTGGCCGCCGCCAAGTCCCTGAAGACGGCCGTAAATTACACACCGGTTCTCTTCAGCGAACAGATGAAGACCGAGCTGCGCAACCAGATCGCCAAGGCGCTGCAGGGCAAGCAGAGCCCCAAGGAAGCTCTTGACAACGCTGTCAAGGGCTGTGACCGGCTACTGCAGCAGAGCTGAGCCCCTCGTGAAGACCCTCACTGTGAAGACCCGTGGCATCAACACGCGCACCGCAGCGACGGCGACAGGGCCGGATGCCGACGAGGCGGGACCGGAGGCCCGGAGTGCGCGTTCCGGCGGCCGCCGACCCGCCCACCGGATCAGCCGTCATCTTCCTTTCAGCCCCTGGCTGTTCGCGGCACCCGGCCTGCTCGTCGTCGGCGCCTTCAGCCTGTTCCCGTTCTTCAGCACCCTGGTCAACGCCTTTACGGACCGTCGGACCCTGATACCGGGGAAGTTCGTCGGCCTGGCGAACTTCCAGGAGCTGATCCACGACGAGATGTTCTGGACCGGACTGCGCAACAGTGCGCTGTACGTCGTCGGCGTCGTCCCCGCGCTCGTCATCCTGCCGCTGCTGCTGGCGATGCTCGTCCAGCGCCACATCCCCGGCATCACCTTCTTCCGCTCCGCCTTCTACACCCCCGTCGTCGCTTCCATTGTCGTCGTCGGTCTGATCTGGGTGTGGATGCTCGACGACCGGGGGCTGATCAACGCGCTGCTGGAGGCGGTAGGGATCGGCAGGGTCGGCTTCCTCAGCGACCAGTGGCTGCTGCTGTTCAGTGCGATGACGGTGACGGTCTGGAAGGGGCTCGGCTACTACATGATCATTTATCTGGCCGCGCTGGCCAACGTCCCACGGGAGCTCCACGAAGCCGCCTCCGTGGACGGTGCCGGAGCCGTGCGCCGCTTCTTCACCGTGACCGTCCCCGCTGTCCGCTCCACCATGGTTCTGGTCGGAGCGCTGGCGTCGGTCGCCGCCTTCAAGGCCTTCTCCGAGGTCTACCTGATGGCCGGCCCCTCCGGCGGCCCGGCAGGCGAGGACACCACGCTGGTGATGCTCGTCCAGCGCGTCGGCACCGGACTGACCGGGCGGGTCGGCTACGCCTCCGCCATCTCGGTCGTGATCTTCGTTGTGACGGTCGCCCTGATGCTGCTGGTGCTCCGCGCCGACCGCAAGGAGGACGCGTGAGTTCCCTCAGTCAACCTCTGTGCCGCCAAGAGGGTGTCGTCGGCTGTCGACTCGATGTCTTGCTCGGTGTGTGCCGGCTCCCGGCGGTCCACGCGGGTGCCGGGGTTGTCCATGACGCCGACGTCGTGGGTCTCGGTCGCCCGGTCCCATCCGATGAACACGAAAAAAGTACTCCTGTGACGTCGACGGAGCACCTGCCCGGTGGTGAGGTCGTCTGCCGGGAGCTCATTGATCGGCCCTGTGCGGGGCGTGTCCCCGCAGCCGATCGGACGGCCTCGGCCCGGCGGGGCCGGCGTAACTCATGCCGGCCGTCGAACGGCTCGCGCACTTGGCCGCGCACCCACCGGGACCGAAAGGTCACAACCGTACCGAAGAGGGCTGCAGAAGGGATGGTCCTCTGATGAGCTTCCTGAGCATCACCGATGCCGAAGGCCGCCGCATCCCGGTCTGGCAGCTCCTGCTGCGCTACGTCCTGCTGCTCGCCGTACTCGTGCTGACCGTCGGACCGTTCCTGTGGCAGCTCTCGACGTCGCTCAAGGGGCCCGGCGAGGACATCTTCAGCTCGCCGCCGAAGTTCTTGCCCAGCCATCCGACCCTGGACAACTACACACGGGTCGCGGACACTATCCCGGTCTGGGACTACGCGCTGAACTCCCTCAAGGTGGCCACCGCCAATGTGGTCACCAACTGCGTCGGCTCCGCCCTGGCCGGCTACGCGCTGGCCCGGTTGCGCTACCGCGGGCGCAGGGCTGCCACGCTGGCGTTCATCCTCGCCATGCTCGTACCCGTCGAGGGCATCATCATTGCCCAGTTCACCACCATGCGTGAGCTCGGTCTGAACAACACCCTGATCGGTGTGCTGCTGCCGGGATCCGTCGCGGCGATGAACGTGCTGCTGATGCGCAACGCCTTCCTCAACCTTCCGCACGAGGTGGAGGAAGCGGCCTTCATCGACGGCGCGAACGTCTGGCAGCGCTTCTTCTGGATAGCTCTGCCCTCGGTCAGAGGGACCCTCGCCGTCGTCGCGATCTTCGCCTTCATGGGGGCCTGGGACGACTTCCTGTGGCCGCTGATCGTGCTGAGCGACCCGGCGAACTTCACCCTGACGATCGGGTTGAACTATCTCCACGGCACGTTCGCGAACGACGAACGGCTCGTCGCCGCCGGCACGATCATTGCCGTGCTCCCGCTCATTTTGCTCTTCGCCTGTCTCCAGCGCTTCTTCTTCCGGGGGGTCGGCGAAGGCGCCGTCAAGGGCTGACCGATTTGCCGCCACCCGCACCACAGAACCAGGAAACCCATACCGTATGAGCAACTCCGCGCCGCGCTTCGGCGTCAACTACACGCCCAGCCAGGGCTGGTTCCACCACTGGCTGGACTTCGACCTCGACGCCGTGCGCGCCGACCTGGACTCGATCGCCGCACTCGGGCTCGACCACATCCGGGTCTTCCCGCTCTGGCCGCTCTTCCAGCCCAACCGCACCCTGATCCGGCCGCGCGCCGTCGAACAGCTCGTCCAGCTCGCCGACGCCGCGGCGGAACGTGGCCTCGATGTCAACGTGGACGGACTGCAGGGCCATCTGTCGAGCTTCGACTTCCTTCCGGCCTGGACGCAGACCTGGCACCGGCGCAACATTTTCACCGACCCCGATGTCGTGGCCGGCCAGGCCGAGTACCTGCGTACGCTCGCGGCCGCTCTCGCCGACCGCCCCCACTTCATCGGCATGACGCTGGGCAACGAGATCAACCAGTTCTCCGGCCCCCCGCACCCCGACCCGGATGCCATCACCCCCGAACAGGCGGGCAGTTGGCTGCGCACCCTGCTCGACGCCTGCGAGGGGGGAGCACCGGGAAAGCTCCATCTGCACGCCGAGTACGACGCCGCCTGGTATCAGGACGACCACGCTTTCACACCCGCCCACGCGGCCCGGATCGGCGCCCTCACCGCCGTGCACTCCTGGGTCTTCAACGGCACCGCCCAACGGCACGGCCGTACCGGAACTGCCACCGAGCACCACGCCGCGTACTTGATCGAACTGTCCAAGGCATGGGCCACGGACCCGCACCGACCGGTCTGGCTGCAGGAGGTCGGCGCCCCGTCCCCGCTCATTCCCGCCGAGCATGCCGCCGCGTTCACCGAGGCGACCGTCGCGAACGCCCTGGACTGCGAGGACGTGTGGGGCGTCACTTGGTGGTGCTCCCACGATGTGTCCCGCTCCCTGGCCGACTTCCCCGAACTCGAATACAGCCTGGGCCTGTTGACCAACGACCGGCAGGTCAAACCGGCCGGCCGGGCCATTGCCCGGATCGTCGAGCAGCAGCGGGCGAGGACCGACCGGCCGGCTCCCCGTACCACGGCACTGGTGGTCGACACCGGTGACGACGAGACCGCGCCGCGCCGTTCGACCTGCGCCCCCGGCGGCACGTTCTTCGAAGCGTTCGCCCGTCTCACCGCAGACGGGGTCCGGCCCACGGCTGTCCTCGCGAGCCAGGCCGGGAACAAGGAACACCTGGACACCCGCGGGATCACCGACGTCCTCAAGCCCGACGAGGTCCGGTGACCGCGCACCCGCACCTGTATCCGCCCCCGCACCCTCATCCAGCTCGGAGCCACCCTCATGCATGACGACCGCAACCTGGTCGAAGCCCGTCTCAAGCGCGTCCTCGACGAGCGCATCCGGCCGGCCGTCCACCCGGAGTCCGTACCGTTGGACGTCGCCGTCTGGAACGCGCCCGGTGAGCCCGTTCCGGTCGCCGAGGGCCTCGCCGCCCTGACCGAACCGATCGCGGTCGGTGACCGGTGGGGCGCGCCCTGGGGCACCTGCTGGTTCCGGATCTCCGGGACCGTCCCCGAGGCGTGGGCGGGCCGCACCGTCGAGGCGATCCTCGACCTCGGCTTCGACGAGAACATGCCCGGCTTCCAGTGCGAGGGCCTCGTCTACCGGCCCGACGGTACCCCGGTGAAGGGCCTCAACCCGCGCAACCAGTGGGTGCGCATCGGCGCCCCGGTCGCGGGTGGGGAGGACGTGCTGCTGCACATCGAGGCGGCGTCCAACCCGGTCATCCTCGACTACCACCCCTTCCTGCCGACGCAGCTCGGCGACAAGGAGACCGCCGGGAGCGAGCCGCAGTACGCTCTCGCCCGGATGGACCTCGCGGTCTTCGACGAGAACGTGTGGAACCTCGTCCAGGACCTGGAAGTGCTGGGCGAACTGATGCAGGAGTTGCCCGTCGAGGGGGCCCGCCGCTGGGACGTCCTGCGTGCGATCGGCCGCGCCCTCGACGCGGTCGACCTGCAGGATGTGAACGGCACCGCGGCCGCCGCCCGCGCCGAACTCGCCGCCGTCCTCACCACGCCCGCGGAGCCGACCGCCCACCGCATCAGCGCCGTCGGCCACGCGCACATCGACTCCGCCTGGCTGTGGCCGCTGCGTGAGACGGTTCGCAAGGTCGCCCGTACGACGTCCAACATGACTGCGCTCCTGGAGGACGAGCCCGACTTCGTCTTCGCGATGTCGCAGGCCCAGCAGTTCGCCTGGATCAAGGAGCACCGCCCCGAGGTCTACGCCAAGGTCAAGAAGGCCGTGGCGGACGGGCGGTTCGTGCCGTCCGGCGGCATGTGGGTCGAGTCCGACACGAACATGCCCGGCTCCGAGGCGATGGCCCGTCAGTTCGTGCACGGCAAGCGGTTCTTCCTCGACGAGTTCGGTATCGAGAACGACGAGGCATGGCTGCCCGACACGTTCGGCTTCGCCGCCGGGCTGCCGCAGATCATCAAGGCCGCAGGCTCGAAGTGGCTGCTCACCCAGAAGATTTCGTGGAGCCAGACCAACAAGTTCCCGCACCACACCTTCCAGTGGGAGGGCATCGACGGCACGCGGATCTTCACCCACTTCCCGCCTGTCGACACCTACAACTGCTCGATGAAGGGCAGTGAGATCGCCCACGCGGCGAAGAACTTCAAGGACAAGGGCGTCGCCCGGCACTCCCTTGCGCCGACCGGCTGGGGGGACGGCGGGGGTGGCACCACCCGCGAGATGATCGCGAAGGCCGCCAGGATGCGCAGCCTCGAAGGCTCGGCGACCGTGACCTGGGAGACGCCCACCGACTTCTTCACCAAGGCGGAGGCGGAGTACCCGAATGCGCCGGTATGGGTCGGCGAGCTCTACCTGGAGCTGCACCGCGCCACTCTGACCAGCCAGGCGAAGACCAAGCAGGGAAACCGCCGCAGCGAACATCTGCTGCGCGAGGCCGAGCTGTGGGCCGCAACCGCCGCCGTACGGACCGGTTTCCCCTACCCGTACGAGCAGTTGGACCGGATCTGGAAGACGGTCCTGCTGCACCAATTCCATGACATCCTGCCCGGTTCGTCGATCGCCTGGGTGCACCGTGAGGCCGAGAAGACGTACGCGGCCGTCGCGGAGGAGCTGAACGGCATCGTCGACGCTGCGATGCGCGCCCTGGCGAAGGAGACCCCGTCGGGGGAGACGCTTGTCTTCAACTCTGCGCCGCACACCCGCGGAGGGGTTCCGGCCGGTGGCGCCGCGGCCGTCACCGTCGGCAGCGGCGGGCGGCTCGCACCGCGCGAGGACGGCGGATACGTACTCGACAACGATCTGCTCCAAGTGGAGATCGACAACCGTGGTCTGGTGGTGTCCGCGTACGACATCGGTGCCGAGCGCGAGGCCGTGGCGCCCGGCCAGGCCGCGAACCTGCTGCAGATCCACCCCGACTTCCCGAACATGTGGGACGCGTGGGACGTCGACGCGTTCTACCGCAACACCGTCACCGACCTGACGGACCTCGATGAGCTCACCCCCGTCGAGGAGGGGGGCATGGTCGGCGTACGCATCGTTCGCAGCTTCGGCGACTCGAAGGTCACCCAGCAGCTGATGCTCCGCCCGGGTGCCAAGCGGCTCGACATCGACACCGAGGTCGAGTGGCACGAGACGGAGAAGTTCCTCAAGGCGGCGTTCCCGCTGGACATCCACGCCGAGCGGTATGCCTCCGAGACGCAGTTCGGGCACTTCTACCGGCCCACCCACACCAACACCAGCTGGGAGGCCGCCAAGTTCGAGGCCTGCAACCACCGCTTCGTCCACCTGGAGGAGCCGGGCTGGGGCGTTGCGCTCGTCAACGATTCGACGTACGGCCATGACGTAACCCGGTCCGTCCGCGACTGCGATGCCGGGACGACCACCACCGTCCGGGTGTCTCTGCTGCGCGCCCCGCGCTTCCCCGACCCGGAAACGGACCAGGGTGTGCACCGCTTCCGGCACGCGCTCGCGCCGGGCGCGGCGATCGGCGACGCGGTCCGCGAGGGCTTCCGGATCAACCTGCCGGAGCGCCGGGTCGTCGGCGAACGCGCGGTGGCTCCGCTGGTGACCGTCGACAACGACGCGGTCGTCGTCAGCGCCGTCAAGCTGGCGGACGACGCGAGCGGCGATGTCGTCGTACGGCTCTACGAGTCGACGGGTGGCCGTGCCAGGGTCCGGCTCGGTACCGGGTTCGAACTGGTCGGCATGACAGTGACCGACCTGCTGGAGCGGCCGCTCGCCGTGGGGAACGTGCCGGTGCGGGTGGACGGCGGCGTACAGCTGTCGCTGCGCCCGTTCGAGCTGGTCACGGTGCGTCTGAAGCGCGGCTGAGCGGAGCCGGGCCCGCCCCTCGGGGGCGGGCCGACTCCGATCAGCAGCAGGGTGTTCGGTGCAGCCGACCGCGAGGCCTGGTACGGCGACGCCGCCGACATCCCCCTCGACACGCTGCTCCCGGAGCCGTACAACGCCGAGCGCCGCGCCCTCGAGGAGGGCATGGACCCGGAGGTCGTCGAGGAGCTGCGCCGCCGCGGCCATGACGTCACCGTCGGCGACCCGTGGTCCGAGGGCCGGATGTGCGCCGTGGCCCGGGACCCGGAGACGGGAGTGCTGTCCGCGGCCGCGAACCCGCGCGGCATGCAGGGGTACGCCGTCGGACGCTGACCGGCCACCTCCCCGTCATGACCAGGTCGTCGGCACCGCGGTGGACCGTGCTTAGCTGGGGTCATGATCGATGAATTCCTTGCCGGAGACCTGACCGAGGTCGAGGCGGCGGTCCGCGCAGCGGCCGCCGCCGAGATCATGCCGCGCTACCGGCAGCTCGCCGCGCACGAGATCGTCGAGAAGAGCGGCCCGCACGACCTGGTCACCACCGCCGACCGCCTCGCCGAGGAACATCTCACCGCATCCCTGACCAGGCTCCTGCCCGGCTCGGTCGTCGTCGGCGAGGAGGCGGTCCACGCCGATCCGAAGGTGTACGACGCCCTGGGCGGCGACGCGCCGGTGTGGGTCGTCGACCCGGTCGACGGCACCCGCCAGTTCGTCCGCGGCGAACCGGGTTTCTGCACCCTGGTCGCCCTCGCCCACCGCGGCGAACTCCTGGCCTCCTGGACGTATGCCGCAGCCCTGGACGAGATGGCGATCGCCGTCCGTGGCCGCGGTGCCACGCTCGACGGCAAGCCGATACACTCCGGCTCGCCTGCGCCCGGGGCTGTTCTGCGGGTGGCGATGTCGCACCCCGACTACACCACCGAGGCCCAGAAGCGCGCCCTCCTCGGCCTGCGCACCGAGGGCATCGATGCCCGCCCCTGTGGTTCCGCAGGCCTCGAATACCTCGCCGTCGCCCGCGGCGACCAGGACGCGGTCGCCTTCAACTGGGAGTACGCCTGGGACCACGCGGCAGGCCTGCTCCTGGTCACCGAGGCGGGCGGCGCCCAGGCCACGCTCTCCGGCGCCCCGTTCCGCATCACCGGCGGCAACGCCCTGCCGTTCACGGCGGCCCGTGACGAGGCGACCGTCGAGCGCGTCCTTCAGGCGCTCCGCGGCGAGGCCTGACCCACCGCCGCCTCGCCGTTGCCGTGCTGGACCAGGCAGAACGGATGCCCGGCCGGGTCCGCGTAGATCCGCCAAGGGCGCCCCGTCCCGGCTCCGTCGTCGAGGACCACCGCACCGGCCGCCACTGCCTGCGTCTGCGCCGCGTCCAGGTCCGGGACGCCGAAGTCCAGATGGAACTGCTGCGGATGCGCCGGATCCCCCCACTGCGGCGGCCGGTGGTCCGCCACCCGCTGGAAGGCGAGGACCGGCCCGGCTGCCGTGTGGAGCGTCGCCCAGCCGTCGCCGAGCGCCCATCGCCGGTCCGGCCGGTCGACCTCGCCGCCGAGCAGACAGTGGTAGAACCCGGCGAGGCGTGCGGGATCGGCGCAGTCGAGCACCACGCACTGGAGTTCGGCGATCACGAGGGGCTCCCGGGTTCTCCGGCGCCCGCCGCCAGCACCGATCGGACGTCCCGTACCAGCTCCGCAGCCCTGCGCACCGCCGCCGCGTCCAGCCCCCGCAGCGCCTCGCCGACCCGTTCGGCGAAGTCCGCGGGGGTGTCCGGCAGGGCGGCCGCAGCGGCCATCGCACCCTTCTCGTTCAGACACCAGGTGCGGTGGTGGGCGTGGAGCGACTGGGTGAGGATGCCGAACGCCCGCGACAGGCACAGGGCGACATGGAGCGGGTCCCCGGCAGAGGCCGACTTGCGGGCGGCCGCAACCGAGAATTCCGCCTCCCATGCGGCTTCGACGAGCGCGGTGCGCAGTGGCTCCGGGTAGGTCCGGGTCTCCTGCTGAAGCACCGTCAATTCGCCCCGGGGATCGGCGAGCACATGCCCGAGCGCGACCTCGCCGGGATAGGCGGGGGACCAGAACCCGAGCGGGTGCCCCGGCTGTACGCCCACTTCGAAGCGGCCTTCGAGGCAGTCGGACCAGACCGCCTCCACCCGGTCCAGATCGCGCAGGATCCAGTCCACCGGGGCGCCGTCCACCCGCAGCCAGGCCCCGCCGTCGACCCAGGGCCCCCAGCCGCCGGGACCCGCGACCTCTGCCGGGGAACCCTGTACCTCGGACGCCAACGCGGTCAGTGCGGCCAGGTCGGGAGTGCCGCGGTAGTACAAGCCCAGATCCCAGTCGGAGTCCGGGCGATGCGTGCCGCGGGCCCGGCTGCCGCCCAGGGCGACGGCCCGGATGCCGGGCAGCGCGGCGAGCCGGGAGGCCATGTCCGCGATACGGACGGGCGTGGCGGAGCAGGGATGCGGCACGGGCGCGGTATCGGAGTTCGGCGTGTTCATCGAGCGGCGACCCTACCCGCGACCGAGCTGTCGGCGCCTCGGAATATCCTGGGTGTCCTGGCCATCGGCTGACGAAGGAGTCCGAAGGTGCCGTCGATGCTTGATGCCGTCGTCGTGGGGGCGGGGCCCAACGGACTGACCGCCGCGGCCGAACTGGCCCGCCGTGGCTTCGCCGTGGAGGTCTTCGAGGCGGCCGAGACCGTCGGAGGCGGTGCCCGTACCGAAGAGCTCACCCTCCCCGGCTTCCGCCACGACCCCTGCTCCGCCGTCCATCCGCTGGGCATCGGCTCGCCCGCGTTCAACGCGATGCCGCTGGCCCGGCACGGCCTGGAGTGGCTCCAGCCCGAGCTGGCACTCGCCCACCCGTTCCCGGACGGGTCGGCCGCCGTGCTCACCGGGTCGGTGGGGGAGAGCGCCATGTCGCTCGGCGCCGAGGACGCCGGGGCGTACCGCAGGCTCGTCGCCCCGTACCTGGGGCACTGGGACACCCTCGCCCAGGACTTTCTGCGCACTCCGTGGGACGGGCTGCCCCATGACCCGTACCGCTGGGTGCGATTCGGTCTCGACGCGCTCCAGCCCGCGACACTGCTCTCCCGCCGCTTCCGCGGTGCGAAGGCGCGCGGCCTGTTCGCCGGGCTCGGCGCCCATGCCATAGCGCCCGTCAGCGGCCTGGCCACCGGCGGGGTCGCCCTGCTCTTCGCCCTCGCCGCGCACGAGAAGGGCTGGCCGGTGCCGCGCGGCGGATCGCAGTCCATCTCCGACGCCCTCGCCTCGTACATCCGCGAACAGGGCGGCACGATCCGTACCGGCACGGAGGTCAAGCGCCTGGACGAGCTCCCGCCCGCCCGCGCCTACATCTTCGACACCTCGCCGACCGCCCTCGCCCGCATCGCGGGGCTGGGCCGGGCCTACAGCGGCTATCGGTACGGGGCATCCTGCTTCAAGATCGATTACGCGCTGTCGGGCCCCGTCCCGTGGACCGCGAAGGAGGCCCGGCGCGCCGGAACGGTCCACGTCGGCCCCACGGCCGGCGAGATCAACTCCGCGCTGAGCGCCGCGGTGGCGGGCCGCGACCCGAGTGTGCCGTTCCTGATCACGGCGCAGCCCAGCCTGGTCGATCCGTCCCGCGCGCCCGAGGGCCGGCATGTCTTCTGGGCGTACGGACACGTCCCGGCGGGCTGGGAGGGCGACGCCACTGATGTCATCGAGCGGCAGCTGGAGCGCTTCGCCCCGGGCTTCCGCGACCTGGTGCTCGCCCGAGCAGTCGCGGGGCCGCCCCAACTCGCGGCGCGCAACGCCAACTACGTCGGCGGCGACATCGCGTGCGGCGCGTTCTCCGGCCTCCAGACGGTGATACGGCCCAAGCTCGCACGGGTTCCGTACGCGACGGCGCATCCGGCGGTGTTCATCTGCTCCTCGGCCACTCCGCCCGGCCCGGGCGTGCACGGCATGTCCGGTCACCATGCGGCGAAGGCCGTCTGGCGGCGGCTGCGGGCGGTCTGAGCGCCTCAAGGCGGTCCGGAGCGACGGGGCCGTCCGGCCCCGGGCCGATGTGCCCCCTGCCCCACCGGGCAGGGGCGCCGGTCGATTCCGGCCGGTCACGGCCGCGCAACCCCGGCCGTGACCTCCGGGGCCTTCGCCGGCCGACCGTGGACGCCCGGACGACGGCGACCACGACCGGGATCACGTCGAGCACGGCGAGGGAGACCGGCGGAGGCATCCGGACCACGGCGGCACCGGCGACGGCGCAGGCGGTGCGTGCGATGAGTCGTCCGGCCCGGTCCCGGCGGGTGATGACGCGGGAGTGGCGGGCCCGGTCGGCCAGGTGGACCACAGGGGCGCCGTACAGCGGCGCCGAGGGCCGTGCGGCCAACGGGGTACGGCATCATGGCCGGATGCGCACACCCGAGGGCGTCACCGTCACCCTGGTACGCGGTGACATCACCCAGCAGTCCGCCGATGTCATCGTCAACGCGGCGAACTCCTCCCTGCTCGGCGGCGGCGGAGTCGACGGAGCGATCCACCGGCGCGGCGGTCCGGAGATCCTCGCCGCGTGCCGCGAGCTGCGTGCCTCGCGGTACGGAAAGGGCCTGCGCACCGGCCAGGCCGTTGCCACGACGGCCGGAAGGCTCGATGCCCGATGGGTGGTCCACACCGTGGGTCCGGTGTACGGGAGTTCCGGCAGTGATCCGTCCCTGCTGGCGTCCTGCTACCGCGAGTGCCTGCGCGTCGCCGACGAGCTCGGTGCGACGACCGTCGCTTTCCCAGCCATTTCGGCTGGTGCGTACGGTTGGCCGCTGGAGGATGCCGCGCGTATCGCGGTGGAGGCGGTGCGTACGGCTCACACGGCCGTCGAGGAAGTCAGATTCGTCCTCTTCGACGATCAGGCCTACGAGGCGTTCGCCGCGCAGGTCGGCTGACGTTGCTGAAGCGATTGCCCGGCCTGAATCGCTACCAGTGGCAGCCGCTGCAGCACGATCCGTCACTGAGGTGTCGTGCGGCCAGGCATGACTCGTCGCTCGTCGCTCGTCGTGTCTGTGAAGGGTGTACGTGAGGCTGAGGTCGCTGGTGCAGGACAGTATCCACCGGCGACGTGATCCTGATGATGCATCAGGTGGAGTGCGTGGCTATCCTCGAACTGGTCGCGAAGGGGTCCTGACCTGTGGCTTTGCGCGTGCGCATGGCAGCTCCCGGAGTCACGCTTCGGGTTGACCGCTCGCGTCGATGCCGGGCCCGGAGCTGTTGCTCCGAGCCCGGCGCCGGTCGCTGGGCGACTACAGGTTCCGCACCCGGATGTTGCGGAACTCGATCAGGTCGGTGTTGCTGTGGTTCTGCAGTCCCAGGTACCCGCTGAGGAACTGACGCAGGTCCGTGGGCGGGTCACCGGCACGGGACGAGTTCTTGCCGGGCGTGTTGTCGAACTCGTTGATCACCACGCCGTTGCGGATGATCGTGTAGTGCTGTCCGACCACGCGTACCTCGTAGTCGTTCCACTGGCCCTTCGGCGTCACCCCCGCCTTGTCCAGGCCCACCGGCTTGAAGTTGTACACCGAGCCGGTCTTCTGGACCTCGCCCGTGGCCCCGTCGTAGATCTGGATCTCCTGGCCGCAGTAGATCGCGACCCATTCGGGCGCGGTGCGAGCCGAGCCCACAGTCCCGCAACTGCCGGCCGGGCGGTCGGCCAGTGGCGTCCGCGGGTCCGGGAACCGGGTGAAGACCCCGCTGTTGGCGTTGCTGGTGCCCGGAGCCATGTCCCGGAACTGGAGCCTGACCGAGAAGTCCTTCAGCTCCTGCTTGGCGTACCACAGCATGCCCATGCCGCCGGAGCTGCGCATGGTGCCGTCGGGCAGGAGTGAGAACTTCCCGGCGCCCGCCTGCCGCCAGTCGGCCAGGCTGGCCGCGGTCCCGTCGAAGATGGGCTTGTACCCGGCGACCTTGCCGATCTGGCTCTGAGCCGCCGCCTTGCTGATCGCCGACGACTCGCGGTTGTCGAGGACGTCCTCCTTGCGAAGGTCATTGACCACGGCGTTGACGTGACTGACGAACGCGCCGTGGTTCGACCAGGATGCCTCGTCGTCGATCAGGTCGTTGACCGTGCAGCCGCCGCCTGCGCGGTGGTTGGCCACGCCGGTGTCGGTGTCGAGCAGCTTGACGGTCGGACGGGCGTCGGGCGCGGGGCAGCCGGCCTCGGCGTCGAACGCCGCGGTGGCTTTCTCGCCATCGGCGTAGGTGACCGTCAGCTTCGCGTGGTACGTGCCGTAGTCGGCGTAGGTGTGCGTGGGGTTGGCCTCGTGCGACGGCGCGCTGCCGTCACCGAAGTCCCACTCCCAGGCCACACCGCCGACCTTGGCACCGGAGAACGCCACAGTCCTGGGCTTGCTCTGGGTGATGACGCGCGCCCCGGCGTCCTGCGGCTTCGGGGTGGCCGGGCCACCCTGGTAGCTGATGCGGATGAGCTTCTGGTTGGAGTGCAGGCTGAAGAAACCGCCCGCGTAGTCGAGCATGTACAGCGCACCGTCGGGACCGAACTTGGCGTCCATCCAGCTCTGCAGCTGGGTGGCACCGCTGCCGGGTGCGATGATGCTGCGCAGGTCCTCGCCGAAGGCCGGCGCGCCCGCGTCCTTGACCCGGTCGGGGTCGACGGTCACCGCGACCCGGTTGTTGGCGTTCGATTCGTCACCGATGAACCATTTGTCCTCCCAGTACGCCGGCCAGGCGACACCGCTCTTGGTGTCCACCTGGGAGCGGTGGTAGGTCGGACCGGACATGACGGCCTGGCCGCCGCCCTTGAGGTACGGCTGGGTGTAGGTGGCCTCGCTGTCGACGTAGCTCGGGACACCGCTGCCGTCGGAGCGCTTGGGGAAGACCGGGCCGCCGCCCTGGGGCGAGTACCAGATCATGTTGTCGCGGGCCGGCGGGATGTCCACCAGGCCGGTGTTGCGCGGCGACTCGTTCTTGAGGTGGTCGCAGTCGTACCAGCCGGTGAGGACACTGGCGTCGGTGTTGCTGCGGTCACGGTACGGCTGCCGGTTGCCCATGCAGTACGGCCAGCCCTGGTTGCCCGCGGAGGTGATGATCGTGGCCGTCTCGTACTTGGCCGGGCCCAGCTCGGGGCTCGGGGCTCCCGCGTCCGGCCCGACCCAGCCGGCATTCAGCCAGTTGTGTACCGGGTCGACGGAGAGCCGTGAGATGTTGCGGACACCCATCACGTAGATCTCGGGGCGGGTCTTGGCCGTGCCCGGCGGGAAGAGGTTCCCCTTGGGGATGGTGTAGGTGCCGTCGGGCTCGGGGTGGATGCGGATGATCTTGCCGTTGAGGTCGTTGGTGTTGCCGGCGGTGCGGCGGGCGTCCTGGAAGGAGACACCCTTGTAGTCCTGGGTCCAGTTGTTCCCGGAGTAGCCGCTGGAGCCGCCGGAGGAGTTGCTGTCACCGGAGCCGATGTAGAGGTTGCCGTCCTTGTCGAAGGACATGCCGCCGCCGGCGTGGCAGCAGCTGTGTATCTGGGTGTCCCAGTGCAGCAGGTCCTTTCGGGTGCGCTGGTCGATGGACTCGGTCGCGAAGTCGTAGGTCAGCCGGGAGACCGTCCGCTGGCCGATCCGCTTGTCGCGGTCGATCGACTCGTGCGGCATCCAGTAGATGTAGATCCACCCGTTCTTCTCGAACTTCGGGTCGAGGGTGATGCCGACGAGGCCTTCCTCGTTCTTGACCAGTTCGTCGCCGCTGCCCCGGTTGCCCATCACATCGAGTGTGGTCAGCAGCTTGACCTGCTTGGTCTTGGAGTCCCACTGGTGGATGGTGCCGCAGCCCAGGCCGACCTTGGGGTCGTTCCAGGAGCTGATCGGGCCGGACGGGCAGGCGGCCTTGCCGATGTAGAAGGCATTGCCGTCAGGGGCCATGGTGAGGCCGTGCGGCTCACCGATCTGGTCGAGCTGCCCCGCCTGGTTCTGGGCGGTCAGGCGCTCGGTCTTGTAGTTGGACGCGATGGTCGCCTGGCAGTCGCCGCGGACCATGCCGGTGGTCCACCGGATGGCGCCGAGGAGGTGGCTCTGGAACTTCGTGTCGGTGGTGTAGCTCTCCTCGGTGCGGCCCATGCCGGTGTAGAAGGACCGGCCGCCGTCGTAGTCGCGGCACCACGAGATCGGGTGGAACGGGCCGTTGGCGCTGATTCCCGGCTTGTACTTCCACTCCTCGACCTGGGCAATGGTGTGGACCTTGCCGATCGGGTTGGGGTCCCAGTTGATCCACTGGTCCGAGCGGGTCCAGTTGAGCGGCAGGCCCTTGTTGGCCGGGTGCTGGCGGTCCGTCACGTCGACGACGGCCTGCTGGACCTTGGAATCCTGCGGAGGCGTCGGGTTGGAGTTGAAGAGCCGCAGCTCGGCCAGCTGGGTCAGCGGCTCACCACTGTTCGCGGTGATCTCCAACCGGTAGTTCTGGTAGGCCTGCTTGTTGGTGAACTGGAACTGCCTGGTCTGGAACCGCGACGGGAAGGTCTCGCCGGTCCGGGTGTCCAGGGTCGTCCAGCTCTCGCCGTCCTGCGAGCCCTGCAGCTTCCAGTCCTTCGGGTCCCGTCCCGTGAAGTCGTTGGCGGAGGTCAACGCGTAGTTGACCACCGCGGCGGGCTTGTCCAGCTTCATGGTGACCCAGCCGGTCGGCGTATGGGCCAGCCACTTGGTGTCGTTCTTGCCGTCGAACAGCTTGTCCTTGGTTTCGTTCGGCGGGTTCTCCGAGTTGACCGCGCTCTCGACGACCTTCTCGGGGTCGGGGAGGCCCAGGGCCGGGCGGGTGCCGATCAGCCCGGTGAACCAGGAGGAGTCGGACTGGGCCCGGGCGGCGTCGTGGACGCCGACGAAGCCGCCTCCGTTGTTGATGTACGACTGGAACGCGGCTTCCTGCTCGGCGTTGAGCTTCACGCCGTCGGCCGACAGGAACACCACACCTCGGTACTTGGCGAGGTCGGCGGTGTTGAACACGCTCGCGTCCTCGGACTCGACGACCTCGAACCCGTTCTTCTCGCCGAGGTTCTCGATCGCCGCCGTTGCCTTGTTGACCGGGTCGTCCTGCTTGGCGGCCGGTCCGTGGAAGACCAGGACGTTCACCTGGGTTTCGGCGGCGGCGTCCTGGTCCCGGGTGACGCGTTCGACGGGTGGCTGCGCCTGCGCCTGGACGGTCGGCAGCGTGGACAGCCCGACGGTCATTGCGGCGCTGGACAGCAGAACGACCGCGCGGCGCCAGGGCCACGCGTGACGAGAGGTCCGCGCAGGACGTGACGGCGGTGATCCGCTTCGTCTCGACAGGGAGAACCGGTCTCTCTTGCCCATGCTTGCTCCTTGACTCGATCCGGAAACGGAAGAGCGATCAGGGGATGGAGCGAGGGCTGCCGCAGAGGCCCCGCCCGGCATGCGCCGGGCGCGACGGCTTTCAGCGGGCGGTGACGCGGCCCGCGAAGGACGGGGTGCCGGAGCAGGGAGGTCAGGTTCGCCTCCGGTCCTGGCGGGCGAGTACCGAACGGCGGCAGACTGGTACACGCCCGTCAGGCCGTCAGGCAGGCCTGACGGGCGTGGCTTCGGGGGCGGAGCCCGCATCAGGACCCCGCCGCTGCCTTCTAGTGGTGGGGCATGCCGCCGGGGACCGTGCCGTCGGCCTCGGTCACGAGGAAGACCCCGACCATGCCCATGTCTGCATGGCTCTGGACATGGCAGTGGTACATCCAGGCACCAGCGCCGACCCGGGCACCCGCGATCACCTGGAACCCGAAGGAGTCACCGGGGCCGACGGTCTTGGTGTCGATGACCGCGCTCACGTCCTGCGGACCTTGCAGGATCCCGGTGCGGTTGTCCACCCAGCGGTGCCCGTGCACATGGAAGGTGTGGAAGAACTCCCCGTGGGTGATGACGATGAACTCCACGCGCTCGCCGCGGACAGCCGTGAAGGTGGGTGCGTTGTGGTGGGCCTTGTTGTTGATCGTCATGTCGTTGAAAACGACCGTGAACTGCTTGTCCGGCAGCACGTCGCCCTTGCGGCGCACGATCACGGGTCCGTACAGGCCCTTCTTGAGGCCGCCCGTGCCGTGTTCGGTCCCCACATTGTGATCGTGGTACTGCCAGTAGCCGGCGCTGCCGGCCTCCCACGTCCCGTCGTGATTCGGTCCCGGGGCGTGGGTGCGCCAGACGTAGGTCCGTCGGCCGCCCGGCTCGACAACGCTGTCATTCATCTTGGTGCCGTCGCTGGCGACGTCGTAGTCCACGCCGTGCACGTGCAGACTCGCAGCGACGTTCAGGTTGTTGACGACCTCGATATGCATCGTGTCGCCCTCGGTCAGCTCGATGAGCGGGCCGGGAATCGACGCCTTACCGGGCTCCAGGCCGTAGCCCATCTCCCCGTTCGGCAGGTTCTCCATGTACAGCGTCAGCTCACGGACGGTGCCCTTGCCGTTTCCTTGACCGTTTCCTCCACCGGGCTTGTCCTTCGGGGCGGCGGCGGTGGCGCCGAGCACCGTGGGCACGACCGCCGCGGCGGCCGCGCCGGTGGCGAAAGCTCGCCGGGAGAAGAGGCGTCTCGTGCCTGCGCCTGAGTCGGTCATCGCTCTCCAATCCTCGAAACGCGAAGGTGCTCGAAGGCGTTTCGTGGTCGTGGTGTGAGCCGCCGCAGACGGCAGCTGTCCCGTCGCGGCGGTACGCGGTGGTGCGCCGGGCGTTCGGCCCCGCGAGGCAGGCGGGGCGTTCGCCGAACCGAACTCCGGTGGAGACGATCCGACTTGGCCGGACCCCCGTGGAAGCGGTCCGGCTTGGCTCGATGTGCCGGCCAGGGCCGGGATCGGATCGGCTGGGCGAAGGGGATTCGCCTCGGGACCTGGACACCGTAGCGGGCACGTATCCAGTTTTTCCAGACTCAGGTCAAAGTTGGTTGGATCCTGGTCATAGGTCTTGGCAGATAGTCAAAAGACCCGCTAACTTCCCATCGTTGCCGCATGGAAAGAGGTTGCGTGAACCCCGCCCTCGGGTTCGCGGTGCCAGCGGCCTCGTAACGACAGGGGCGGATGCCGCCTGTGCGTGACTGACGGCGGCCCCCGCCGTCGTGGCGCGCGGGCGATCTACCTAAGCGCGGCACTCGCCCCGTTCCGTCCAGGGCGCCGGTCCGGTGAGTGGAGTACTCGCGTCTCGAACGCGCTCATCCCAGCGGCTGATTGTCCACCCGGCGTGACCGCGAGTCCTGCGCGGTGCCGCACAAGCGAATTCCCGAAAGGTGCAGCGGTGTCCAGAAGACTGCTCCATGCCCAGACGGATCCGCCCCCCTCAAGATCCGCGCTACGTGACCGATTCAGCGAGCATCCGGTGCTGATGGCGCTGATGGCCGTTGTCTTCACAGCTTTCGCATTGGCCGTTCCGGCCGCGTACGCGGCGGTGAATCGCGCGGAGGAGCCCGCAGCGACCCAGGTGCTCACCTGGACGGCCGGCGACGACTACATGAAGTACACGTCAGCCCCCGCCACCGCGGTGGCGGGCAAGGCGACCATTGTGTTCGAGAGCAGCGCGGCGACCGGCAACACGACGGGGTTGACGCACACCCTGACGTTCGACGTCTCGAACCCCGACTACAACAGTGACGTCAGCCTCAACATCCTGGCGAGCCCCTTCGACCCCGAGGGAGGCAGGCACACGGCCGAAGTCACCCTCACGCCTGGCGTCTACCGCTATTTCTGCGCGATGCCGGGCCACCAGATGATGACGGGTGAGCTCATTGTCACCGCCGCGCCCGGCGACGACACCACTGCGCCGGAAACGTCGGCGACGGTGTCGGGGACGAAGGACGCTGCCGGGAACTACGTCGGCAGTGCGAATGTGACGGTGACTGCTTCCGACGCGGAGTCGGGTGTGGCTGGAATTGAGTACTCGCTCGACGGTGCGGCGTACAGGAGTTACACAACTCCGGTTGCTGTCAGCAGTGTTGGTCAGCATGCGTTGGCCTATCGGGCGACGGACAAGGCGGGCAACACCTCGTCGGTGAAGTCGGTGGAGTTCACTGTTGTGGCGCCTGAGCCGCCGAAGGACACCACTGCGCCGGAGACGTCGGCGACGGTGTCGGGGACGAAGGACGCTGCCGGGAACTACGTGTCGAGCGCGACGGTCACGGTGACTGCTTCCGACGCGGAGTCGGGTGTGGCTGGAATCGAGTACTCGCTCGACGGCGCGTCATACCGCGCCTACACGGCGCCCGTTGCTGTCAACGCCGTGGGCCGACACGCATTGGCCTATCGAGCGACGGACAAGGCGGGCAACACCTCGTCGGTGAAGTCGGTGGAGTTCACCGTCGTGGCGGCTCCGCCCGAGGACAGGACACCGCCGCAGGTGTCGGCCTCCGCCTCCGGCACGAAGAACGACTCCGGTGACTACGTCGGCAGCGCGAAGGTGACGGTGACGGCCTCGGACGCGGAGTCGGGTGTGGCCAGGATCGAGTACTCCCTCGGCGGTGCCCCCTACCTCCAGTACTCCGCCCCGGTGGCGATCGACAGAGCCGGGAGCCACACCTTGCTCTACCGGGCCACCGACAAGGCCGGCAACACGTCCACGCCGCAGTCGCTGTCCCTCACCATCGTCGACAGCAAGCCGCCGACCGACTGTCCTGAAACGGACGACCGCTCCACCGTGTTCACCGGCTCGATCAACACCGGTGTCCCGAACCGCATCACGACCAACGGCTGCACGGTCAACGAGCTGATCGAGGATCACCGGGCCTGGAAGAACCACGGCGCGTTCGTCTCGCACGTCGGGGAGATCGTCACGACGCTGCGGAAGGAGGGAGTCCTCGACCAGCGGGAGGCCGCCGAGATCAAGAAGGCGGCCGGCCAGTCCGACGTCGGCATGCCGACTCGCGGTCCCGCCGGTCGCTGAGTCACGGCCCGGCGGTGACACCGCCTGAGCCGTGTGCCTCGGTCGACTGCATCAGCAGTCCGCCGCGGCGACCCAGACAGCACACCAGGGTTGATGGGGTGGAGAGTTGGACGGCTCCACCCCATCGCCCGGCCGCATCAGCAGCCGAGGCGGCAACGATGCAGTGCTGCCCCGCACCGGCTTTGTCCGTCAGCTGATGAAAGTCCTGTGAATCGGTGCACGAGTTTCTTTTGCCTTCGAGCACGGTGCTACGGTCCGGGTGGAAGTCGCACCCCCAAACACCGGGCATGCGAACGGCTCTGGCCACGACGGGGGCGGCGTGAGGAGTACGACGGCTCGACCGGCCAATGTCCATCAGGCCCGGCTGCTTCGCCTCCTGCGCGACCTCGGCCCGCAGTCCCGGGTCGCCCTCGGCGACCAGGTAGAGCTGTCGCGCTCCAAGCTCGCGTTCGAGATCGACCGCCTGCTGGAAACCGGCCTGGTCGTCCCGGACGGCCTCGCCGCCTCCCGCGGCGGCCGCCGCTCGCACAACGTCCGGATTGCCCCGTCACTGCGGTTCCTCGGCGTGGACATCGGCGCCACCTCCGTGGATGTCGCGGTCACCGACGCCGAGTTGGGCGTCCTCGGCCATGTGGCCGAGCCGCTGGACGTGCGCGACGGCCCGGTCGCGGTCTTCGAGCGGGTGCTCGCGTTGGTCGGCAAGCTGCGCGAGACGACATCGGTGGAGCACTTCGACGGCGCCGGGATCGGCGTGCCGGGACCCGTCCGGTTCCCCGAGGGTGTCCCCGTCGCGCCGCCGATCATGCCCGGGTGGAGCGGCTTCCCCGTCCGCGAAGCGATGAGCCAGGAGCTCGGCTGCCCCGTTCTCGTCGACAACGACGTGAACCTGATGGCCCTGGGCGAGCAGCAGGCCGGCGTCGCCCGGTCCGTGCGCGACTTCTTGTGCGTGAAGCTCGGGACCGGTATCGGCTGTGGCATCGTCGTCGGCGGCGAGGTCCACCGAGGTATCACCGGCAGTGCCGGCGACATCGGCCACATCCAGGTGGACCCGGACGGGCCGCGGTGCGCCTGCGGCAACACCGGTTGCCTGGAGGCGTACTTCGGCGGCAACGCCCTTGCACGCGACGCGACCGCGTTCGCCCAGTCCGGCCGCTCGACGGAGCTGGCCGGACGGCTCGCATCGGCCGGAAGGCTGACCCCCGAGGACGTGTCGGCCGCCGCGGGCGCCGGAGACGCCGCGGCCCTGGATCTGATCCGCTGGGGAGGCAACCGTACCGGTCAGGTCATCGCCGGCCTGGTCAGCTTCTTCAACCCCGGCCTGGTGGTCATCGGAGGAGGGCTCACCGGACTGGGCCACAACCTCCTGGCGAGCATTCGTACCCAGGTCTACCGTCAGTCGTTGCCGTTGGCGACCGGCAACCTGCCGATCGTGCTCGGAGACCTCGGCCAGGTCGCCGGCGTCGTCGGCGCCGCGCGGCTGATCAGCGACCACATCTTCTCACCGGCCTGACGCTTCGACACGCGGCCGGAACCCGTGGTGAGGCGGGCCATGCGACGTACCTGCCCGGTCTGGAGCGGCGCCGAGGACCGTTCCGCGCTCCTCGCCTCCTGCTGCCGCGAATTGCTTCGTGTGGCTGCGCAGCCGGTGGCTCGTACCGTCGCCTTCCCCGCCATCTCGACCGGGATCTACGGTTTGCCCATGGGTGACGGGGTGTGTATCGCCGTCCGTACGGTTCCGTAGGAGGCCGCCCCGCTCGTCGAGGAGGTGCGGTTCGTGCTGTTCGACGCGCATGCGTATGCGGAGTTCGAGGAGGCCCTGGCAGCGCAGGACTGATGGGCGTGGCGCGTACGCAGGGCCCTGACGCGAGGGGGCCGCGTGCGGTCGACCGGCCGGGGAGGGGCCGGCGAGCGCACGCAACCTGCGCCGTTACCTGTGCGCGTAGGGCAGCAGGGCCATCTCACGAGCATTCCTGATTGCCCGGGCGAGCTGTCGCTGCTGCTGCGCGGTGACCCGGGTCACGCGACGGCTGCGGATCTTGCCGCGGTCGGAGATGAACTTCCGCAGCAGATCGGTGTCCTTGTAGTCGATGCAGGTGATCCCGGCCGCGTCCAGCGGATTGGGGCGGGACTTCAGCGGCTTGTGGGGATCGTTGTGTCGTGCCATGTGACATTCCTTGGAGGTGGGGGCTGCGCCGCCGTGTTCGGCGCGGGGTCAGGAAACCTGGTTGAGGAGCGAGTCGAAGGGGGCCGGGAGCTGTTTCCACGCCTCGGGTCCTGCGGCGTATTCGGTGTCGGTGAGCAGACAGGATTCGAGGAGTTCGGCCAGCCCGTCGCGGTCGAGGCCGGGGGAGGTGAAGACGAGGTGCTGGCAGCAGTCGCCGTGCTCGGGGTGCCAGTCGAGCGAGGCCGCCGCCCTGCGCATGGGGGGCACCATGTCCCAGGCCGCGTCCGGCAGGGAGGCCAGCCACGGCCCTGCGCTCTCCAGGCAGAGCGCACCACCGGCGGCGTCCCAGGCCAGAAGGGTGTCGGGGCGGTCGGCGAGCCAGAACCGGCCTCGGCTGCGCGCGGCCGCGCAGCACAGGTCTTCCAGCGCCTCGTAGAGCCGCTCGGGATGGAAGGGGCGGCGGCGGTGCCAGACGAGCGTGGCGACCCCGGCCTCGTCCGCCTCCTGCGGCAGCAGGGCGCAGGCGGGGTGCTGGGCCGCGGCCGCAGCCTCCACGTCGAAGCCCGCGAAGGCCAGTCGGCCGAGTTCGCCCGAACCGGCGGGCACCTGATGTGCGGTCGGGTGGAGCTGAGTGAGCAGCGCGCGGTCCTCGTCGTCGGCCGCTTCGCTGTCGACGAGCGCGAGCACGGGCGCGTACTCCAGCTGTCGCGCCCAGGTGTCTCCCACGGTTCGCCGGTCGGTGGTGGCCGCCGCGAGACCCGCTTCGGCCAGGTCGTCGCCGTTGCCGAGGTACGGCAGCACGAGCGCGGGGTCGACGGCCGTCATCACATTGGTGAGTTCGAGTACGTGACCGCCGTGCGCGACGACGACCTCGGCCATCGCCCTGGGCTCGACGGAGTCCCAGAGCTCGACGATCGCCAGCCGGGTCGGACCGCTGCCGGCCAGGCGCTCCAGCTCGGGGACCAGGTCCTCGCGCAGAGCGCAGCAGGCGCAGTCGTTGACGAGCGGGGCAGCGCTGTGGGACAGCTCGCCCGATGCGTCCCGTACGACGCGCCGCACGGTGCCCTCGGCGCCGGTGGCCAGATCGTGGTGGAGGGCGACGCTGCCGGGGACGATGCGCAGCAGCCGGTCCACAACCTCCTTGCGGGCATCGGAGTGCAGCCCGCCGACGATCACGACGGGCAACCGGGCCTGGTCCCGCATCAGTTCGCCCCGCGGCGGCCGTAGCGGCGCTCGAACCGCTCGACGCGTCCCGCAGTGTCCAGAACGCGGGCGGTGCCCGTGTAGAAGGGATGGCTCACGGAGGAGATCTCGACATCGACGACGGGGTAGGTGTTGCCGTCCTCCCACTCGACCGTCTTGTCGCTGGTCGCGGTGGAACGGGTGAGGAAGGCGGAACCGGCGGCCTTGTCGCGGAAGACGACGGGACCGTAGGCGGGGTGGATTCCTGGCTTCATGACGGTGTCCTTTCCTGGTGGCGTGCGGGAGCGGTCAGCGCTCTTCGCGGAAGTCGACGTGTTTGCGGGCGACCGGGTCGTACTTGCGCAGGACCATGCGCTCGGGGTCGTTCCGGCGGTTCTTGCGGGTGACGTACGTGTAGCCGGTCCCCGCGGTGGAGCGGAGCTTGACGACCGGGCGTAGTTCGGTGCGAGCCATGGCGCTACTATATGGCAATGATTTCCATTTCCAACAAACGGTTCGCCGTGGAAAGCAGGTAGCGCCATGTCCGCCCACTGCCAACTGACCGGCGCCCGGCCGGGCTTCGGCAACAACATCTCCCACTCGCACCGGCGCACCTCGCGCCGCTTCGACCCCAATATTCAGCGCAAGAGGTACTGGCTGCCGAGCGAAGGCCGCAGCATCCGGCTGACGCTCAGCGCCAAGGCGATCAGGACGATCGACAGGATCGGGATCGAGGCGGCCGTCGCCCGTATCCGTGCCGGGGGAGTGACGGTCTGATGGCCAAGAAGAGCAAGATCGCGCAGAACGAGAAGCGCAAGGCGATCGTCGAGCGGTATGCCGCTCGCCGTGCCGAGTTGAAGGAGATCATCCGTCGGCCGTCCTCCACGGACGCCGAACGCCGTGCCGCCGTGGACGAGTTCCGGCGCCAGCCGCGTGACGCCGCTCCGACCCGGGTGCGGAACCGGGACGGCGTGGACGGGCGGCCGCGCGGGCATCTGCGGAAGTTCGGGCTTTCTCGCGTCCGTATGCGCGAGCTGGCCCATGCCGGATACCTTCCCGGAGTCACCAAGTCCTCCTGGTGACCCGCTCGTTCGTGATGTGTGGTGGCCGGTCGTGATCCCCCGGCCGCTGCGGTTCGCTGAGCGCAGGTGTGGCATGACACAGCCCCGGTGGCCGAATCGGCTACCGGGGGCTGCGGGCGAGAGGGGATCAGGGGGCGCGGGTGACGGTTCCGGCCGCCGTGAGCGCGACGGTGACGGCCGGTGCGGTTGCCGCGCGAGCCGTACGTTTCATCGATGGTCTCCCGGATGTGGGTCCGAAGGGCATGCGGAGACGAACGCTCCGCACCCGGATGCCTGTCCTGCGATGGCGACCGGAACGCTAGGGCCGGGTGTTCGGTGGAGACCAGAAGGGTGCTGTTCATGCTCGTTGATCGCCCTTTAGATCATTCTGCTCAAGATCGATCACCGTCCCGTCCGTTTTGTTCGAGAGGTGAGGAATTCGAAGAGGCCCTGGCAGCGCAAGGCTGATGTCGGATTCTCGCCAGCCCCCGCGTGCCCCGTGACCGATGCTTGAGTCATGCACACCGACACCGAGCGCTGCGTGCGGGCCGTCCAGTCCAAGGACTCCCGCTTCGACGGCTGGTTCTTCACGGCGGTCCTGACGACCCGGATCTACTGCCGCCCCAGCTGCCCCGTCGTGCCGCCCAAGGTCGAGAACATGACCTTCTACCCCAGCGCCGCCGCCTGCCAGCAGGCCGGATTCCGGGCCTGCAAGCGGTGCCGCCCCGACACCAGCCCCGGCTCCCCGGAATGGAACGCCCGTGCCGACTCCGTCGCCCGCGCGATGCGACTCATCCGGGACGGCGTCGTCGACCGCGAAGGGGTCCCCGGTCTTGCGGCCCGGCTGGGCTACTCCGCCCGCCAGATCGAGCGCCAGCTGCTCGCCGAGCTGGGCGCCGGCCCGCTGGCCCTGGCCCGTGCGCAGCGCGCCCAGACCGCGCGGCTGCTCATCGAGACGACCGGGCTCCCCATGGCCGAGGTCGCGTTCGCAGCCGGGTTCTCCTCGATCCGTACCTTCAACGACACCGTCCGTGAGGTCTTCGCACTGGCCCCGGGCGAGCTGCGCAGCCGCGCCGCCCGTTCCGCGACACCGTCGCCCACTCCGGGCGTGATAGCGCTGCGGCTGCCGTACCGGGCCCCGCTCAACCCCACCAACCTCTTCGGCCACCTGGCCGCGACCGCGGTCCCCGGCGTAGAGGAGTGGCGCGACGGCGCCTACCGCCGCACCCTCACCCTCCGGTACGGACACGGCACCGTCGCGCTCAGCCCGCACCCCGACCACATCGTCTGCAGGCTCTCGCTCACCGATCCGCGCGATCTCACCCTCGCGATCAGCCGCTGCCGCTGGCTGCTCGACCTGGACGCCGACCCCGTGGCCGTCGACGAGCAGTTGCGCGCCGATCCACTGCTCGCCCCCCTGGTCGACAAGGCACCGGGACGACGGGTGCCGCGTACCGTCGACGGGGCGGAATTCGCTGTACGGGCGGTGCTCGGCCAGCAGGTCTCGACCGCGGCCGCCCGCACCCACGCCGCCCGCCTGGTCACCGCCCACGGCCTCCCCGTCGACGACCCGGAGGGCGGCCTCACCCATCTCTTCCCGACCCCCGAGGCCCTCGCCGCGCTCGACCCCGAACAGCTCGCCCTGCCGCGCAGCCGTCGCACCACCCTCACCACACTCGTCGGCGCACTCGCCGACGGCACACTGCGACTCGGCACCGACACCGACTGGGAGAAGGCGCGGGCCGAGCTGACCGCCCTGCCCGGCTTCGGCCCCTGGACCGTCGAGGTGATCACGATGCGGGCGCTCGGGGACCCGGACGCGTTCCTCCCCACCGACCTCGGCATCCGCCGCGCGGCCGGACAACTGGGCCTCCCGTCGACACCCGCAGCGCTCACCGCCCGCGCGGCGGCCTGGCGGCCCTGGCGGGCGTACGCAGTCCAGTATCTTTGGACCGTGGACGATCACCCCATCAACCACCTGCCCGCATAAGCAAGTTGGGAAGTTCACTCATGACCGCGACGCATAAGCGTGACGTGACCCGGCAGCACACGGTCGTCGACAGCCCGTACGGTCCGCTCACTCTCGTCGCCACCGACGGAGTCCTCGCAGGCCTCTATATGACGGACCAGCGGCACCGCCCGCCCGAGGAGACCTTCGGCGACCCGGACCCGCGCCCCTTCGCGGAGGCGATCCGTCAGCTCGACGCCTACTTCGCCGGTGAACTGCGCGAGTTCGACCTTCCGCTGCGTCTGGACGGCACCCCGTTCCAGCGCAGCGTCTGGGCGCAGCTCCAGCTGATTCCGTACGGCGAGACCCGCTCGTACGGCGAACTGGCCGAGTTCCTCGGCAAACCGGGCGCCTCACGCGCGGTGGGCCTCGCCAATGGCAAGAATCCGGTGGGCATCATCGTCCCCTGCCACCGTGTCATCGGCGCCTCCGGCAGCCTCACCGGCTACGGCGGCGGGCTCGACCGCAAGCAGCGGCTGCTGGCCTTCGAGAACGGTACGCAGGACGACACCCCGGCACTCTTCTGACGCCGACCGTGGGAAGAACGTGAGGACGGGCTCGGAAGACCTGGTCCGAGCCCGCCCGGAAGCCACGCACGAAAGAGCCGAAGCAGCGCCGTAGCGGCGGAGGCGTCAGCCGGTGAAGATCTCCACGAGGGTCCAGATCGCCAGCCCCAGCATGCAGAGCCCACCGATCCGCTGAACCGTCTTGAGGGGCACCCGCTTCGCGATGAACCGCCCTGCGAGCAGCGCCAGCGCCGAGACGGACATCAGGGCGGCCGCGGACCCGATCGCCGTGGACCAGGTGCCGTTGCTCGCGGCCAGATTGGCCGTGGTGATCTGGGTGAGGTCGCCCCACTCGCTGATGAAGACCGCCATGAACGCGGTCGAGTAGACCGGCCAGAAGCCGGTCACCGTTTTGGTGCCGCCCTCCTCCTCGCCATCGCCGCCGCCGTTGCGCAGCAGCATGAACGCGCCGAACGCGAAGAGGGACGCCGAGACGAGCTTGACGATCCAGTCGGGCAGCAGCCCGATCAGGCTGCCTGCCCCGACGGCGATGGCGACGTGCACGATGAATGCGGAGGACGTACCGAACCAGACATACAGCGGTCGCATACGGGTGCCCATGGCAAGCGACGCGAACATCGTCTTGTCGGGGAGTTCCGCGAGGAAGATCAGCCCGAAGGCGGTGAGGATCGCCAGGGGGTCGAGGTGCATTCCGGGTGGCTTTCTGTAAGAGCCGGGCCCCGGGCCTTCGCGAAGCGCCACTCGGGCTTTTCGGAGGACCACTCGGCCCGGCATGACGTCAGCGCCCACGGGGCGCGGGCGCGTCATACCTGACCGAAGGTCTCGCCCGCCCGTAAGAATCTTCGGGCCCGGCCACCGGGAACCCGGGGGCTCCAGTGTGTCGACGACCGGTTTGCGGGGCTACTCCCCTTCGCAGCCATCCACTCTACCTCACCGGCCGGCGGGGCAGAGCAGGTGTTCGACCCGACGGCAGGGACCGGTAGAGTCCCACGGTGATCATCCGCGCCGGCACCGGAGGCGTCCCTGTATGAGCCGCCGCACCCGCAAGGCCGACCCCGCCCAGGGCACGCCTCGCCCCACGGTCAGCGTCTGCCGCGGCTGCTGCTGCGGGACACCGAAGATCCCGGACGTCGACCACGCCGGTCAGCTCGCCGAGCTGCGCCGCTCGCTCGGCGAGACCGCCACGGTCCGTGCCGTCGAATGCCTGGACGCCTGCGAGCAGGCCAACGTCATCGTCGTGCAGCCTTCCGCGCAGGGACGCAGGGCCGGCGGCCGCCCGGTCTGGCTCGGGCTGGTCAACGACCCGGACGCCGTGACGGACATCGCCGCCTGGGTCGCGGCGGGCGGCCCGGGGCTGGCGGACCCACCCGGGATCCTCGACCTGTACACGTTCCGCCCCTCGCGCCGCATACAGCAGGAACTCGATCACTAGGCCTTCAACAGCCCGTCTCTCGCACTCCCCGGCTCGATCGGTGCCGCTGTGGCAGGGGTGAGCGTTTTTCGGCCGTACCGACCACTCAGCCCCTGGAGCCCGTACCCGTGTCCGGGCCCGCGGCCAGTCGCTTCAGCAGTGCGGGAAACGCCGTGCCGATGGGCTCGCGGATCGTCTCGTCGGCCAGTTCGTCGTACGGCGTGGGATCCGCGTTCACCACGATCAGCCGCGCCCCGTTGTCCACCGCGATCCCGGCCAGCGAGGCTGCGGGCTGCACCTGCAGCGTCGTACCGACCGCGATGAATACCTCGCAGGCCTTGGCGATCGACATCGCCTCGCCCAGCACCACCGGATCGAGCCGCTCGCCGAACATGACCGTCGCCGATTTCAGGATGCCGCCGCAGACGGTGCACGGCGGGTCGGCCTCGCCCGCCTCCACCCGGACCAGCGCCTCGGCCATCGAGGAGCGGGCATGACAGCGGGTGCAGACCGTCTCGCGCGCCGTCCCATGCAGTTCGAGTACCTTGCGGGCGGTCAGACCGGCGAGCTGATGCAGACCGTCGACGTTCTGAGTGATCACCCGCACCGCGGCCCCGGACCGCTCCAGCTCCGCCACCGCACGGTGGGCCGCGTTCGGCTCCGCGCCCCAGGTCGCGCTGGTGCGGCGCATCTGCCAGGAGCGGCGGCGGACCTCCGGATCGGCCATGTAGAAGTCGTACGTGACAAGCTTCTCGGCCTCCGGATCCTTGCGCCAAAGCCCATGGGGCCCGCGGTAGTCGGGGATGCCGGAGTCCGTGGAGATACCGGCGCCGCTGAGGATCGCGACGAGCGTCATGGCACGAGCCTACGCATCGCCGGCCGTCTCCCGCGAGGTCATTTCACCCGGTGCCGCGGTCCCCGCCCATGGCCGAGGCCACCGCAGGTCTCGATGCGGAACGCGTGGTGACGGTGCTCGCGGGCGTCGGCAGCCCGCGGGACGCCGTCGGACACGTGGCGCACGACCACATCGCGCGCGGCCACCGCACCGGAGCGCGGACCGCCGCACGCGAGGAGTCGCTGCGCGAGGTGGACGTCAGGCCGCAGGACCGACAGGGCTGAACGGCGACGGGGTCCGGCCCGTCCAGGTGTTCAGCACGGCGCGGGCCGTCTGCTTGGTGACGCCGCCGTCCTGGACCGTGCCGCTCCGAGCCACATAGAACCGCCCGTCGTCGAGCGAGATCAGCCCGTACTGCCCGTACTGCCCCGGCACCGGCCACCCGTACGTGCCGGTCGCCGCATCGTGCGCGCCATCGCGCAGCGGGGGGAGCAGCAGACCGCGCTCCGGCTTCTGCTGACCGAGGACGGGGCCGCGTACCGGCTTCCTCGCACCGTCCAGTGCGAAGACCGAGTAGTTGGGGAAGCCCGGCTTGGTGCCCTTGTAGACGGCCATCAGCCAGTTGCCGCTGTAGCCGTCGTACTCCAGGTTCTGCACGCCGTACGTGGTGTTCCCGGTGTACGCGAAGAACTTTCCGTCGACGTGTGCGGGGCCGCTGGTGTGCGGGGCGGACTCGGTCAGCGGCCGCTCGTACTTCTTCCACCGTGCGACGTCGTACTGGAGCAGCACCTGGTGGTCGTTGTCCGTGCGACCCGTGTTGGCGTACACGCCGTACGCGACCGTCAGCTTCTGCTCACCGCGCTTGCCGCGCCGGTCGCCGAACGCCGGGCCGAACGCGACGCCGTCGATGCCGCTGCAGCCGTAGCGGTGGTCGGGCGTATGGGCCGTGTCGCCGTCGAAGACGCCGTCGCCGTTCATATCGGCGGTGAAGTCCTTCACCACTTCCCTGAGATGGACGGTCGACACGACACCCGTGGACTGGGCGTCCATGCCCATCCGGGTGATGCGGTCGACGTCGAGGATCGCGATGTAGAAGGACTTCGCCTCCTTGTACTCCAGCGAGCCGTAGACCCTGCCGTCCTTCTCGTTGAAGTCCAGATCGCCGAGATGGCCGGTGAATCCGGTGACCGAGCCGACCGGGTTGCCCTTGAGGTCGGTCTTGACCAGCAGGTTGGTCATCGAGAAGTACATGAAGCCCTTGCGGCGGTCGATGGCCATGCCCTGGACATGCCCCGACTGCCACGCGCCGCCGTCGACCGACAGCGGCACCTTGCGGTGTGCGGCCGGGGCCGAAGCCGGTTCCGCGGCCGCGGTCGACGCCGTGGCGACAACTGCCGTACAGGCGAACGCTGCGACGATCGTGGCCGGCAGCCTGCCGAGGTGTCCCGTGTGCGTACGCATGATCCCTCCGCTGTCGTGGAGTTCGGATGATGCCGGTCGAGCGTGCACTGCGGACAAATGACACATGAACTCGGGTGTCCGGCAGCTGTCGACCGGACTATCAGCTGACGGTCGGTCAAGACAACGGGACGCAAAGGGAATACGGGCTATACGTGACGGGTGGTGGATGCGGGGCGCGAGCGGGCGCATACGTCAGCCGGCCACCGGGCGGCCGTCCTCCAGCTCCACTGCACCACTGCTGGAATCGAGCACGTCCAGTGCCGCCCTCAGGCGCAGCGCGAGACCGCCGTGCAGATAGCGGTCGAGGTCGTCGCGCTCGACCAGTTCCCAGGACAGGAGTTCCTCCTCCTGCAGCCGGATCGCCTTCAACTCCGCCTCGTCCAGCACTCCGCCGTCGTACAGATACGCGGCGATCGGTGGCCGCTTCGGGCCGCGTGCCCAGTCGATCGCGAGCAGCCGTCCCGGCTTCAGATCGAGACCGATCTCCTCGGCCGTCTCGCGTCGCGCGGCCTGCCGAGGGCTCTCGCCCTCGTCCGACTCGACCGTTCCGCCGGGCAGCGCCCAGCCGTCCCGGTAGTTCGGCTCGACGAGCAGCACTCGTCCACGGGCGTCCCGGAACACGGTGGCCGCGGCAGCGAGAACCCGGGGGAGTCCCGCGATGTAGGTGGCGTAGTCAGTGGTGGTCACGCGGGCAGCGTAGTGGGGGCGGAGCCGGTGCGAGGTCGGCTCTGGGCAGCAGGTATCCGCTGCGGATAGGGTCAGGGGCGGCGCGACTGCCTGTTCGAAAGCAAGGGATTCAAGGTGGCGGACGGAGCAGTGATGGAGACCGCACGCGTGCTCGTCGCGGCGGACAAGTTCAAGGGCTCGCTCACGGCCGTACAGGTCGCGGAGCGGGTGACGGCCGGGCTGCGGCGCGTCGCCCCCGGGGTGCAGGTCGAGACCCTGCCGGTGGCGGACGGCGGCGACGGAACGGTGGCGGCGGCGGTGGCCGCCGGGTTCGAGCGCCGCGAGGTGCGGGTGACGGGGCCGCTCGGGGATCCGGTGACCGCGGCGTACGCGCTGCGCGACACCACGGCGGTGGTGGAGATGGCCGAGGCCTCGGGCCTCCAGCACCTCCCCGCAGGGGTGTTCGCCCCGCTCACGGCCACGACGTACGGCTCCGGCGAGCTGCTGGCCGCGGCGCTCGACGCGGGTGCCCGGACGATCGTGTTCGGCGTCGGCGGCAGCGCGACCACGGACGGCGGCGCGGGCATGCTGGCCGCGCTCGGAGCCCGCTTCCTGGACACGGACGGCAAGCCGGTCGGCCCCGGGGGCGGCGGGCTCGCCGACCTGGCCGAGGCGGACCTGTCCGGCCTCGACCCGCGCATGGCCGATGTGGACCTGATCCTCGCCAGCGACGTGGACAACCCGCTGACGGGCCCGAAGGGTGCGCCCGAGGTCTACGGGCGGCAGAAGGGCGCGACCGAGGACGACATCGCGACCCTCGACGCCGCGCTCGCCCACTACGCGTCCGTCCTGGGCCCGGACCACGCCGGACTGCCCGGAGCAGGCGCCGCGGGCGGCATCGGCTACGGGGCGCTGGTCGCTCTCGGCGCCCGGTTCCGCCCCGGCATCGAGGTCATGCTCGATGTCCTCGGCTTCGCGCCCGCACTGGCACGCGCCACGCTGGTGATCACCGGGGAGGGTTCGCTCGACGAGCAGACCCTCCATGGCAAGGCCCCGGCAGGTGTGGCCGCTGCAGCCCGTGCCGCGGGCGTCGAGGTCGTGGCGGTCTGCGGCCGCCTCGCCCTGCGGCCGGAAGCCCTGGCCGGCGCGGGCATCAGCCGCGCGTACGCCCTCACGGACCTGGAACCGGACCCCGTGGTCTCCATGGCCCAGGCGGGACCACTACTGGAACGGGCGTCCGAGGCGATCGCGCGCGATTTCCTGCTGTAATCCGCCGCGGTTTCGGGAAGGGCGGGCAGAGGGCAGCCCTTTCCCGAAACCGCATCCCCACCTCGCGTCACCCCACAGAGGGCGCCGCCCCCTGATCGTCGGTCGTGTCCCCGTCGGTCGTGTCCGCGTCGGGATGGTCCCCGTCGGTGAGCAGCTCCGCCAGACACTGCAGCTCCGTCGGCAGATCACGACGCCACGCCATTGTCACGAACGGCGCAAGAATGATCATTCCGCCGTCCAGATGGGGCTTGACCGAAACGGTGACCATCGTTCCCTGCCGGCTCGGACTCAGCCGGAACTCGAGTTCCGGGGAGTGGCGGCCCAGCGGGGTCCACATTCGCGCACCGCGGAACACCAGGTACTCGACGGGTGTACTCACGGTGCACGTGAGGCGATGCATCCGCCGCCTGCCCGGGAACTTGCACGTGTACTCGTCGCCGCGTTCCGTGCTGATCGGGCCCTCGATCACCTGATCTATGCTCGACGACCACACGGCCAGATTCCGCGGATCCCGGAGAAACGAGAAGATCTCGTCGGCGGGGCGGGACACGTGGACCTTCGCAGACACATAGGGCATGGCTCCACCTCTTATGGCGCCCGTCCGCCGAGTCTCGGCGTCCGGTTGCCCTCGTTGCGGTGCCGTTCGCCCATCAGCTTGCTTCGGATCGCGGGTCCGCGCACTCTTCGTACGGCCGTTGGAGTGATTCAGAGGTCCTGTTGTGACACCTTTTCGGAGAGTTGCTCACAGAGTCGCTTGATCTCCTGGTATGTGCGGTTCCGTTCGGTGACGACCGCCGCGAGGAGCAGCGCTGTGAGTGAGGTGGCTCCGTTGAATGCCTGGAGCGTGATCATGCTGGTGAGGAGACCGTGGTGGGCGAAGGGGCCTGTCATCCGTCCGGCGGCGAGGATCACGAAGACGGACACGCCCAGTGCGCAGCATGCGGCGCCGGCCCGCTCGAAGCGGAAGGCGGCCCAGATCAGGAACGGGAACACGAGGAAGAGCAGGGAAGCGTTGGAGGTGTCGGTCGCCAGGAGGGTGACGGTCAGCGTGCACGCCACCAGCGCGGCGGCCTCCACCCACCTGGGCAGGCCGACGCCGTGCGGCCATCGGACCCTTCGGACGACGAGGAGGAACGGCGTGACGACCATGACGCCCATGGCGTCGCCCGTCCACCAGACCGACCAGGTCGGCCGGAAGTCACCGGCCTGGAGCGCCCCCGACAGGACCAGGATGCCGGTGCCCACGGTCGCGCTGATCAGCATGCCGCCCAGCGCACCGAGGAAGACCAGCGCCAGCGCGTCCCGTAGGCGGTCGAGGGTGTCGTGGAAGCCGGCACGGCGCAGCATCAGGTAGGAGCAGATCGGGGCGAGAGTGTTTCCGGCCGCGATGAACAGGACGGGCACAAGGGAAGGCCCGATGAAAATGTTGACGACGAGGGCGCCGAGCGCGATTCCCGGCCAGATCCGCATACCGAACACGAGCAGCGCCGCGACCGCGATACCGGTCGGGGGCCACAGCGGCGTGACCTGGCCGCGCACCAGCTGCTGGAGCAGCCCCAGACGGGCCGTCGCGAAGTAGCAGACGGCCACCGCCAGGCACGTCAGGACCGTGACCGTGTGCTGCCGGAGCTGTGCGCTGTCCACCACCACAGCATCAGACACCATGCCGAGGCGGCCCGGCCGGTCAGGCACGCCGACGCCACACCGATGAAGCGGACGAACGAGGCACGCCCCTGCCCGGGCTGCCGCCGTGGCCGACGAGTGAGGACGTCCCGCTAGCCGCCGCCCGGCACACCGTCGTAGCGGACGACGAGGACAGCGGCGTCGTCCTCATGACCGGTCAGATCCGCCACCTCGATCACTCGCGAAGCCAGCTCGCCGGGATCGGCCCCGTCCGCCGCACCGACCAGCGCGGACACCGCAGCCAGTCCCTCGTCCATGGGGAAGGCCGGTCCTTCCACGACCCCGTCGGTCACCAGGACCAGATAGCCGGGCTGCTTCAGCCGCCGACGGGTCACGGGGTACTGCTGGCCGGGCAGTATCCCCAGGGGCACCCCGCCGGCGTCCAGGGAGATGCCCGAATGGCCGCCGTCGGTGCCCCAGACGATCGGGACGTGCCCGGCCCGGGCGACGCAGAACTCACCGCTCTGCGGGACGATGCTCAGCAGGCAACAGGTCGTGAACAGGTCGGAGCCCATGGAGATCAGCAGGTCGTTGGCGCACGCAAGCACCTTCCCCGGGTCGACCGTGACGCTGGCGAGGGCCCTGAGACTGGCACGGGCCTCACCCATGAAGGCCGCGGCCTCCACCCCGTGACCCTGCACATCACCGATGGCGATCTCCGCCACCCCGTCCCTCATCGAGAACGCGTCGTAGAAGTCGCCGCCGACAGCCAGACCGTTCTGCGAGGGCGAGTACCGGGCCGCGATCCGGATGCCCGGAAAGTCCGGCAGCTCGGCCGGGAGCATGTGCCGCTGCAGCGCCATGCCCATCTCCGCCCGGGCTCGCTGCAGCCTGATGTTCTCCAACGCCTGATCGACCAGACGCCCCAGGGTGACCAGGAGCTCCTGGGTGCTGTCCGGTGCGCTGCGGTGTCGGTGCATGACGTCCCTGGGCGTTCTCGGTGCGCCCCTGTTGAAACCTTAGCGCTCCTGCCGCCACACGCAGGAGCGCACGGGTGAACACGGTCCGAGCACCGCGGCGGTCCTGGTTCGGGGCTGTGGCTGTCTTCTCGCACACGGACGACGGGCCGGTTGCCTCTCCGACTCCGCCGCCGCACGCTGGATGGGTGGATGGCTCCGTATCCGTCCCGGCCGAGCAGAGCGGCTGGGCCGTCCGGACACCCGGTCCGATCGGCACCGGGCCCCTGACGCGCGTGCACCGCACGATGCCTGCTCCCGGTCCCGGGGAGCTTCTGCTGACCGTGGAAGCGTGCGGTGTCTGCCGCACGGATCTCCATCTGGCCGAGGGCGATCTCCTGCCGCGTCGTCCCTCCACGGTGCCCGGTCATGAGATCGTCGGCCGGGTGGCGGCCGTCGGCGACGGGGCCGGCCTCTTCCGTATCGGCGACCGCGCGGGTGGAGCGTGGCTGCGCGGAACGTGCGGGAGCTGCCGGTACTGCCTGGGCGGCCGGGAGAACCTCTGCCCACGGTCCACCTATACGGGGTGGGACGCGGACGGCGGCTTCGCCGACACGGCGCTGGTTCCGGAGGCGTTCGCCTACCGGCTCCCGGAAGACCAGGACGCCGTCCGGCTCGCACCACTCCTCTGCGCGGGAATCATCGGATATCGGTCGCTGAGGCGCAGTGCGCTGCCGGAGGGCGGGCGGCTGGGAATCTACGGCTTCGGGGCGTCGGCCCATCTGGCTGCCCAGGTGGCCATCGCCGAGGGCGCCACCGTTCATGTGCTGACCCGCTCGGCACAGGCACGCGCGCTCGCTCTGGACCTCGGCGCCGCGTCGGTGGGCGGTGCCTACGACCGCCCACCGGAGCCCCTGGACTCGGCGATCCTGTTCGCACCCGTCGGCGACCTGGTGCCGGTGGCGATGGAGGCACTGGACAGGTCCGGCACGCTCGCCATCGCCGGAATCCATCTGTCGGACATTCCCGTGCTGAACTACCAGCGCCATCTGTTCCAGGAGCGCAATCTGCGCAGCGTCACCTCAAACACCCGCGAGGACGGCCGCGATTTCCTCGCTCTGGCCGGGCGCGTGGGCATCCGGGTCACGGTGAGCCCCTACCCGCTCAGCAGGGCCGACCAGGCACTGGCCGATCTGGCGGCCGACCGGGTGAACGGAGCCGCTGTGCTCGTGCCCGGCTGAGGGCCGGGCGGTGCGCAGCGAGCGGCAGCACCGGGACACGTGCGTCAGCGGGTTCGCTCACCGGCACATGCAGAGGGCCCCGGGTGCTGGGGAACACCCGGGGCCCTCTTACGTATCCGCTGTACCGCTATGGCAGCTGTGTCGCCCGTGCCTCACGCCGGTTGTCGCGGAAGGTGTTCACCCGCCGCGCCGTCGCGAAGAGCGGGATGACCGCTCCCAGGACCACCTGCAGCGCACAGCCGGTCTGGAGAAGCAGCTGACCGCCGGGGGCGTCGAACGCCCACGCGGCGAGGAGCCCCATCGCGGCCACGATCCAGCTGAGCATCGCCACCGCGAGGACACCCCGCGGCTTCGGGTACTCGACCCGGCTGACCATCAGCCACGCCACTCCGACGATCGCGAGCAGCGTCGGTACGAAGGGCAGCTCCAGGAGCACGATCGAGACGACCGTGAGCGCTCCGAAGGGGCTCGGCATGCCCTGGAACATGCCGTCCTTCATGGTCACACAGGAGAATCTGGCAAGTCTGAGCACCACAGCCAGCAGCACCACGATCGCCGCCAGCGCCGAAACCCGTTGGTGTGCGTCGTCCGCGACCATGCCGTACACGAGGACGAAGTACGCCGGGGCGAGGCCGAAGCTGATGAGGTCCGAGAGGTTGTCCAGCTCGGCACCCATCGGCGAGGAGCGCAGCTTGCGTGCCACGAGCCCGTCGAAGAGGTCGAACACCGCGGCCATGAGCATGAGGATCACGGCGGTGGCCGCGGAGTGCCGGGCCATGCCGCTCTCGTCGCTGCCCGTGAGGTGCGGGATGAGGATTCCGGTGGTGGTGAAGTACACCGCCATGAAACCGCATGTCGCGTTGCCGAGAGTGAGGGTGTCCGCTATCGACAGCCGCAGAGAGAGCGGCATGTCCTCGCCGGCGTCCTCCTCGGACTCCGCCTCCGGCACCCAGCCCGCCTGCGTGTCAGGATCAATCACGGTCAATTCGAGTCACCCCCGCGGTGGTGGCCTGGCCGACCTCGACCGCGACATCGATACCTTCCGGAAGGTAGATGTCGACCCGGGAGCCGAAACGGATCAGGCCGATGCGCTCGCCCTGCTCCACCTTCGTGCCCTGCGGGATATACGGGACGATGCGACGGGCGACCGCACCCGCGATCTGCACCATCTCGATGTCACCGAGCTCGGTGTCGAAGTGCCAGACAACGCGCTCGTTGTTCTCGCTCTCCTTGTTGAACGCCGGAACGAACCCACCGGGGATGTGCTCGACCGAGGTCACCGTGCCGGCCAGGGGCGCACGGTTGACATGGACATTCAGCGGGCTCATGAAGATCGCGACGCGGGTGCGCCCGTCCTTCCACGGCATGATGCTCTGCACCACGCCGTCGGCCGGCGAAATGACCCGGCCCTGGGTGATCTCACGCTCGGGGTCGCGGAAGAACCACAGCATGCCCGCCGCGAGCGCAGTCGTGGGCACGGCCACCGCGGCCCAGCGTCCGGACTTGCGGGCCCGGGTGAGGCTGAGTGCCGCGGTGGCGACGGTCGGGAGGAGCCACGGCGAAGCTCCGCGCGCAAGGCGGACTCCGCCGCGTGGTGCAGAGGTTTGGCTGTCGGGCATGGATGACCTTCGTAGCGGATGATGCCGCGCTGGCAACGGGGGACGGCGGCTTTTCCGGCGATGTTATCGGTTGCGAGCCGCAACTGGGCAAGCCAGCAGCCGAGTCGGACGGCTTGAACGCACCGCCTGAGGTTGACAGGGTGTGATCTTCTTCGCGGTTAAATCACCTCGAAAGGGACGATCACCCCTGGAACCGGTACTCCTCGAGGAGTCGGCGCCCAATGATCATTTTCTGGATCTCGGCGGTACCCTCACCGATCAGCAGCATCGGGGCCTCCCGGTAGAGGCGCTCGATCTCGTACTCCTTGGAGAAGCCGTAACCGCCGTGGATCCGGAAGGCGTCCTCGACGACTTCCTTGCAATACTCGGAGGCGAGGTACTTCGCCATCCCTGCCTCCAGGTCGTTTCGTTCCCCGGAGTCCTTTTTGCGCGCTGCGTTTACCATCATCGCATGGGCGGCCTCGACCTTGGTGGCCATTTCGGCCAGCTTGAACTGGATCGCCTGGTGCTGAGCGATCGGCTTTCCGAAGGTGTGGCGCTGTTGGGCATAAGCAACACCCAGCTCGAATGCACGCTGTGCGACGCCGCAGCCACGTGCAGCCACATTCACCCGGCCGACCTCTACGCCGTCCATCATTTGGTAAAACCCCCGGCCGGTGGTGCCGCCCAGGACTCGATTGGCCGGAATGCGTAGCCCGTCCATGATGAGTTCGGTCGTGTCGACGCCCTTGTAGCCCATTTTGTCGATTTTGCCGGGGATGGTGAGACCGGGCCGCACCTCGCCGAAACCGGGCTCCTTCTCCACCAGGAACGTCGTCATCGACTTGTGCGGGGCGGTCCCCTCGGGGTGGCCTTCGTCACTCCGGCACAGCACGGCGACGAGCGAGGACGTGCCGCCGTTCGTCAGCCACATCTTCTGGCCGTTCAGGACGTACTCATCGCCGTCCTTGACGCCCTTGGAGGTGATCGCCGCGACATCGGAGCCCAGTGCCGGCTCGGACATCGAGAAGGCGCCGCGGACCTCGCCCAGCGCCATCCGCGGCAGGAACGTGTCCTTCTGCTCCTGCGTGCCGTGCTGCTTGAGCATGTACGCCACGATGAAGTGCGTGTTGATGATTCCCGACACGCTCATCCAGCCGCGGGCAATTTCCTCCACGCACAGCGCGTATGTGAGAAGCGACTCACCCAGGCCCCCGTACTCCTCGGGAATCATCAGCCCGAACAGGCCGAGCTCCTTGAGCCCCTCGACGATCTCGGTCGGGTACTCGTCACGGTGCTCCAGCCGGGTCGCGACCGGAATGATCTCCTTGTCGACGAAGTCCCGGACCGTGGAGAGAATTTCCTGCTGGACATCGTTGAGACCGGCAGTCTGGGCAAGTCGCGTCATGGCTACTTCTCCACGTTCTTCTGCGAAGGCTGGTTCAGCTCGGGGCGGCCGGGCTGCTCCCCGCCGCGCTCCTTGATGTACGTCTCGGTGGGGACCATCACCTTGCGACGGAACACGCAGACCAGCGTGCCGTCCTGCTTGTACCCCCTGGTCTCCACATAAACGATTCCACGGTCGTTCCTGGACTTTGACGGGGTCTTGTCCAGAACGGTCGTCTCGCCGTAGATCGTGTCGCCGTGGAAGGTCGGCGCGACATGCTTCAGCGACTCGACCTCGAGGTTGGCGATCGCCTTTCCGGAGACATCCGGAACGGACATTCCGAGCAGCAGCGAGTAAATGTAGTTGCCGACGACAACGTTCTTCCCGAAGTCGGTCGTCCTCTCCGCGTAGTTGCTGTCCATGTGGAGCGGATGATGATTCATGGTCAGCAGGCAGAAAAGGTGGTCGTCGTACTCGGTGACCGTCTTTCCGGGCCAGTGCTTGTAGATCGCACCGACTTCGAACTCCTCAAATGTGCGTCCGAACTGCATGCTCAGGCCTCCGGTGCTTCGAACTTGGAGGTGCGCTGCATTCCGGCCGCGCGGCCCTTGCCCGCGACGACGAGCGCCATCTTGCGGCTCGCCTCGTCGATCATCTCGTCGCCGAGCATCGCCGAGCCCTTCTTGCCGCCCTCCTCGGAGGTGCACCACTCGTACGCGTCGAGGATCAGCTCGGCGTGGTCGTAGTCCTCCTGCGACGGCGAGAACACCTCGTTGGCCGCGTCGACCTGACCGGGGTGCAGCACCCACTTGCCGTCGAAGCCCAGCGCCGCCGCACGGCCTGCGACCTCGCGGTACGCGTCCACGTCGCGGATCTGCAGGAAAGGACCGTCGATCGCCTGGAGGTCGTGTGTACGGGCCGCCATCAGAATGCGCATCAGGATGTAGTGGTAGGCGTCCGCGCCGTATCCGGGCGGCTGCTGACCGACGACCAGGGTCTTCATGTTGATCGACGCCATGAAGTCTGCCGGGCCGAAGATCAGCGTCTCCAGGCGGGGAGACGCGGCGGCGATGTCGTCGATGTTCACCAGGCCCTTGGCGTTCTCGATCTGTGCCTCGATGCCGATCCTCCCGACCTCGAAGCCCATCGTCTTCTCGATCTGGGTCAGCAGCAGATCGAGGGCGACGACCTGCTGGGCGTCCTGGACCTTCGGCAGCATGATGCAGTCGAGGTTCTGGCCGGCGCCCTCGACCACCGTGATCACATCGCGGTACGTCCAGTGCGTCGTCCAGTCGTTGACGCGTACGACCCGGGTCTTGCCCGTCCAGTCGCCGTTGTTCAGCGCGTCGACGATGTGGTGCCGGGCGCCCTCCTTGGCGAGCGGTGCGCAGGCGTCCTCCAGATCGAGGAAGACCTGGTCGGCCGGGAGACCCTGGGCCTTCTCCAGGAACCGCGGGTTCGAGCCGGGCACTGCCAGACACGAGCGGCGTGGACGCAGACGGTTCGGGACGTGTGCGGCGGAGCCGCTCCCCGGAAGGGTGGTCGCGGGAGACGGGGGGGCGGGCTGGGTCATGCGGGGACCTCCAGAGGGTCGAGCTTGTTCGCTTTCCGGATCTCGTCGACGATACGGCCGATGATCTCCGTGATACCGAAATCCTTCGGGGTGAACACGGCGGCGACGCCCGCCTCGATCAGCGCGGTGGCGTCGGCGGGCGGGATGATCCCGCCCGCGATCACCGGGATGTCGGCGGCGCCCGCCTCGCGCAGCCGGGTGAGTACGTCCGGTACGAGTTCGGCGTGCGAACCCGACAGGATCGACAGACCGACGCAGTGCACGTCCTCGGCGAGGGCGGCCGAGACGATCTGCTCGGGGGTCAGCCTGATCCCCTGGTAGACGACCTCGAAACCGGCGTCACGGGCCCGTACGGCAATCTGCTCGGCGCCGTTGGAGTGCCCGTCCAGCCCCGGCTTGCCGACCAGCAGCCGCAGCCGCCCGGCGCCCAGGTCGGTCGCGGTGCGCGCGACCTTCTCGCGGACCAGGGCGAGCGGTGTGCCGGCCTCCGCGGTGACCGCGACCGGAGCGGACGAGACGCCCGTCGGAGCCCGGAACTCGCCGAAGACATCGCGCAGCGCCCAGGACCACTCGCCGGTGGTGACACCCGCGCGGGCACACTCCACGGTCGCTTCCATCATGTTCTCGGTGCCCGCGGCGGCCTTCTTCAGCGCGGCCAGCGCGTCGGTGGCACGGGCCTCGTCGCGGTTGTCGCGCCACTCGTGGAGGGCTGCGGTGACCCTGGCCTCGTTGGCGGGGTCGATCGTCATGATCGCCCCGTCGAGGTCCGTGGTGAGCGGGTTCGGTTCGGTCGTCTCGTAGATGTTGACGCCGACGATCTTCTCCTCGCCGCCCTCGATCCGGGCCCGGCGGGCGGCGTGCGAGGAGACCAGCTCGGATTTCAGATAGCCGGACTCGACGGCCGCCATGGCGCCGCCCATCTGCTGGATCCGGTCGATCTCGGCGAGCGACTCGGTCACCAGCTCGTCCACCTTGGCCTCGATGACATGCGATCCGGCGAAGATGTCCTCGTACTCCAGCAGATCGCTCTCGTGCGCGAGCACCTGCTGGATACGGAGCGACCACTGCTGGTCCCAGGGCCGCGGGAGCCCCAGTGCCTCGTTCCAGGCCGGCAGCTGGACGGCCCGGGCGCGGGCGTCCTTGGAGAGGGTGACGGCCAGCATCTCCAGGACGATGCGCTGGACGTTGTTCTCCGGCTGTGCCTCGGTCAGGCCGAGCGAGTTGACCTGGACGCCGTAGCGGAAGCGGCGCTGCTTGGCGTCGGTGATGCCGTACCGCTCGCGGGTGACCCGGTCCCAGATGCGGCCGAAGGCGCGCATCTTGCACATCTCCTCGATGAAGCGGACGCCCGCGTTCACGAAGAAGGAGATCCGCGCGACCACATCGCCGAACTTCTCCTCGGGCACCTGACCGGAATCGCGTACGGCGTCCAGGACCGCGATGGCCGTCGACATGGCGTACGCGATCTCCTGGACCGGAGTGGCTCCCGCCTCCTGCAGGTGATAGCTGCAGATGTTGATCGGGTTCCACTTCGGGATGTGGTTGACCGTGTACGTGATCATGTCGGTGGTCAGCCGCAGCGAAGGACCGGGCGGGAAGACATGCGTCCCGCGCGAGAGGTACTCCTTGACGATGTCGTTCTGCGTGGTGCCCTGGAGCCTGGTGGCGTCGGCGCCCTGTTCCTCCGCGACCACCTGGTAGAGCGCCAGCAGCCACATCGCGGTGGCGTTGATCGTCATCGAGGTGTTCATCTGCTCCAGGGGGATGTCCTGGAACAGCCGGCGCATGTCACCCAGGTGCGACACGGGCACGCCGACCCGGCCGACCTCGCCGCGGGCGAGGATGTGGTCGGGGTCGTACCCGGTCTGCGTCGGCAGGTCGAAGGCGACCGACAGGCCCGTCTGGCCCTTGGCGAGGTTGCGCCGGTAGAGCTCGTTGGACGCCTCGGCGGTCGAGTGACCGGCGTACGTCCGCATGAGCCACGGGCGGTCCTTCCGGCGGCCCGTCATGTCAGACATTCCTGAAGCGGTTGATGGCGTCGATGTGCTTCTCGCGCAGTTCCTCGTCGCGTACACCCAGACCCTCGCGGGGGGCCAGTGCGAGCACGCCGACCTTGCCCTGGTGGAGGTTGCGGTGGACGTCGTACGCGGCCTGGCCGGTCTCCTCCAGCGAGTAGACCTTCGAGAGCGTCGGGTGGATCCTGCCCTTGGCCACCAGCCGGTTGGCCTCCCATGCCTCGCGGTAGTTGGCGAAGTGCGAGCCCACGATCTTCTTCAGCGACATCCACAGGTAGCGGTTGTCGTACTCGTGGTTGTAGCCGGACGTGGACGCGCAGGTGACGATCGTGCCGCCCTTGCGGGTCACGTACACCGAGGCACCGAACGTCTCGCGGCCCGGGTGCTCGAAGACGATGTCCACGTCCTCGCCGCCGGTCAGCTCACGGATGCGCTTGCCGAACCGCTTCCACTCGCGCGGATCCTGGTTGTGCTCGTCCTTCCAGAACTTGTAGCCCTCGGCGTTGCGGTCGATGATCGCCTCGGCGCCCATCTTCCGGCAGATGTCCGCCTTCTGGTCGCTGGAGACGACACAGATCGGGTTGGCGCCACCGGCCAGCGCGAACTGAGTGGCATATGAACCGAGTCCGCCGCTGGCGCCCCAGATCAGCACGTTGTCGCCCTGCTTCATGCCTGCGCCGTTGCGCGAGACGAGCTGACGGTACGCGGTGGAGTTGACCAGGCCCGGAGCTGCGGCCTCCTCCCAGCTGAGGTGCTGCGGCTTCGGCATCAGCTGGTTGGACTTGACGAGCGCGATCTCGGCGAGGCCGCCGAAGTTGGTCTCGAAGCCCCAGATCCGCTGCTCGGGGTCGAGCATCGTGTCGTTGTGGCCGTCGGAGGACTCCAGTTCGACCGAGAGGCAGTGCGCGACGACCTCGTCGCCGGGGTGCCAGGCGTTGACGCCGGGGCCGGTGCGCAGGACGACGCCCGCCAGGTCGGAGCCGATGACGTGGTACGGCAGGTCGTGGCGCTTGGTGAGCTCGCTGAGCTTCCCGTAGCGCTCCAGGAAGCCGAAGGTGGACATCGGCTCGAAGATCGAGGTCCAGACCGAGTTGTAATTCACCGAGCTGGCCATGACGGCGACCAGTGCCTCACCGGGCCCGAGCTCGGGCACCGGAACCTCGTCGAGATGCAGTGACTTGCGGGGGTCCTTGTCACGGGTGGTGAGACCGGCGAACATCTCCGTCTCGTCCTTGTGCACGGTCACCGCGCGGTACGACTCAGGGATGGACAGGGCCGCGAAGTCTGCGGCGGTGCTGTCCTGCGATTGGATCGCGTCCAGGATTTCCTTCACGGTGTGCCTCCGGCGGGTGGGGGCGCTGAGGGAACGCTTGAGGATCCCTGCACGCTGAGGGGAGCGGTGTGGTGTGGAGGTGCTGCCGTCGGTTCGGCTGGTGAGGCTGCGGCTTGCTCTGTGGAGCGGAAGGGTTTGCCTGTGACGCAGGCGTCCGGGCGCGCAGGCACATTGCTTGCGGGGACAGCCGGCGTGCGTGAGGTCTCAGCACGCCGGCCGCCCGGACAACTTCAACGTATGGCACTCCGTGACACCTGGCAAGGCACTCGGTGCCAACAATTTCTCTCACTTGTCACCCGCCGGGTACGCATGAGCAACCCAAGAGGTGTTTCGGGCGGTTCTGTCCCGCCGGAAGCGGTCAGTGCGAGGGCCGGTACACGTGAGGAGTCGTGGTGCTCAGGGCCAGGAATCCGAGTCGCTGGAGGATCGGGCTGCTCTGATCGGAGGCGTCGACCTGAAGGTAGCCGTAGCCGCGCTCCGCCGCGATCCGGGCGCGGAAGGCGACCAGGGACCGGTAGATGCCCCTTCCGCGCCACGCCTCGACCGTTCCGCCGCCCCAGAGCCCCGCGAAGCCAGTGCCCGGGTACAGCTCCATCCTGGCCGAGCTCACCGGCTCGTCGCCCACCATGGCGAGGACGCCGACGAAGCTGTCCGGGTCCTCGGTCAGCCTGGCCAGCACCTGATGCCGCAGCCGCGACCAGTCCGAGCCGAATGCCTGCTCATGGGCGCGGGCCATCAGCTCCACATCGTCCGCGTCACTCACGGTGCGCAGCCGGACGCCCTCGGGCAGCTCCACCGTTGTCGAGAGGGCCGCCACCGGGGCGACCAGCAGGGTCTCCGGCTCCTCCGCCTCGAAACCGGCCGCCAGCAGCCGCTCCGCCAGGTCCACCGGCCGGTCGTGGGTGTACAGCTTCCACTCGAACTCGTCGTGTCCCAGTGCCGTGTAGTGCGCCACCTGTGCCGCGATCGCGGCGTCCGCCCGTACGGCATCCAGGTCCGGGGCCGACCACACGACACCGTTCCAGTCGTCGGCCGCGCCGACCTGCCGTACGACATCACCGGTGCGTTCGACCCGGACCCGGGGCCGTCGGGGCGGGCGTGCTCGCGCATTTCCCGGTCGAAAAGGGTCAGAAGTGTGTCGCGGTCATGATTCATCCGCACACCACAGCACCGGGGTGCGGGCGCGGCAACCGAGATTCCGAGGCGGGCCGGGTACCGGCCCGCCGGCCGAGCGGGGCCGGTACGTCTCCGGCCGGCAGGGGCCCCGGTCGGTACGTCCCCGTTCAGCGGCTCTTGAGCGCCTGCTGGATCGTGCGCATCACTTCTTCGAGGGGTGCGTCCGTCCGCGCCACCGTGACGAGTACCTCGCCCTGGGACGTCACCGAAGCGGCAGGCTGCTTCGCCGGTTCGGTGCCGGCGATCCGGCCCGCGCCGATGCCGGTCCCGAACGTGTCGCGGACGATCGAGAAGGCGTGGTCGAGCTGGGCCTCCACATCGCCTTCGCCGCCCGCCCGCAGCCAGCGGCGCAGCACATGGTTGTGCGCGGTGACGACGGCGGATGCGGCGACCTCCGCGAGCAGCGGGTCGTCATTGCCGACATGGTGGTCGCGCTCGTCGAAGTGGCCCAGCAGATAGCGCGTGAACAGCCGCTCGTAGCGGGCCACCGAGGCGATCTCGGCCTCACGCAGCGTGGGGACCTCACGGGTCAGCTTGTAGCGGGCCACGGAGACCGCGGGCTTTGCCGCGTACATCTTCATGACTTCCTTGATGCCGCGGCAGACGGTGTCGAGCGGGTGCTCGTGCGCGGGGGCGGCATTGAGGACGGCCTCGGCCCTGACGAGGGTGTCGTCGTGGTCCGGGAAGATCGCCTCTTCCTTGGAGCGGAAGTGCCGGAAGAAGGTCCGCCGGGCGACTCCCGCGGCGCCCGCGATCTCGTCGACCGTCGTCGCCTCGTACCCCTTCGAGGCGAAGAGTTCCATTGCCGCGGCGGCCAATTCGCGACGCATTTTGAGCCGTTGGGTGGCGGCGCGGGTGCCTGCGGCACTCTCCTGGGCATCGGGCGCGGCGGAGACACGGGGGGACCTGGCGGGCTGGGACATGGTGTGAACGTACTGCATCGGTGCAGGGGAATGCGCCCGCGGGGGCGGGCCGCCCGAAGGATCGAGCAGCCCGCCCCACCCGGCTCCCGGCTCAGCGCCGGGCATATTCGCGGAAGCCGCGCCCCGTCTTGCGACCGAGGCAGCCGGCGGCCACCAGATGCTCCAGCAGTGGAGCCGGGGCCAGGCCCGGGTCGCGGAACTCGCTGTGCAGCACCTTCTCGATGGCGAGCGAGACATCGAGTCCGACGACGTCGAGGAGCTCGAACGGGCCCATCGGGTAGCCGCCGCCCAGCTTCATCGCGGCGTCGATGTCGTCGAGGCTCGCGTAGTGCTCCTCGACCATCTTGATCGCGTTGTTGAGGTACGGGAACAGCAGCGCGTTCACGATGAAGCCGGCCCGGTCCCCGCAGTCCACCGGGTGCTTGCGGACCTTGACGCACACCTCGCGGACGGTGGCGTGGACATCATCGGCGGTGAGCACCGTACGGACGACCTCGACCAGCTTCATCGCGGGCGCCGGGTTGAAGAAGTGCATCCCGATGACGTCCTGCGGGCGCGAGGTGGCCCGTGCGATCGCCACGACCGGCAGTGACGAGGTGGTGGTGGCGAGCACCGCACCCGGCTTGCACACCTTGTCGATCGTCCCGAACAACTGCTGCTTGACCGACAGGTCCTCGGCGACCGCCTCGACCGCGAGATCGACATCGGCGAAGGCGTCCAGCGAACCGGATGCGGTGATCCGGGCCAGGGTCTCGTCCCGCGCCTCGGCGGTCAGCCGCCCCTTGGTGACGGATCGCTCCAGGGACTTGGCGATCCGGCCCTTCGCCGTGTCCGCCTTCTCCTGGCTGCGGGCGGCGAGCACCACGTCGTAGCCGGCCTTCGCGAAGACCTCGGCGATCCCCGAGGCCATCGTCCCGGAGCCCGCGACGCCCACCGAGCGCACCGTGCGCCCGCCGGCCCCGGACACGCTCTCCCGCGGGGTCAGCGAGTCCGGCACCACGGTCCGGCTGCCGGATTCCGTGTACGTGTAGAAGCCGCGGCCCGACTTGCGACCGGTCAGCCCCGCCTCGCTGAGCTGCCTGAGGACGGGGGCCGGGGCGTGCAGCCGGTCGTGCGACGCGGAGTACATCGCCTCCAGGACGGTACGGGCGGTGTCGATCCCGATCAGGTCGAGGAGGGCGAGCGGGCCCATCGGCAGGCCGCAGCCCAGCTTCATCGCCGCGTCGATGTCCTCACGGGAGGCGTAGTTCGCCTCGTACATCGCGGCGGCCTGGTTGAGGTACCCGAACAGCAGCCCGTCGGCGACGAAACCCGGCCGGTCGCCGACCGCGACCGGCTCCTTGCCCAGGCTGCGGGCGAGCGCGGTGACCGCCTCGACGGCCGGCGGCGCGGTCAGCACCGAGGAGACCACCTCGACCAGCTTCATCGCGGGCGCCGGGTTGAAGAAGTGCAGACCGAGCACGCGCTCGGGGTGCAGCGATTCGGCGGCGAGCCGGGTGACCGACAGGGCATTGGTGCCGGTCGCCAGGATCGCGGTGGGGGAGACGATCGCGTCGAGCTCCCGGAAGAGCTGCTGCTTGATCTCGTACGACTCGGGCACGACCTCGATGACCAGCTCCGCCTCCGCGGCGGCCTGGAGGTCACCGAAAGTACGGAACCGGGCGAGGACGTCGCCGCGCTCCTCCTCCGTGATCCGCTCGCGCCGCACGGCGCGGGCGGTTGCGGCTTCCAGGGCCGCGACGGCCTGACGGGCGGCCGCGTCGCTGATGTCGATACCGATGACCTCGTGGCCGGCGCGGGCCAGGACTTCGGCAATGCCGGTGCCCATGGTGCCGAGACCGACGACGGCAATGGTGCTGAGCGGGGTGTCCATCACGGGACTCCAGACAATGAGTGACGACTGTGAGGAGCACGGCGCGCGCACAAGAGGCGAACTGGCGCAGGGCGTGCGGGATTTGCGTGTCGTGGTGCTCAGGGCCTGGGCGCGACGGGCACGCCCGGACCGGGAAGGGGTGACGGACTCTGTCCCGGAGTCACGTCTCGCAAAGCTGCCGAACCGACAAGCACTCCGGGTGGCTGCGTCACCAGGCCACCGGAGCCGGCGGGGAGTGTGTCCCGCTCACATGAGCTTAACCGGCGAGTAACGAGCGCGCCAGCCCCGAGTTGCTGTGGTCCGCCTCACACTCACCGTCATCGTCGATACGCTGAGGGTCATGGATGAGGAGTTCCGGTCGCTGACGGACCGGCTGGCGGACGAGGCGGGGGAGTCGGCGGCGTACCGCAGACTGCTCGCCACCGACGACGACGAGGAACTGGCCCGGGTCCTCGTGGAACGCGAACGCCCGCTCTGGGCGCGGGAGATCGCCGCGTTCCGGCTCGGCTGCGGCGGTGACCGACGGGCCTTCGAGGCGCTGGTCCTGCTGCTCAACCACCGCGACCCGGAGCGCTGCGTCTCCGCCGCCCACGCCCTGGTGCGCCTCGGCGACCCCCGCACGCCCCGGGCCGCCGCCGCCCTGGCAACGAACAACCTGCGCACCGCGTACGCCCTGCACCCGGTGCGGCTGCTCACCGCGCTTCGGGCCCCGGAGTCCGTCCCGGCGCTGATGAGCACCCTGGAGCGGCTCCTGGCCCCGGACGATCCGCACTGGCGGGTGGCGCTCGCCTGCGTGGAAGGGCTCGGGCAGCTCGGGGACGAACAGGCCCGCCCGCTCCTGGAGGCGGCGCTGCCGCACCCGCGACTGGGCGGTGCGGCACGGGACGCGCTCAGCCGCCTGCGGAGGGCCTGAGAGCGCGGACCGCTGCCGGCCGGTCCGGCGCCGACGCGTTCAAAGGGCGCCGAGGGCACGCACGTACCGCACCTCGGGCACGAGTACGCCGTCCACCTCGAAGGGCTCCTCGGCGCCGTCGGGGAGGAAACCCGAGCGCTCGTAGAAGCGGCGGGCCGGGCCATTCTCCTTCAGCACCCAGAGCGCCAGGTCCGGGAAGCCGTCCGCGGTGGCGCGGGTGAGCATCTCCGCCATCAGGGCGCGGCCGGCCCCGGTCCCGATCTGCTCGGGCAGCACATAGATCGCGTACAGCTCGCCCCGCGCCGACCGTCCGCCGTTCTCGCGGTACGGGCCGTAGCAGGCCCAGCCGATCACACCGAGGCCTGCCCGTTCGGCCACCACATTCACGACCGGGTTGCCCTCGGCCAAGAATCCACGACGCCGTTCCGCGTCCTCGGCGATGTCCATGGCGTCCAGATGAGACTGCGGCATCAGTCCGGCGTACGCGGCCTGCCAGCCGCGCACCCGGACTCGCGCGACCGCCTCGCAGTCGTCGACAGTCATGTCCCGTACAAGCGCATCCGGCGTGGTCCGCATCGTCATACGGGCCATCCTGACGCATGCGTCAGGATGGCCCGTACGGGAATCCGGCCCGGGTTCGCAGGGCGTCAGCCGCGGAAGCCGAGCAGGCCGTGCAGGATGCTGCCCCTGCTGCCGGAACCCGTTCCCCGGGCCGACTCCACTGCCGCCCTGCCGGTCAGCGGCTTCGGGTCGGGGGACTTGGCGCAGATCGCGTCCGCGTCGGCCCCGCTGCCTCTGCCGCGTGGGACGGTGCCCTTGTCGAGATAGTCCGCCAGATAGGTGTCCAGGCAGTCGTTGCCGCTCAGTGTGATGCCGTGGTTGCCGCCGCCCTGCTCGACCACCAGGCTGGAGTCGCGCAGCTTGCGGTGGAGGGTGACTCCGCCCTCGTACGGCGTGGCCGCGTCCTCGGTGGCCTGGAAGAGCAGCACCGGCGGCAGGCTGTCGTTGGAGACCTGTACCGGGTTCAGCGGCTCCACCGGCCAGTCGACGCACGGGGCGTTGTACCAGGTGTTGTTCCAGGTGAAGAAGCGTGCCTTGTCGTGCACCTTCCAGCTGTCGTTGCGCCAGGTGTTCCACTGGCGGGGCCACTGGGTGTCGCGGCACTGCACGGCCGAGTAGACCGAGTACCCGTTGTCGGCCTTCGCGTCGACCGCGCCGAACTTCTCGTACGCCTTCACGAGCGCGTCCGGGTCCTGGTCGTTCACATACGCCGCGAACGCATCGGCCAGATAGGGCCAGTAGCCGTTGTAGTAGCCGCCGGGCAGGAAGGTGTCCTCCAGCTCGCTCGCCCCGACCTTCCCGCCCGCGGGGTGCGCCTTGACGGCGGCGCGCATCGCGTACCAGACATCCTCGACCTTCGCCGGGTCGTTGCCGAGCCGGTATGTGGTGTCGTGCTTCGCGACCCAGGCGGCGAACGCCTTGTGGCGGGCGTCGAAGGCGTAGTTCTGGCCGATGTTGTCGTCGTACCAGACGCCCTCCGGGTCGACGTTCGAGTCGAGGACCAGGCGCCGCACCCGCTCCGGGAACAGCTTGGCGTACACCGCGCCGAGGTAGGTCCCGTACGAGTACCCGAAGTAGTTGAGCTGCTCGGAACCGGTTGCCTGCCGGATCACATCGAGGTCCTTGGCGGCGCTGACGGTGTCCATGTAGGGCAGCAGATCCGGGTACTTCTCGCCACATGCCTGCGCGAACGAGCGGGCGCGGTTGCGGTTGGCCTCCTCGACCGCGAGCGAGTCCGGCACCGAGTCGGGGCGCAGCGGATCGAAGTACTTCGGTACGCAGTCCAGCGCGGGCTCGCTCTCGCCGACGCCGCGCGGGTCGAACCCGATCACGTCGTACTGCGCGGCAACCGACTTCGGCAGCGAGGACGCCACGAAGCCGGCCATCGAGAGGCCGCTGCCCCCGGGACCGCCCGGGTTGACGAGCAGGGGACCCTGGAAGGTCTTCGCGGTGTGCGGGATGCGGGACAGGGCGAGGGTGATCTGCCGACCCGACGGATCGTCATGATCGAGCGGCGTACTGACCGATGAGCACTGCAGACTCGGGTACGACTTGGTGCCGCAGTCGGTCCATACGGGCTCGGCCGCGCTGCGCCGCGCACCGTTGTCGGCGGCTGCCGGGGACGGGGCGGCGGTCACCAGACCGGCGACCGTCGCACCGACGGCGAGCAGAATTCCTGGACGTTTCGTCATATGGCCTCCCGTAGTGGGGAAAAGACGGCGGCGCGTGACGCGGCCCCCGCCGCATGCTCCCCACATTCGCGCCCGGAAGGACATGTTCTGTTGAGAGTTGACCCGTTTGCCCGCTTCGGATGCGCCGGGCCCGCCCTTGGCGTATCCGCCGGGTCAGAGCAGGGTCAGCTGGGTGGGCCCGGAGCCGTCGAGCGGTGACCGCCGCTCCTGGCGCGCGGGGAGCCGGCGGGCCGAGCCGCGGTGCGAGGGGCCGATGCCGAACTCGGTCGCCAGTTCGTGGACGTACCGCGTGATGCGCCGCTGGTACCACTTGGGCGCATAGGCCCCCTCGGCGTACAGCCGCTCGTAGCGCCGTACCAGGTGGGGGTGGCGCTGCCCGAGCCACCGCATGTACCACTCCCGGGCGCCGGGCCGCAGATGCAGGACGAGCGGGGTCACCGAGGTCGCCCCGGACGCGGCGATCGCCCGGACCGTGGCGCGCAACTGGTCCGGGTGGTCGCCGAGGAACGGGATGACGGGTGCCATCAGCACGCCGCAGTCGATGCCGTGCTCGCTCAGCGTGCGGACGGCGTCGAGGCGGCGCTCGGGGGAGGGTGTGCCGGGCTCCACGGTGCGCCACAGCCCGTCGTCGACGAAGCCCACGGAGACGGAGATCCCGACATCGGTGACCTCGGCCGCCTGCCGCAGCAGCTCCAGATCGCGCAGGATCAGAGTTCCCTTGGTCAGGATCGAGAACGGGTTCGCGTGATCGCGCAGGGCCGTGATGATGCCGGGCATCAACCGGTAGCGGCCCTCGGCGCGCTGATAACAGTCGACGTTGGTCCCCATCGCGATGTGCGCGCCGTGCCAGCGGCTGGACGACAGCAGGCTGCGCAGCAGCTCCGGGGCGTTGATCTTGACGACGATCTGGGAGTCGAAGCCGATTCCGGTGTCGAGGTCCAGATAGCTGTGGGTCTTGCGGGCGAAGCAGTACACGCAGGCGTGCGTACAGCCTCGGTACGGATTGACGGTCCACTCGAACGGCATCCGCGACGCGCCCGGCACCCGGTTCACGATCGAGCGGGCCCGGACCTCGTGGAAGGTGATCCCTCGGAATTCGGGGGTGTCAAAGGTGCGCGTGGTCACCGAGTCGGCGGTGAAGAGCGCGCGGGCTCCGGTGTGGGTGGGACCGGTGGGGTTGTCGGCCAGATTGTCCCAGCGCATGGACGCCTCCTCGGTAGCACTGGACAGAGAATAGAACACTTGTTCCCTTGATCGTTTTCTCCCCTTCGTCCCGGCCCGGATTTTGAGCGGCGTCCCGGAGGTGGTTGGCTCAGCACACCCCCGAACAACCGAGTGCTGGAGGAACAGCCATGGCGCAGGTCGAGGCAACGACGGAGCGAGTCATCGCGGCGGACGCGGAGACGGTGTTCGACGCGCTGGCCGACTACAAAGAAGTCCGGGGCAAGGTGCTGCCCGGACACTTCAGCGAGTACGAGGTGCGTGAGGGCGGTGACGGCGAGGGCACCCTCGTCCACTGGAAGCTCCAGGCCACCAGCAAGCGGGTGCGCGACTGTCTGCTGGAGGTCACCGAGCCCACCGAGGGCCGGCTCGTGGAGAAGGACCGCAACTCCTCGATGGTCACCACCTGGACCGTCACTCCGGCCGGTGAGGGCAAGTCGAAGGCGGTCGTGTCGACCGTCTGGAACGGCGCGGGCGGCATCGGTGGATTCTTCGAGAAGACCTTTGCGCCCAAGGGGCTCGGGCGGATCTACGACGAGCTGCTGCAGAACCTTGCCGCCGAGGTCGAGAAGTAACTCCGGCCTCTCTTGACCGGCCTCACCGGTTCGGGTGGTTTTCTTGGCCCGTCGGTTGTGCGCCGTAGTGGCCCTCACCGGGGGCTAAGCCCCCCGAGTGCGCCGTCAGCGCCCCCCGCCGCGTTTGCCCTCCCTTGTCGCGCAATGCAAGAAATGGGCGGCGCAGATGCGACGAGGGGAGCGGCACGTGGTGGGTGGGATCACTCTGTTGGAGGACGAGCCGAGCGGCACGGGGGCCGCCGAGGCGGCGAACACGCCGCCCCCTGCCGCGAAAAGGACGCCGGAGGCGGAAGAAGTCGCGGTCATCGCGCCTTCCGCCGTACCGGAGACCACCTCCCGCCACATCCGGCTGGTCTTCCTCGGTCTGATGCTCACGCTGCTGCTCGCGGCGCTCGACCAGATGATCGTCGCCACCGCACTGCCGAAGATCGTCGGCGAGCTGCACGGCCTGGAGAAGATGTCCTGGGCCGTCACCGCGTACCTCCTCGCCTCCACCATCGGGCTGCCGATCTACGGAAAGCTCGGCGACCTCTTCGGTCGCAAGGGCGTCTTCCAGTTCGCCATCGTCGTCTTCGTCATCGGCTCCGCGCTGGCCGGCTGGTCCCGCACCATGGACGAACTGATCGCCTTCCGTGCCGTCCAGGGCATCGGCGGCGGCGGGCTCATGATCGGTGTCCAGGCGATCATCGCGGATGTCGTACCGCCCCGGGAACGCGGCCGGTTCATGGGGCTCATCGGCGCAGCCTTCGGCCTCGCCTCCGTCGCGGGTCCGCTGCTCGGCGGCTTCTTCACCGACCATGCCTCCTGGCGCTGGTGCTTCTACATCAACGTCCCGTTCGGCCTGATCACCCTCGCCGTCATCACCGTCGTACTGAAACTCCCCAGGCCCACCGTCCGGCCCCGCCTCGACATCCTCGGTGCGCTGCTGCTCGCGGCCGCCTCCACCTGCCTGGTGCTCCTGACCAGCTGGGGCGGTACGGAGTACGCCTGGGGATCGCGCACCATTCTGGGGCTGGCCGCCGGAGCCGCCGGAACGGCCCTGCTGTTCATCGTCGTCGAGCACCGGGCAGCCGAACCGATCATTCCGCTGCGGCTGTTCCGTGACTCGATCTTCAATGTCACCGCGCTCGTCGGCGCGGTCGTCGGGGTCGCGCTGTTCGGCGCCGCCAGCTATCTGCCGACGTTCCTGCAGATGGTCGACGGCGCCACGGCCACCGAATCCGGGTTGCTGATGCTCCCGATGATGGGCGGCATCGTCGGCGCTTCCGTCATCTCCGGTCAGCTGATCTCCCGCACAGGCCGCTACCGCGTCCATCCGATTCTCGGCGGTGCCGTCTCGGTGGTCGGCATGTGGCTGCTTTCCCGGCTCGAAACCGACACCCCGCGGTTCGAATACAGCATCGCGCAGGCCGTGCTCGGCATCGGGATCGGCCTGGTCATGCCGGTACTCGTGCTCGCCGTGCAGAACTCCGTGGAGCCCGCCGACCTCGGCGCCGCCACCAGTGCCAACAACTACTTCCGGCAGATCGGCGGCAGCGTCGGCGCCGCCGTCTTCGGGACGCTCTTCGCGGGCCGCCTCGCGGACGCGCTCGCCGTCCGTCTGCCGTCCGGCGCCGACCTCCCGGACCCCGAGTCGATCACCCCGCAGCTGGTCCATGCCATGGAGCCCGCGCTGCGCGACAGTTACATCCAGGCATACGCCGACGCGATGCCGCGAATCTTCCTCTACCTCGTGCCGGTGCTCGCGCTCGGCCTGTTCTTCGCCTTCTTCCTCAAGGAGAAACCGCTGGTGTCCCATCACAGCCCCGAAAGCGCCGCCGAGTCCGCACCGATCCCCGCCGCACGCACCACCGCTGCCGCTCCGCCACCGCCCGTCTATCTGTCGGGTGTGCCGGTGTGCGGCAGCGTCCAGCACCCCGACGGTACGAAGGTCCCGCGCGCCGCCCTCACCCTCATCGACGTCCAGGGACAGCAGGTCGGACGGGGCGCGAGCGGGGACGACGGGCGGTACGCGCTGAGCGTGCCCGGCGCCGGCAGTTACGTCCTCATCGCCGCGGCCGGCGGCCACCAGCCGCAGGCCGTCAGTGTCACCGTGGGCGAACGGCCCGTCGAGCTCGATGTGGTGCTCGGCGGTGCGGGGCGCCTTGCCGGGACCGTCGTCACCGCCGACGGCATTCCGGTGCGCGACGCCGCCGTCACCCTCACCGATGTACGCGGCGAAGTGGTCGCGTCCACCCGCAGCGGCCGCGAAGGCGGCTATGTGATCACGGAGTTGGTGGCCGGCGAGTACACCCTCGCCGCCAGCGCTCCTGCCTTCCGGCCCGCCGCGCTGCCGGTGAGCGTGCAGGCGGCCAGGGAGACCCGGCAGGACATCGAACTCGCCGGCGGAGCGGTGCTGCGCGGCGTCGTACGGGCCAGCGGCGGCCGGCCCGTCGAGGACGCCCGGGTCACGCTCCTGGACGCGGCGGGCAATGTGGTCGACACGCTCACCACCGGGCCCGACGGCGCCTTCCGGTTCGTGGACCTGTCCACCGGCGAGTACACGGTGATCGCGGCCGGGTATCCGCCGGTGGCCACCGTTCTCCAGGTCGCGGGTGGCGGACGGACCGAACGCGACCTCCAACTGGGCCACGAGGACTGACCGTTGCGAGGAGGGGGCCGGCCGGTGGCTTCACCGGCCGGCCCGGCACCGCAACGGCGCCGGGCCGTGCGTGGCCGGGTGCGCCGGGCGCACCACCCCGGGGCCCCGCGCATGGGGCAGCAGCACCACGGCACACGGCAAGACCGTCCGGTTCGAACAGGCGCTCAGCCGCATCCCGCGCCCCCGGTCGCACACCTGGTGATGGATGGCGCCACGGGCGGTGATTGCCGGGTGCGGTCTTGCCGCGGCCGCCCCGGGGCGGTAGTCCGTACCTGAGCGACATGCCTCAGGAAAAGCGGACCCGGGAGTGCGTATGGACGTGTCACAGCGTTACCGCGAGGCATGGGAGGGCTTCTGGTCCGCCACCTCGGACGCGCCCGGTGAGGCGATCTGGGACGCCGACCCCTCCCTCAGCTCCGTACCCCACAGCGAGTTGCTCCTGCCGTACGCGGACGCCTCGCTGCCCGTCGTCGACCTCGGCTGCGGGAACGGCACCCAGACCCGCTATCTCGCCACCCGTTTCCCCCGCGCGATCGGTGTGGACCTCTCGCACGCGGCGATCGCGCACGCACGCCGCGCGGACCCGGACCGCGTCGCCGAGTTCGCCCAGCTCGACCTCGTCGACGCGGAGGCCGTGGCGGCCCTGCACGAGCGGATCGGTGACACCAATGTCTATATGCGTGCGGTGATCCACCAGAGCGAGGCCGAGGCCAGGCCCTCCGTTGCCGCGGCGGTTGCGACGATGGTGGGGGAGCGGGGCCGGGCGTTCGTCGCCGAGCTGACCCCGGCCTCCAAAGATGTGCTCCAGCAGGTGGCGCAGGGGCCGGACGGCCCGCCCGAGAAGCTGCGCCGGGTCCTGGACCACGGTCTCAAGCCGGCCAGTGCCACGGAGGAGGAGGTGCCTCAGCTGCTGCGGGCGGCCGGACTGACCACGCTGGCCGGCGGTGAGACCGCCCTGGCCCAGACCGAGTATCTGCCCGACGGAACCCGTATCGACCTGCCCGCACGCTGGTTCGTGCTGGCCGCGTCCGCCGCCGTCGGCTGACATCGTCCGCCGGCAGCACAGGGAGCGGCGGGCGGGAGGTCACGGCAGCAGCCGTGGCCCCCGCTTCGCCGCGAGGTCCTCGACCCAGCCGAACAGCGCCACCGCCGCGGCGATCAGCACCCAGGCGACGGCGAACTGGAACCACGTGCTGTCCAGCGGAAGATCCCGTTCGAGGGCCGGCACATTCCACATCAGGTCGATCAGCGGCACGCTCACCATCAGCGCGACCTCGTGCCACAGATAGACGGTCACGGCACGGGCGTTGAAGACCTTCACGATCCGGTCCGCCACGGCATGGCGGGCCGGCCATCCGAAGTCCGGCCGGAAGCGCAGAAGCAGCAGGACGAATCCCGCGGACCACAGTGCCTGGGCGAGCGGGATGTCGTCGAGGTCGTAGGAACCGTCGATCCGGTGGTGGAAGGCCCACCAGCCGCCCGCCGCCATCAGAACGGGCGCCGAGGCCACGACGACGGCGGGGCGCAGCCGGTCGAGGACACCCTCCCGGTGTGCGAAGCCCAGCAGCCAGCAGAACAGGAAGACCGACAGATCGCTGAGCGCACTGCCCAGACGTCCGTCCGGCACGCTCCACACCGTCGTCAGGAGCAGGACGGGGACGAGCGACAGAGCGAGGACGGGGAGCGGGGCGATCCGGAAGCCACGCAGCAGGAGGGGCGACAGCAGGACGAACCACAGGTAGGTGCGCAGATACCAGAGCACCGCCCACGCCTGTTCGCCCCATGCGTTGCCGGGTGGGTCGCCCACCGGCAGCACCCAGTACAGAACGTCGGCGCCGGGCAGCCAGCCGTGCAGCAGCATCGCCACGCCGAGCACCAGGGCGAATGCCCACAGCGGGATCAGCAGCCTGCGCAGCCGGCCGCGGATCACCTGCCCGGCGGGGCGCTCCAGGGAACGCGCCATGAGTGATCCGGCGAGCGCGAACATCACACCCATCGAGGGGAAGACCAGCCCCAGCCATGGCCATTCGAAGGTGTGATAGGTCACCACGCGCACCAGGGCGAAGGCCCGCAGCGCGTCGAAATAGCGGTCACGGCCCCCGCTTCGGGCAGCGGCGCCCGAGGGCTCGGACGGTGCGGGTTCCGGCGCACCGATGACGACGAGCGCCCCCCGTTCCTTCGTGCGCGGCGACGGGCGCGGTGCCCTCCTGCGGTGTGCGCCCGCCATCAGCGCACCTCCGTGCCGGGCATGGGCGTACCGACCTCGCCGGTGCGCTTCAGCTTCTGCCAGCGCAGCCGGCCACCGGTCGCGGCGGTGACACACGAGTGGATCAGCACCAGATACATCAGCTGCCGGTAGGCCAGTTGCTGCAGCGGGAGCATCAGCAGGTAGCGGTACTTCTCACCGTCGAGGCGGAACGCGTAGGCCGCACAGACCAGTTGGACCACCAGTACGGCCAGCCAGGCCAGCAGGGACGCCCTCAGGTCCACAAAGATCATCGCGTAGACCGTGAACACATCGATCAGCGGTGCGAAGACGGGTGTGACGATCTGGAAGAGGACGACCAGCGGCATGCCGATCCGGCCGAAGCGACCTGAGGGTCCCCGGTCCGTGACCGATCCGCGGTGCTTCCAGAGCGCCTGCATCGTGCCGTAGCTCCAGCGATAGCGCTGCCGCCACAGCTGCCCCAGCGACGCGGGCGCCTCGGTCCAGGCATGTGCGTGCTCGGCATACACGACCCGCCATCCGGCCCGGTGCAGGGAGATCGTGATGTCGGTGTCCTCGGCGAGCGTGTCCTCGCTCATCCCGCCGACGGCCAGTACGGCCTCGCGACGGAACGCACCGATCGCGCCCGGGATGGTGGGCATGCAGCGCAGCAGGTCGTACATCCGGCGGTCGAGGTTGAAGCCCATCACGTACTCGATGTGCTGCCAGGCGCCGATCAGGGTGTCGCGGTTGCCGACCTTGGCGTTTCCGGCCACCGCGCCGACCTCCGGGTCACCGAACGGCTGCACGAGCCGGCGTACGGTGTCGGGTTCGAACACGGTGTCGCCGTCCATCATGACGACGATGTCGCAACGCGCCTGCCGCACACCGTTGTTGAGCGCCGCCGACTTGCCCGCGTTCTCCTGGCGGACGACCCGGACATTGGGCAGCCCCAGCGACTCGGCGATCTCGGCGGTCTCGTCGGTCGATCCGTCGTCGACGACGATGATCTCGATCGGATGGGTGCTCGCCGCCAGCGAGTTGAGCGTATTGGCGATGCACTCCTTCTCGTTGTACGCGGGGACGATCACGCTCACCGGGACGGTGACCGCGGGCCCCCAGGTGAACCGGCCTCTGTTGCGCCGGCGGTAGTGACGCCGGGCGAGGAGGAGCATGGTGCCGAACCTGCCCATCATGGCGATTCCGACCACCACCAGCGCGGCGGCCAGGCCGGGCACGGTCCACTCCGCGACGGCCACCGCGGCGAGGAGGGCACGGCCCTCCCAGCGGGTGGCGGTGTCGGCGGTCCGGTGTGCGGCCTGGTCGGGGTTGTTCTGCAGGGCATTGCCGGGGGAAGCGTGTGCGCCGGGTATGCCTTGTGTGCTCTGGGTGCTCCGCGTGCTCCGTGTGACCTGTGCGGCCTGCGCGCCGCTGACCGTGGTGAAGGTGTAGCCCTTCGCCTTCATCTTCTTGATGTACTGCGGCAGCGCCTTGAGTGTCTGGGCCCGATTGCCGCCCGCGTCGTGGAAGAGCACCGAAGCGCCCTTTCCGTCCTTCGGAGTGGCCCACTTGACGATCTTGCCGACGCCTGGCCGCTGCCAGTCCTCGCTGTCGGTGTCGACGAAGACGCTGGTGTAGCCCATGGCGCCGAGCTTCTTGTAGACGGGCCAGCTGTAGTTGTCGATGGCGTCGTTGGTCGAGGAGTACGGGGCGCGGAACAGCGTCGTCGTGATGCCCGCGGCGCCCGCCAGGGCAAGCTGCGTCTGGGCGATCTCGCGGGTGATGCGGGAGGAGCTCTGGTACGAGAGGTCGACGTGCGTGAACGTGTGGACGCCCACCTCGTTGCCGTCGTTGACCATCCGGCGCACGACATCCGGGTAGCGCGAGATCATCGAGCCGACCAGGAAGAATGTGCCCGGCACATCGTTGTCGTCCAGGATGTCGAGCACCTGCTCGGTCCACTCGGGGTCGGGGCCGTCGTCGAAGGTGAGCACGATCGTCTTGTCCGGCACCGATCGAGTGTGCGCGGTGCCACCCTCGAAGCTGAGGAAGGGGCCGCCGTCGAGGACGCTGTTCGGAACCTGGCTCGCGCTCGCGTCGGAGCGGACCCGCTGGTCGTTGCCGACTTCGGCCCGCAGATAGCCGTCGAGCAGCATCACGGAGACGAGGCCGAGCAGCAGCAGAAGCGCGATGACCACCCGCGGTCCGGGGACCGCCTGACGGCCGGCACGCCCGATCCTGCCCGGTGTGGCGTGCCGTCGCCTGGCCGGGGAACGGTCGTGGGTCCGGCTCATCGGGCCGCACCGGTGGTGGCGGAGACAGAGGGGGAGGCGGCGGGTGACAACTGCCCGCCCGCCCCGACGCCGGGCCGGTCGCCCGGTGGCGCCCCTTCGGTGCCCGGAGGCATGTTCCCGGCCGGCCCACCCTGCGTCGCGGGTGCGCTGTCGAAGGGCAGCAGCTGCGAGGGCGACATGGAGACACCTCCCACGAAGGCGAGTCCGAGCACGGCCGCGTAACCGACACAGGCGACGCCCAGTGCGATGCCCGCGCGGCGCAGCAGCCTGGCCCGGCGCCCGGAGCTGTCCACGAACACGGGCCCCTCCTGGGGTGCGGCTCCTGCCCCGGCACGGGACCTGCGCACGACGGCGTGCTTGCGACGGCGGCCGTGCGGGGTCGGATCATTCTCGATGGCGGTGTCGGATTGCATGTGCGCATGCTGACGAATGGCGATGTGCGAAGTCTGGGGCTTTGCTGGCCGAATGCTGTGGATGCGCGGTCAACCTGTTGACGAGCTGAGAGACCGGGTGCCCTCACGCTCGGGTTCGTCGCACTCCGTCCATCCTCAAATAACCATTCCTGACTGCTACTTGGGTGTCGGAAGCGCTTCTCTCCGGCTCCGGGCCGTGATTTTCCTGTGCGTGGAGGAAGGGTGGGCGTGTGAGAGGTTTTCGGTGTGTTCCGGCCCCTCTTCGTTGCCGTTCCGGGACAACCTTCACGAGAGCAGGTGCAAACACCATGCGTACGTCACCGAAGCGTTCCCCCAGTGGCACGGCCGGCCCTGCGAAGCGAATCACTTCTGTTGTCGCCGGACTGCTCGCACTCCAGCTCGTCTGCTCCGCCTGCGCGACCGGCACGGCCGCGAACCAGGACCGGGGCGCAGGCCCGGAGGCCCGCCCCGGCTCCTCCACGGCCTCGACGGCGTACACCCCGTACGTCAGTGCCACGACCGCCGCCGACACGGACTCGGCCGGTTCCCCCGACACGTACAACCTCGCCTTCGTCATCGCCGACGGCGATCGCTGCACCCCGCTGTGGGGTGGCACCGCCAAGGCCGACGACAAGGCGGTGACTTCGCGCATCGCCGCGCTGACCGCGACCGGCGCGGACGTTTGGGTCTCCTTCGGCGGGGCCGCGGGGAACGAGCTCGCGCTCGCCTGCGACAGCGCCCGGGAACTGGCCGATGCCTACGCGCAGGTGCTCGACGCGGTCGGCGCGGACAAGGCCGACTTCGACATCGAGGGAGACGCGCTCACCGACCAGGCGTCGATCACCCGCCGCGACCAGGCGCTGCACCTGCTCCAGAAGGAACGGGACCTCGATGTGACGTACACCCTGCCCGTGATGCCGGACGGTCTGGAGGCGACCGGGACCGATCTGCTGAGCGACACCGCACAGCGGAACGTCGACGTGTCCGCGGTGAACATCATGGCGATGAACTACAGCTCCTCCCACGACGGGGACATGAGCGACTACGCGCAGCAGGCCGCCGAGGCAACTCACGACCAGCTCACCGACGTACTGGGGCTGTCGGACGCCGCGGCCTGGCGGGCGCTGCACATCACCGTGATGATCGGCGTCAACGACGTGGGCGGGGAGACGTTCACTCTCGCCGACGCGGCGTCCCTGCGCACCTTCGCCGGGCGCAAGGGAATCGGCGCGCTCTCCCAGTGGGCCACCTTTCGCGATGAGGAGTGCACCGGCGAGGACACCTCCGAGGCCGTCGACACCTGCAGCGGAGTCGCGCAGGAGGCGGGAGCGTTCGGGAGGGCGCTGGGCGGCTGACCGTTCGCACCGCCCCGCCCCCGTTGCCCTCACAGCCCGCCGTCACTCCGGAGCAGCGCCATCAGTTCCCGTGCGCCCGGGCTCATGGCCCGTGCCGCCGGCAGCACCACGACGCTCTCGTAGTAGGGCTGTCGGGGCCCTTCGAGTTCCACCGCCACCAGTCCCCGGGCCTCGGGCTTACGGGAGAAGTGGTGCGGCACCAGCGCGACCCCCAGCCCCTCGTGCACCAACTCCAGCAGGCTGTGCACGTCATTCACCTCCAGCCCCACCGCGCGCCGCACCCGGGCCTCCGTGAACGCCCCGTCCGCCGCCCGCCGCGGACCCCAGTCCGGATGGAAGTCGATGAAGGACTCACCGGGCAGCTCACCCCATGCGACGCGGTCCGCCGTCGCGAACCGGTGACCGGGCGCGCAGAGGACGACCATGGGCTCACGCGCCAGCGGGATGAGCTCGCCTCGCCACTCGGCGGAACTGACGGTCGCGGCGAAGGCGGCATCGAGCCGCCCGCCGGCCACCCCGTCCATCAGACTCGTGGTGCCCTCCTGACGGAGCCGGATTTCCATGAGCGGATGCTTACGGTGAAAGGCCGCCAGCAGACGCGGAAGATGCACCCCGGGCACGCACTGCTCGACGCCCACCGACAGCGTGCCGCGCAGCAGCCCACGTACCGCATCGACGGCGTCCCTCGCCGCTCGCGCCCCCGCCAGCGTGCGCTCGGCCTCCACGAGCAGGGCACGCCCCGCCTCGGTCAGCCGCACGCTGCGCGTGGTGCGGCTGAACAGCGGTGTCCTGAGCTCCTGTTCCAGGGCCCGGACGGAGGCGGAGAGACCGGACTGCGACACGGCGAGGCGCTCGGCGGCACGCGTGAAGTGCTGTTCCTCGGCGACGGCGACGAAATGTTCCAGCTGACGCAATTCCATGATTGAGAAATATAAGCACTGAATCCAAGCAGAATCTCCTGTTGGACTGCTGGATCGTTGTCGGCGAACCTGGACCCTGCCCACCGCAACCGCCCCTCTTCCGTGGAGCCCGCATGTACCTCCCGTCCGCCGACCGCTACCAAGCCATGCCCTACCGGCGCACCGGACGCAGCGGACTGCTGCTCCCCGCGCTCTCGCTCGGCCTGTGGCACAACTTCGGCGGCGACCGGACGCCGGAGACCCAGGGGCAGATCCTGCGTCGGGCATTCGATCTCGGCATCACCCACTTCGACCTCGCCAACAACTACGGACCGCCGCCCGGCGCCGCCGAGACCGCGATGGGTCGCGCACTGAGGACGGACTTCGCCCGGCTCCGGGACGAGCTCGTCATCTCGACCAAGGCGGGCTATCTGATGTGGGACGGCCCGTACGGGGAGTGGGGGTCCAGGAAGAATCTGCTCTCGTCGCTCGACCAGAGCCTCACCCGGCTCGGTCTCGACTACGTCGACATCTTCTACTCGCACCGCCCCGACCCCGACACCCCGCTCGAAGAGACGATGGGCGCGCTCGACTCGGCGGTACGTCAGGGCAAGGCGCTCTACGTCGGCATCTCCAACTACTCGCCGGAGCAGACCCGGGAGGCCGCCCGGATCCTCAAGGAGTTGGGCACCCCGCTCCTCATCCACCAGCCGCGCTACTCGATGCTGGACCGCTGGGTCGAGGACGGCCTGCTCACGGCGCTCGACGAGCTGGGCACCGGGTCCATCGCCTACTCGCCGCTGGAGCAGGGCATTCTCTCCGACCGCTATCTGCGCGGTATCCCGGAAGGCTCGCGCGCGGCCGGCAGCAGCCCCTTCCTGACGCCCGATTCGGTCACCCCGGAGCTGGTGGACCGGCTGCGGGCGCTCGACGAGGTGGCTTCCGCGCGCGGGCAGTCCCTCGCGCAGATGGCGCTCGCATGGGTGTTGCGGGGCGGCCGGATCACGTCCGCCGTGGTCGGGGCGAGCAGCGTCGCCCAGTTGGAGAACAGCGTCGAGGCGGTCCGTGATCTGGAGTTCGCCGACGAGGAGCTGGCCCGGATCGAGGAGATCCTCAAGGGCCCGGACCTCGGCTGAGCCGTCGGGCGCCCCCGTGGCGGGGGCGCCGTAGGGCCTCGCGCATCTCCGGGGCGTACGGCTGTCGTGCTTGGCATGATGGCTCGATGCAGAACGTCAAGAGAACCTTTCCTCCGCGGGTGGGCGACGAGCGTGCGTCACTGGGCGGCTTCCTCCAGTTCCAGCGCGAGACCCTGGCCATGAAGTGCGCCGGGCTCACCACCGAACAGCTGAGGGAACGGGCTGTTCCCGCCTCGGAGTTGACCCTCCTCGGGCTGGTCCGCCATCTCGCCGAGGCGGAGCGTTCCTGGTTCCGTCGGGTACTGAAGGACGAGGTCGCGCCGCCGCACTGGCCCGGTCCGGATCCCGGCGAGTTCGCCGAGTTCGACGTCGAAACCGCCGACCCGGACGAGGCGTTCAGGATCTGGCACGAGGAGTGCGCGCGCTCCCGCGCCACCGTGGAGGCTGCCGATTCCCTCGAAATCACCGGGAGTTACGGCGACGAGGTGTTCTCGCTGCGATACATCCTCACTCATATGATCGAGGAGTACGCGCGGCACAACGGCCACGCGGACCTGCTCCGGGAGGCCATCGACGGAGCCACCGGGGCGTAGTCTCCCTCCCGGCTCCGTGGCCGCGCGGCCACATCCGTGCTCAAGGCGCCGCGGGTGTCCGCGCCTCGACCGGGTCGACGTAGCGGTGGGCCCAGGGCAGGGCCTCCTCCAGGGCCGCGGACACGCCGAGCAGGAGGTCCTCGCGGCCCCATCCGGCCGTGAGCGAAACGCCGAGCGGCAGGCCCCGGGAACTCCAGCCCAGCGGAAGGCTGATGGTCGGGAACCCGGTGGCGTTCCCGATCACGGTGTTGCCCGTGAAGGCGGTCATCGCAGCCAGCTCCGCCGCCGGATCCGCGTCGTTGCGGAGCCGGCCGATGAGCGTAGGCGGGGTCGTCACGGTCGGGGTGATCACGATGTCGGCGTCCGCGTAGTCGAGCGTCCAGGCCCGCGCGCGGGCCTGGACGACACCGATCGAGGCGGCCAGCTCGCCGGAGGTGAACTTCTTCGATCCGGCCCGGAGATGGCGGACGATCGGACGCAGGGCCGACTCGTCGAACGCCATGGTCCTGGCCCCGACCAGCGCGGTGAACATCACCCGGAAGCCCTCGGTGAACTCGGGGTCCGGCGCCTGGTCCCGGGCGAAGACGGCATGGCCGAGCCCGGCCAGCGTACGGGCGGTGAGTTCGGCGGCGGCGGCGACCTCGGCGTCCACGGGCGCCCCCGAGACCGAGCCCTGCGCGAGCGCCACCCTCAGTCGCGGGACAGGTGCGTCGCAGGCGCGCTCGTAGCTGTCGACGCGGGGCGGATGCACGGTGCCGACTCCGGTACGGGTGGTCAGCGCATCGAGGAACGCCGCGGTGTCGCGCACGGTGCGGGCGAGCGGCCCCCGTACGGAGAGCCCCATCCCGTCGTTGCCGTTCGGGCCCGCCGTGACGAGCCCACGGCTCGGTTTCAGCCCCACCACACCGCAGGCGCTCGCGGGGGAGCGTACGGAACCGGCGGTGTCACTGCCCTGGGCGATCGGCACCAGCAGCGCACCGACCGCGGCCGCCGCACCGCCACTGCTGCCGGCCGCGCTGCGGGTGAGGTCGAACGGGCTGCGCGCGGGGGCGGACACCTCGGGCTCGGTGTAGCAGGCGGCCCCGAACTCGGGAACGGTGGTTTTGCCGAGGCTGATCAGCCCGGCGTCGGCCATGACATCGACGATCTCGTCGTTGTGGTCGGGAATCCAGTCGCGCAGCAGCGCGGAACCCAGCGTGGTGCGTACGCCCGCGGTGGCCTCCAGGTCCTTGATGGCGGTGGGTACGCCGAACAGGCGCGGCAGTTCGGCTCGGCCCGAGGAGCGCAGGGTGCGTCCGGCCTCGGCCGCGGCGGCGCGGGCCCGGTCCGCCGACACGGTGGTGAACGCACCCACCCGGTCGCTGTCCTCGATCCGGGCCAGCAGATGGTCCACGACTTCGGTGGGAGTTGTGTCTCCGCGCTCGTAGGCGGTGGCCAGTTGGAGAGCCGTGAGGTCGTGCAACTGCTGCATGGATGCTCCCATTGCTGTTTCGTTACGCGTATCGATATGGTGACGGCATGGTGGTCGAGAAGGCAAGCACTCCGAAGAACGGCCGTCCCCGGGCGGTCACGCTCGACGCGATCCTGGACGCGGCGACCGAGATCGCCGACGACCGGGGTCTCGACGCGGTGACCTTCCGCGTGGTGGCCGACCGGCTGGGCGTGTCACCGATGGCCGTCCACCGCACGACGGGCGGCATCGACGCGCTCCAGCACGCGCTGGTGTCCCGGATCGTCGGTGAGGTGACCCGGTCCGTGCACTGGCCGGAAGGCTGGCGCGGCGTCGTCCGGCTGTTCGCGGACACGCTCCATGACCTGCTCATGCGACACCCCGTCATCCTCGAGGCGCACCGCCGCGCCTCTCTCGTCGGGCCCGGCGCGGACGACGTCGCGCTCCGGGTCGTCGCCGCGCTGCAGACCGCGGGACTCGACGAGGAGGCCGCCGTGTACGCGTACGGCGCCCTGCACGACTTCGTCACCGGCCACGTGGCGATCCGCCTCGGCCGTGGTGATCCGGAACAGCTCCGACTCCCGCCCGAGCGCCGGGCCATGTCGGTGTTCGCCGACCACCACGACTACGACCGCCGGTTCGCCTACGGTCTCGACCTCGTCATCGGCGGGATCGCCGCTGCCGCCGCCCCCGTGTCGCATGAGGAGCAGAGATGACCTCCTCCTTGCAGGATCTGCCCGAGACGGTCCGCCTGACGGCCCCCGGCGGGCGCCGTATCGCGTACTGCTCGTACGGGGACCCCGCCGCCCCACCCGCGATCGTGCTCCACGGGACCCCCGGCAGCCGTTTCGAGGGCATGGCGCTGCGGAAGGCCGCGACGGAGGCGGGCGTGCGCCTGGTCTTCCCGGACCGCCCCGGATACGGCGAGACCGACCCCGTGCCCGGCCGTGGCTTCCACCGCTGGACCGACGATTTCCTGGCCCTGCTCGACCACCTCGGCCACGAACGGGCACCGCTCGTGGCGATCTCGGGCGGCGGCGGATACGCACTGTCCGCCGCCCAGGCACACCCCGAGCGGGTGACGAAACTGATCCTCGCGTGCGCCGCCGTCCCCGGAGCACCCCGACAGGCGTACGCACGCCGGATCCCGATCGTGAAGTGGCTGGACCGGCTGGTGCGCTGGGCCCCGGTGATCGCCCGGCCGATGCTCGCGGGGACGGGGATCTTCAAGCGCATGAAAAGCCGTGAGCCGCACCTCGATGCCTGGCCGCTCGCCGACCGACTGATCATGAAGGAACCGGAGTTCAAGGAACTGTCGGAGCTGGACACCACCGAGGCCCGGCGCCAGGGCATGGACGCGGCCATGGTGGATCTCGCCGGATACTCCCGCCCGTTGCCCGAGTCGCTGGGATCGATCCGGGTGCCGACCGTGTTCATCCACGGTGAGGCGGACGGCAACGTCCCCATCGCGGTGACGCGTTGGGCGCACGCGCAGATCGACGGCGCCGAACTGCGCTCCGTCCCCGACGGCGGACACCTGTTTCTCCTCGAGGACCCGGACCCGCTCCTTCGGGAACTGACCGGTCCGTATCGCGGCGCAACGGTCGCGAAAGGAGACGGCGGGCAGCACTGACGATCCCCCTCTTCTGCCGATGTGCTCATCAGGGTCGATGCGGGGGCCGCGTACGGCGACGGGGCCCGCGCGGAGCGCATTTGCTCAAGCGCACTTGAACGAGCGGTCGCACGCCGGCCGGCGCCGCTTGAGCAACGGGAACCTGGACCGGCTCGCTTTCGTGGCAGGGCGAACTCGCCTGCCCGCCTCACGTGTTGAGGAACTCCGCACACCGGTAGGGGCCCAGCGCGACGCCTTCGGACGGCCGCAGGGTGACCTCGACGTCGTCGGTCCTGACCTTCGGGTCGAGTACGGACTGGGCGCGCGCCAGCGTGCACACCAGCTGGCCCGTGCCCTGGTCGCGTCCCGACTGCGCATAGGGGCCGTCGAGGTGCACCGTGACGCGGGTGCCCGTTCCGGTCACCGAGAAGCCGGGGAGCTGGACAAGAGAGGTGAGCCCGTCGCGCTGCTCGGCGGGCGGCGGCCCCGACAGGAGCAGCTTCACCACCGCGTCGAGGTTCTTGACCTCCTTGTCGAGCAGGGGCACTCCGCGCAGCCCACCGGCGGACGCGTAGTACAGCCGTATGCCGCGCGTCAGACCGGACGCGGGCTCGCCCGCGCCTATCACTCCGGTCGGCTGGACGCCGCAGCCCATGAGAGCGATCCCCAGCGCGGCGACCACGACCCCCTGCCTCACCTTCACTCCGTGCCCTCTCCTGTACGTCGCAGGGGCAGCCGCAGCGTGAACACCGCGCCGCGCCGAGGTCCATCGGCCACGTCGATCGTGCCGCCGTGCAGCCGTGCGTTCTCCAGCGCGATCGCCGTGCCGAGGCCGCTGCCCTGTCCGCTGTCGTCGGCCGCACCACGCGTGCGGGCCGCGTCCGCCTTGTAGAACCGGTCGAAGACCCGCTCCCGAGCCTCCGGCGGCAGCCCGGGACCGTGGTCGGCGACCTCCAGCGTCGCCCACTCCCCGTCCGCCTCGTGGGCCGTCTCGAGGGTCACGGTGACCGGCGGGGCTCCGTGCCGCAGCGCGTTGCCCACCAGGTTCGCGACGATCACGTCGATGCGGCGCCGGTCGACCACCGCCCGTACACCCTCAGGGAGGTGCGTCTGCACCCGGTCCGTCCAGCCGCGCAGCGCCAGCGACGCCCGTACGGTGTCGGCGAGGTCCGTCCCGGCCGCGTTCAGCCGTACCGCCTTGGCGTCGAAGCGGGAGATCTCCATCAGGTCCTCGACCAGCCGGGACAGCCGTGCCGTCTCCGCGCCGACGGTACGGGCCGCCCGTGCCGCGTCCGGCGGCAGCTGGTCGGCGTCCTCCTCCAGGACGGTCGCCACCATCGTCATCGCCGCAAGGGGCGTGCGCAGTTCGTGCGACACGTCCGCCACGAAGCGGCGTGCCTTCGCCTCCTGCACGCGCAGTTCCGCGTCGGAAGCCTGGAGCGCGTCGGCAGTATCGTTGAACGTTCTTGCCAGATCGGCGAGTTCGTCGTGCCCGGTGACGGAGACCCGGCTGCCGAGGTCTCCGGCCGCGAGCTCGCGGGTGGCCCGCCCCAGCTTCCGTACCGGACGAAGGACCGTCCCCGCGGCCAGCAGCGCCAGGACGGCGGCCAGCAGCACCACCGGCACGATGCCCGCCCGTACGGAGTCCAGCAGGGCGGCGGTGTCGTCGCGCTCGGCCCGCAGATCGGTGATCGCGAAGACCTCCAGGCCGGAGGTGCGGTGGTCCCCGTCGGCGAACGTGACAGGCGTGCCGACGACCAGGTAGGGCTCGCCCCGCCACTGCACCCGCTGGAACGCGGCGTCGTCGCCGGTCATGACGGCGCTGCGCAGCTCGACGGTGATCCGGCCCTCCGTCTCGGCGAGCGAGTCGGAGACCGCGGTGAGGTCCTGGTAGCGGGCGACCACGATCTTCCCGCCGATGCCCTCCGACACCTTCGCCGCGAACCGGGACAGCGACCGCTGGTCGGGCGGTACGTCGAAGTCGGCGGCCACCGCGCCGACCCGCTCCCGGAAGTCGTTCACGGCCGCGTTCTGGGTGCGCTGGAGGACGGCGGTACGGGCCTCCCGGTAGGCGAGGGCGGTCGAGGTCACCGCGCTGATCAGGGCAACGACGACGAAGGTGACGACGAGCCGGACGCGCAGCCCGCCGACGAGCCGCCGGGAGCGCCTCTTCGAGGCGACGCCGCGCCCGCCTTTGTCCGTACGCTTCACAGTGGCCCGAAGCGGTAGCCGAAGCCCCGCACGGTCTGTACGTACCGCGGCTTCGCCGGTACGTCCTCGAGTTTGGCCCGCAGCCGGCCGACCGCCGCGTCCACCAGCCGGGAGTCGCCCAGGTAGGTGTGGTCCCAGACGGATTCGAGGAGCTGCTCGCGGCTGAAGACCCGGCCGGGGGAGGCCGACAGTTCCAGGAGCAGACGCAGTTCGGTGGGCGGCAGAGCGATCGGTGTTCCGTTCTTGGTGACGGTCAGCCCGGCGCGGTCGATCACCAGCCCGGCGAGATCGGCGTCCGAACGCTGTCGTGCGGACGGCTCCGCGCGCCGCAGGGCGGCCCGGATGCGGGCCTCCAGGACGGGCGCCGTGACCGGCTTGACGACGTAGTCGTCGGCGCCCGCCTCCAGGCCGGTCACGATGTCCGAATCGTCGCCGCGCGCGGTCAGCATGATGACCGGCAGGGCCGCCGAGCGGGCGCGGATGCGGCGGCACACCTCGAAGCCGTCCATGCCGGGCAGCATCAGGTCCAGTACGACCAGTTCGATCCGCGTGCCCCGCTCCCCGGCCAGCAGGGCAAGGGCCTGCTCGCCGGTGGCGGCGGTGTCCACGCCGTACCCGTGACGGCGCAGCACGAGCTCCATTCCGTCCCGTACGGACGCGTCGTCCTCGATGAGCAGTACATGCGGCATGGGGCCGATTATGGGCACACCGGGACGGTTTCCGCCTACTCCGTACGGGGGCGGAGGCGCAGGTCGGGGGCATTGTTACGTTCCCATCATGTGGCCATGGACGGGCCATCATCCGCGGCGGCGAACGTGAAGCGCATGAGCTTCCCCAGGACGAACCCCCGAGCCACCGCCCGGCTGCGCATGGCCACCCTCGTGGCCGTGCCCCTCCTCGCCTTCTCCGTCGCCTGCGGCGCCGGTGACGGCAGCGCCAGCGGAGCGAAGAAGGACGACACGATCGCCGACGTACCGGACGCTCCGACCGCGAGCGCGGCGAAGGGCGAGAACAAGCCGAGCACCCGGCCCGCGGGCAAGAGCGCCTTCTACGACGCCCAGATGAAGTACGTCCAGTGCATGCGAGTCAAGGGCGGCTACAAGGACTTCCCCGACCCCAAGCTCAGCGGGCACCTCGACTGGACGAAGGTCGACGAGATCGGCTCCCAGCCCGGCCGCAACGAGGGCATCAAGGGCGGCAAGAACGGTGTCTGCGTCACCGAGTTGCAGGCCGCCATGACGGCCGAGCCCGAGCGCGACCAGCAGAAGGACTACGAGTCGATGCTCGCGCACGCCAAGTGCATGCGGGACAACGGCGTCTCCAAGTTCACCAACCCGACCATGAACGGCGGCAACGCCCAGCCGGGCGGCGACCCGAACCCGGCCTCCCCGTCCATCGACACGAAGTCGCCGTCGTACAAGCAGGCCCGCGAGGCGTGCAAGTCGAAGCTGCTCGACGGTCTGGACGGCATGCAGTGAAGCGCCGCACCGCCTTCCTCACGCTCGGCGCGGTGACCGTAGCCGCCGCCGTCACCGGGGGAGTCCTGTTCCTCGGCGACGGCGGCGACGCGGGCGCCTCCGGAAGGGGCGGCGACCTGCCGCCCGCCACCGCGACCGTCGTACGCACCGACCTCGTGCAGTCCAAGACGGTCGACGGCAAGCTCGACTTCGCACAGCGCCGCGCCGTCAAGTCCGCCGTCGAGGGCACCGTCACGGTGGCCGCGTCCGAAGGGAGGACGCTGACCATGGGGCAGGCACTGTACGAGCTGAACGACAAGCCCGTCACCCTCCTCTACGGGCCGGTCCCGATGTTCCGCGAGATGAAGGCGGGCGACCGGGGCAGCGACGTGCTCCAGTTGGAGCGCAATCTGCGCGACCTGGGGTACGGCGCGAATCTCTACGTCGACGCGCGGTACGACGAGAACACCGCGGCCGCCGTCAAGCAGTGGCAGAAGTCGCTGAACCGTGAGACCACCGGCAAGGTCGGCAAGGGCGATGTCGTCTTCCAGCCCGACCGGGTCAAGGTCGTCACCGCGGACGCGGCGCTCGCCGATCAGGTCGGCCCGGACACGCCCGTACTGACGGTCGCCTCGACCAAGCCGGTCGTCCGCGCGCAGCTCGACCAGGGCGACGGCGCGCTCACGTCCCGGGGCACCAAGGTCGAGGTCACCCTGCCGAGCGGGAAGACGGCGACCGGCAAGGTGGCCCGGACGGTGCGCCCCGAGGCGTCCGCCGGGGAGAGCGGTGCCGCGCAGAACGGCATCACCGTCGAGGTCGTCCTGGACGGCGGGGTGAGTGCCGCGTCCGGCGAGGACGCCAAGGCGTCGGCCAGCGTGAAGTTCGTCAGCGAGGCGCGCAAGGGGGTCCTCGCGGTCCCCGTCGAGGCGGTCGTCGCCCTGCGCGGCGAGAACGGCGGCTACGGCCTCCAGGTCGTCCAGGGCGCCACCTCGAAAATGGTGCGGGTGGAGACGGGCATGACCGCCGACGGGCAGATCGAGGTCAGCGGCCCGGACGTGCGCGAGGGCCTGAAGGTCGGAGTGGCGAAGTCATGACACCGACCCCGGTGATCGAACTGCGGGACGCCACCAAGTCGTACCCCGGCGGCGTCCACGCCCTGCGCAGAGTGAACCTCACCGTCGAAGAGGGCGAACTGGTCGCCGTCGTCGGCCCGTCCGGCTCCGGCAAGTCCACGATGCTCAACGTCATGGGCACCCTCGACAAGCCCACCACGGGCACCGTCCGCGTCGCCGGGTACGACGTGTCCGAGCTCTCCGACTCCCGGCTCTCCGCACTGCGCGCCCGCCACATCGGCTTCGTGTTCCAGCACTTCCACCTGGCGGCGGGGCGCGACGCGGTGGACAACGTCGCCGACGGGCTGCTGTACGCGGGTGTACCGCTGAAGGAACGGCGCACGCGTGCGCGGGAAGCGCTCGCCAAGGTCCGGCTGGACCACCGCTGCTCGCACACGCCGAACGAGCTGTCCGGCGGTGAGAAGCAGCGCGTGGCCATCGCCCGTGCCCTGGTGGGAGACCCCCGGCTGCTGCTGGCGGACGAACCGACCGGGGCGCTGGACACCGCGTCCGGCGAGATCGTCATGGAGCTGCTGCACGAGCTGAACGGGTCCGGCACCACCATCTGCGTGATCACCCACGACAACGAGATCGCGGACTCGCTGCCGCGCCGGGTCCGCTTCAAGGACGGCGAGATCGTCTCGGACTCGCGCTCCGGTGCGCGCTCCGCCTCCCGTACGGAAGAGGTCGGTTCATGAAGCACGACCTCAAGCCTTCCCGCCTCTCCGCCCGTGACATCCTCCGCGTCGGTGCGGTCGGCCTTCACGCGCGTCGCGCGCGCGTGGTGCTCTCGGCGCTCGGCATCGCCATCGGTATCGCGACCATGGTCGCGGTCGTAGGCCTGTCCGAGTCGAGCCGCGCGGACCTGATGGCCCAGCTCGACCGCCTCGGCACCAACCTTCTCACCGCCGAGGCGGGCAAGGACGCCATGGGGCAGGACGTCAAGCTCCCCAGGAACGCGGTCGCGATGGTCGAGCGCGTCGGCCCGGTGCAGCACGCCACGGCCACCGCCGACGTCGACGCCCGCATCCGCCGCAGCGACGTGGTCCCCGAGGAGCGCACCGCCGGCGTCACCGCCCAGGCGGCCCGCATCGACCTGCTGCCCGCGCTCGGCGGCGAGGTCGACAAGGGCGTCTGGCTGAATCCGGTCGGCGAACGCCTTCCGACGACGGTCCTCGGCGCGGTGGCGGCGGACCGCCTCGGCATCACCCGCACCGGCGAGACGATCATGATGAACGACACGCGCGTGGTCGTCGTGGGCATACTCAAACCGCTCGAACTGGTCCCCAACCTGGACCGGGTGGCCATGGTCGGATTCCCCGCAGCCGAGCGTTACTTCGGCTTCGACGGTCACCCCACCACCATCTTCGAGCGCTCCACGGACGCCTCGGTGGAGGACGTACGCGCGGTGCTGGCCCGCACCATCAGTCCCGGCAACGAGGCGGGCGTCAAGGTCTCCCGCCCCTCGGACGCGCTGGCCGCGAAGGCCGCCACCGACGAGGGCCTGACGAACCTGATGCTGGGCCTGGGCGCGGTGGCCCTCCTGGTCGGCGGTGTGGGCGTCGCCAACACCATGGTCATCTCCGTCCTGGAACGCCGCCAGGAGATCGGCCTGCGCCGCTCGCTGGGCGCTACCCGGGGCGCGATCCGGCTCCAGTTCCTCACCGAGTCGCTGCTGCTGTCGGCGCTGGGCGGGGCGACGGGCGCGCTGCTGGGCGCGGTGGCGACGTACGGCTTCGCGCGGGTCCAGGGGTGGACGGCGGTGGTCCCGCTCTGGTCCCTGGCGGGCGGTCTGGCCGCCACGCTGGTGATCGGCGTGGTCGCGGGCCTCTATCCGGCGATCCGAGCCTCCCGTCTCCACCCGACGGTGGCTCTGAACGCGACGTGAGGCAGTGGCGTACGGGGTGCTGTCCTGAGGCGGCGCCCCGTACTCCCCGCTTGCCCCGCTTTGAAAGGGGGTGGGTGCGACGACGTCATGACGACTGCACCGATACGCCGGCGTGTGGGGCGACCGTGCCCGTGATGAACCGGCGGAACGCGGTGAACTTCTCGGAGAGCCCCCGGCCCTCCCGTACGCCCCCAGCCGCGTCGCGACCGGTGTGAGGATGGCTGCCATGACATGGACGGCACCCCGCATCGAACGTACGACAGCCGACGGCGACCAGCTGAACGTCCCGAGCACCGCGGACGAGCGAGCCATGCTGGAAGGCTGGCTCCGATGGCACAGGGAGACGCTGCTCACCAAGTGCGCCGGACTCGACCCGGCACAGCTGGCGCACACCGCCGCCGAACCGTCGAACCTCACGCTCCTCGGCCTGGTGCGGCACATGGCGGAGATCGAACGCTGGTGGTTCCGGCGGAGTTTCGCGGGTGAGCCGATCGGTGACGTCTTCACCGGTCCCGATGACGGGGACGAAGGCATCGACGGCGTCGACGCCGCGTACGCGGAACGCGATTTCGTCGCGTACCGCGCCGAGGTCGAGGCGTGCGAGGCCGCAGTGGCGGGGCGCGGTCTCGACGAGACATTCATGTCGACGAGCCGTGGCAGGCTCGTCAGCCTTCGCTGGGTGTATCTGGCGATGATTCAGGAGTACGCCCGTCACAACGGCCATGCGGACCTGCTGCGGGAACGGACCGACGGCGCCACGGGCGACTATCCGGCGCTGGGTTGAGCGCGGTTTCGTCCTTCTCGGTGCGAGGAGGACGAAACCGTTCCTCAGCCGTCCTGCTCGGACGGATACACCGCCGCATGGGCCGAGCGGAACAGGGCGGTGACCTCCTGGCCGCTGAGACCCTGAGACCGCGCCTCGTCCAGCCACTGGGCGAGCGAGGCGCGCAACGGTGAGTCGGGTTCCTCCTGGGCCGGGGCGAGGGACCGGGTGATGAAGGTGCCCGCGCCCTGCCGGACCTCGGCGAGACCCGCGCGCTCCAGCTCGCGGTACGCCTTGAGCGTCGTGTTCGGGTTGACCTTGGTCTCCGCCGCGACCTGCGCGGCCGTGGGCAGCCTGTCGCCCTCCTCCAGGGCACCCATCCGCAGCGCCTGTTCGACCTGGCGCACGATCTGGAGGTACGTCGCCACTCCGCTGCGTCTGTCGATCCGGAATACGACCACCGTCTTCACCTCCCTTTGAACTGCCGAAACGATACGTACCTGCGGCGGTTCGTCCTAAAGAGGGCTCCGGGACACCCGCCACAGGGTGAACACGGTGAGCACGGCCGTGGCCGCGAGCAGGATGCCTGCCCCGGTCCACTGCATGGACGCCATCTGGTCGTAACCGAGGTACTCGACGACGTTGTTGACGATGCCGTGCTCCTTGATGCAGGCGTCCGAGGCCGCTTCGGTGCTCTTGGCGCACAGCCCCCAGCCGTAGAGATCGCCGCCGGCGGAGCCGATCCAGCGGTCAAGCTCGAGCGACTCGTTCAGCTGTGCGGGCATGTGGTCGTCGAGGGGGTAGGTGAGCATGCGCGACGGCGCGAGATAGGTGCGCATCTCGCCCCAGACGACCTCGACGATCGCGGCGAAGACGAACGTGACCAACATGGACGCGAGGACACGGCGCAGCAGCAGGCCGATGGTGATGCCGGCGGCGGTCAGGAAGAGGCAGAGCGCGGGCAGCACCGGACCGGTGTTGTCGAAGACCGACCCATCCGACCACAGACCGGAGAACACCGAACGGTAGGGCTTCCACCACCAGGTGAAGAACGCCGAGAGCACCGCGCCGGACACGACCACGGCCGCGTAGCACCAGAGGAGCTTGGTCGTCAGCCAGCGACGGCGGGACACGGACTGGGTGGTGACCAGCTGCGCGGTGCCGTGCTCCTGATCGCCCGCGATCAGCGGGGCGCCGAGGAAGACGGCGAGGAGCACGGGCAGCGCGCTCAGGGCAGTGACGGTGAGACTGAGTCCCGTTGAGGCGAAGGTCGGCTGCGCCAGCTCCTTCTCCGGCCAGCCCGCGGCTTCGAGCGTCTGACTCATCCGGCCGTGCTGGTACGCGATCCAGATCGAGCCGAGGACCATCACGGCGAGCACGGTGAGCAGTGCGGCCCGGTGCTGACGTACGACGAGCCAGTTCAGCCCGCGCAGCAGCCGGGGTCCGGGCGCCCGTCCGGTTCGGGGCGTCTCGGTCAGGGTGGCGCTCATGAGGTGTGGATCCCTTCGGCCTCGATACGGGCACCGGGTGTGAACAACGGGGGTGCGTCCGACGAGCGGAGATGCGCCAGGAGCACTTCCTCCAGGCTGGGTTCGGAGACCACCCAGTCACCCGACAGCGGGCCGTTCGGTCGCACCAGCGCGTGGAACTGCCTGCCCTGGACGCGGGCTTCGACCACCGTGTGGGGAGCCAGCGAGGCGGCCGGGTCCCCGCCGGTGGCGAGTCCCGTGACCAGCGCATGGGCCGGGACGAGGGCGTCCGCGTCGCCCGCCATCCGGACTCTGCCCTCGGCGAGGACCAACAGGTAGTCGCACATGTCCTCCAGCTCGGACAGCATGTGCGAGGACATCACCACCGTGGTGCCGCGTTCCACGGCTTCGGACATCAGGAGGGCGCTCATGTCATGACGGGCCAGCGGATCGAGGTCGGACATCGGCTCGTCGAGCAGCAGCAGGTCGGGCCGCTTGCCGAAGGCGAGCGCGAACGCGACGCGGGTGCGCTGACCACCCGAGAGGGTCCCGACACGGGCGTGCATCGGCACCTGGCCCGACCGTACGATCCGCTCCGCCGCGGCCATGTCCCAGCCGGGGTTGAGCTCGCTGCCCAGACGTAGCGTCTCCGCCACGGTGAACCGCTTGAACAGTGGTTTGTCCTGCCCGAGGAAGGCGAATCTCGGCATCACCGCGGGATCGTCCACCGGCACGCCGAAGATGCGGAGTTCACCCTCTGTCGGCTGCACCTGCCGGGTCGCGAGTCCCAACAGGGTGCTCTTCCCTGCCCCGTTGGGGCCGACGAGACCGCAGATCCGCCCGGCCGGCAGCCGGAACGAGCAGTCGCGCAGCGCCCAGCCGCGACGGTAGCGCTTACCCAGGCCGCGGGCCTCCAGTGCCCATGCGCCGGACGCGCCTCCCGGAATGAATGCGTCTGCCATGCACTTCGCCTCAATTCCATTAGTCAATTAATGGAATCATGGTCTTGGCGGCGGAGGGCTGTCAAGGAGCATCGAGCGGGCCTGCGCGCCGACCGGGCGCGCGGCGTCCGGAATGCACCTGTTCGGGGTGGAGGACGCACTCTCTTCGGAGGACTGGACCATTGAACGTATCTGTGGCTCTGGCCTGGCGGTTCTTCGGCGCGTAGCGTGAGCCCGCATGAAGATCCTGATCAGCGCGGACATGGAAGGCGCCACCGGCGTGACCTGGCCGGCCGATGTGCTGCCGGGCACCCCGCAGTGGGAGCGGTGCCGCTCCATGTTCACCTCCGACGTGAACGCGGCGGCGCTCGGTTTCTACGACGGCGGCGCCGACGAGGTGCTCATCAACGAGGCCCACTGGTCCATGCGCAACCTCCTGCTGGAGCAGCTCGACGACCGGGTCCAGATGCTCACCGGCAGGCACAAGTCCCTTTCCATGGTGGAGGGCATCCAGCACGGCGATGTCGATGCCATCGCCTTCGTCGGCTACCACACGGGCGCCGGAACGGAAGGGGTCCTCGCCCACACGTATCTGGCGAACTCCATCACCGGGGTCTGGCTCAACGGCGCCCGGGCAAGTGAGGGGCTCCTCAACGCGCATGTCGTGGCCGAGTACGGCGTTCCCGTCGTCCTCGTCACCGGCGACGACCTGACCTGCGTGGACGCGGACGGGTACGCCCCCGGGGCCCGCAAGGTCGCCGTGAAGGACTATGTGTCGCGGTACGCGGCGGTGTGCCGCACCCCGGCCCGTACCGCAGCGGACATCCGTGCGGCGGCCAAGGACGCGACCGCGCTCGCCGTGCGGCACGACCCGGTGGAGGGCGGCCCCTTCACCGTCGAGCTGGAGTTCGACGCCGAGCATCTGGCCGCGGCGGCCACCGTGGTCCCGGGCGTGGCGCCCAGCGGTGAACGGCGCGTCGCCTATACCAGCGCGACGATGTACGAAGGTATCCGCACGTTCAAGGCGGTGACGACGATCGTGTCGTCCGCTGTGGAGGAACAGTATGGCTGAGGCGACCCACCCCCAGAAGCGCGCCGAGAGCGCCGAGAGCGTCGACGAGCGGGCGCTCGACGAATCGGTGACGTTCACCTCCGAACTGATCCGGATCGACACCACCAACCGCGGGGGCGGCGACTGCCGGGAACGACCGGCCGCCGAGTATGTCGCCGAGCGGCTGGCCGCCGCCGGACTGGAACCCACCCTGTTGGAACGCACGCCGGGGCGCACCAATGTGGTGGCCCGGATCGCCGGAACCGATCCGTCCGCCGACGCCCTGCTCGTACACGGCCATCTCGACGTCGTCCCGGCCGAGGCCGGCGACTGGACCGTGCACCCCTTCTCGGGGGAGGTCCGCGACGGTGTCGTCTGGGGGCGCGGCGCCATCGACATGAAGAACATGGACGCGATGGTCCTGGCCGTCGTCCGGGCCTGGGCGCGGACCGGTGTCCGGCCCCGCCGTGACATCGTGATCGCCTACACCGCCGACGAGGAGGCCAGCGCCGAGGACGGCTCCGGCTTCCTCGCCGACCGGCACGCCGAGCTCTTCGAAGGGTGTACGGAGGGCATCAGTGAATCCGGCGCCTTCACCTTCCACGCCGGTCGGGACATGCCGCTCTACCCGATCGCCGCCGGTGAGCGCGGCACCGCCTGGCTGAAACTCACCGCGCGCGGCAAGGCGGGGCACGGCTCCAAGGTCAACAAGGCCAACGCGGTCAGCGCGCTCGCCGCGGCCGTCGCCAGGATCGGCGAACACCGGTGGCCGGTCCGGCTCACCCCGACCGTGCGCGCCGCGCTCACCGAGATCGCCGCGCTGCACGGCATCCGCCCCGACCTCGACGCCCCCGGCTTCGACGTGGACGAGCTCCTCGGCAAGCTCGGACCGGCCGCCGCCCTGGTCGAGCCGACCGTCCGCAACAGCTCCAACCCGACCATGCTGGAGGCCGGGTACAAGGTCAATGTGATCCCCGGCCACGCCACCGCCTTCATCGACGGCCGGATGGTGCCCGGCGGCGAGGACGAGTTCCACGCCACCCTGGACCGGCTGACCGGGCCCGATGTCGACTGGGAGTTCCACCACCGCGAGGTCCCGCTGCAGGCCCCGGTCGATTCGCCGACCTTCGCGAAGCTGCGCGCCGCCGTCGAGCGCTTCGACCCGGACGGCCACGTCGTGCCGTACTGCATGTCGGGCGGCACGGACGCCAAGCAGTTCTCCCGGCTCGGCATCACCGGCTACGGCTTCTCACCGCTGAAGCTGCCCGCCGGCTTCGACTACCAGGCGCTGTTCCACGGCGTCGACGAACGCGTCCCCGTCGAGGCACTGCACTTCGGCATCCGCGTCCTCGATCACTATCTGCGCACGGCCTGACCCGGTACGGGGGGAATTGATCATGAAGTCCACAGCGGCCCACGGAACGTGGCCGTCACCGATCGACGCACGACTGGCCGCCTCCAACGACGGCCGCCCGGAATACGTCGGCGTGGTCGGCGACGAGGTGTGGTGGACGGAACCACGCCCCGCCGAGGCGGGCCGCCGCGCCCTGATCCGCCGCCGGGCGGACGGGACCAGCACCTGTGTCCTGCCCGCTCCGTGGAACGTACGGAGCCGGGTCATCGAGTACGGCGGACAGCCCTGGGCCGGGGCCGCACGCGCCGAGGGCGGCCCGCTGATCGTCTTCGTCGACTTCGCCGACCAGCGGCTGTACGCATACGCCCCCGACGGGCCCGGCGAACCCTGGCCGCTCACCCCGGTCTCGGCCGTCGGCGGCGGGCTGCGCTGGGTCGACCCGCAGCTCCACCTCGACCGGGGCGAACGGGGCGAAGTGTGGTGCGTGCTGGAGGAGTTCACCGGCGAGGCACCCACCGATCTGCGCCGGGTGATCGCCGCCGTACCGCTGGACGGCTCGGCGGCCGACGACCGCTCGGCGGTACGTGAACTCACCGACGACGGCAGCCGCTTCGTCACGGGACCGAAGCTCTCGCCCGACGGGCGACGGGCGGCCTGGATCGCCTGGGACCATCCTCGGATGCCGTGGGACGGCACCGAGGTGATGCTCGCGGACGTGGCCGACGACGGTACGTTCCACCACACCCGCAGTTTCGTCGGCGGCCCGGAGGAATCGGTGCCGCAGATCGAATGGGGCGCCGACGGGCAACTCCTCTTCGCCGCCGACCGCAGCGGTTGGTGGAACCTGTACCGCGCCGACCCGCACCGGGGCGCGGTCGCGCTCTGCCCCCGGGAACAGGAGTTCGCCGGACCGCTCTGGAAGATCGGCCTCAGCTGGTTCCGGCCGCTGGAGAACGGCCTGATCGCCACCGTCCACGGCCGGGGCACCACCACGCTCGGCATACTCGACCCGGAGACCGGCGAACTCGTCGACGTCGCCGGACCCTGGACCGAATGGGCCGAGTCGCTCGCCGTGCACGGCAGCCGGATCATCGGCATCGCCGCGAGCCCGTACAGCGCCTATGAGATCGTCGAGCTGGACACCGCGACCGGCCGCACCCGGATCATCGGCACACCGCACGAGGACGCCGTCGATCCCGCCTACTATCCGCAGCCCGAGGACCGCACCTTCACCGGGCCCGACGGCAGGGAGATCCACGCCCACATCTACCCGCCGCGAAACCCCGACCGGACCGGCCCCGACGGCGAACTGCCGCCCTATGTGGTCTGGGCGCACGGCGGCCCGACCGGCCATGCCGCACTCGTCCTCGACCTGGAGATCGCCTACTTCACCTCGCGCGGTATCGGCGTCGCCGAGGTCGACTACGGCGGCTCCACCGGCTACGGCAGGACCTACCGCAACCGGCTGCGCGAACAGTGGGGCGTCGTCGACGTCGAGGACTGCGCGGCCGTCGCCGAAGCGCTGGCCGCCGAGGGCACGGCCGACCCGCTGCGGCTCGCCATCCGGGGCGGAAGCGCCGGCGGCTGGACCACCGCCGCCTCACTGACCGGCACCGATGTGTACGCCTGCGGCACGATCATCTACCCCATCCTCGATCTGACCGGCTGGGGCACGGATGAGACCCATGACTTCGAATCGCAGTACCTGGAGTCCCTGGTGGGCCCGCTCGCCGAAGTCCCGGCCCGCTACCGCGAACGGTCGCCGGTCACCCGCACCGACCATCTGTCCACGCCCTTCCTCCTGCTCCAGGGGCTGGACGATCCGATCTGCCCACCCGTCCAGTGCGAGCGGTTCCTGGCCGCGGTCGAGGGGCGCGGCATCCCGCATGCGTATCTCACCTTCGAGGGGGAGGGGCACGGGTTCCGGCGCGCCGACACCATGATCCGCGCCCTGGAGGCCGAACTCTCCCTGTACGGCCAGACTTTCGGCATCGACTGTCCCGACGTACCGCGGCTGGAGCTGAAGAAGTGACCCTCGCCCCCCTGACCCGCCCCGCCCGACTGCGGCCGGGCGCCAGGATCGCCGTCGTGTCACCGAGCGGGCCGGTGCCCGCCGACCGCCTGGAGGCGGGACTCGACGTGCTGCGCGGCTGGGGCCTCGACCCCGCCGAAGCGCCCCATGTGCGCGATGTGCACCCGGAGTTGGACTACCTCGCCGGTACGGACGAGGCGCGGGCCCGGGACCTCCAGGAGGCCTGGTGCGACCCGTCCGTCGACGCGGTGATCTGTGCCCGCGGCGGGTACGGCGTGCACCGCATGGTCGACCTGGTCGACTGGGCGGCGATGCGCGCGGCCGGGCCCAAGGTGTTCATCGGCTACAGCGACATCACCGTGCTCCACGAGGCATTCGCCCGGCGCATGGGGCTCGCCACCCTGCACGGCCCGATGGCCGGCACCGAGACCTTCCTCAAGGACCCGGACACCCAGGAGTCCCTGCGGGCCACCCTGTTCGAGCCCGATTCGGTACGCACCCTCGGCCTGCCCACGGCGCGGGTGCTGGTCCCCGGCAGGGCCCGCGGCATCACCTACGGCGGCTGTGTGAGTCTGCTCGCCGCCGACATCGGCACCCCGCACGCCCGGACGTCCGCCCGGGGCGGGCTGCTGGTGATCGAGGACACCACCGAAGACCCGTACAGCATCGATCGCATCCTCACCCAACTGCTGAGGGCCGGGGCGCTCGACGGGATTGCCGGGGTGGCCTGCGGCTCCTGGGCGGGCTGCGGTCCGTACGAGAAGGTGCGGGCGGTCCTCGCCGACCGGCTCGGCCCCCTGGGCGTACCCGTCGTCGAGGAACTGGGCTTCGGGCACGGACCGACGGCGCTCACGATCCCGCTCGGCGTGCCCGCGGTGCTGGACGCGCCGGCCGACGGGGGTCCTGCCACGCTCACCATGGAGGGGCCCGCACTGGTCTGAACGGCGCTGTGCTGCGTAGAAGTTGAGCATCCTTCAGGGAGGTCGGCGGCCGGGTGGAGTGAGGCACCGAGGGGATGATCGGCCAAGGTCGACACCCCTGGGGAGTGTCGAAGTCCCGTTTGTCCGGCGCTGTGTGGTGCGCACGCTCCCTAGGACATTCCGTGAGGGACGGGCTCCGCGGTACCGCGCCGCGCCACGAACACGAACTCCCTGCCCGGCCGGTCGGGTGCGTCGCGCACGTCCTCGACGACGAAGCCGTGCTCGTGCAAGTCCCGCTCGATCTCCGTACGTTCACGGAAGCGAAGTGTCGATTCCGAGGTCAGCACGTCCCCGTCCGCAGCGAACACGTGCGTACCCCGGAAGCTCACCAGCGGCAGGCTCACGTCCGTCAGCTCGGCCCAGGTCTCGACGTGGCCGACGCCCGCGATGTCCGTCACGCGGTACGTGGTCTCGCGCGTCCACTCCGCCCACTCCTCCCACACGCGCTGCGCCGGATCGCGCGTCTCGAATACGAGCCGCCCGCCGGGCCGCAGCGCCTCGTACGCGCCGCGCAGCGTCGTACGCCACGCCTGCGGCTCGGCGATCGCCTGGGCGACGTTCCCGGTCATCGTCACCAGGTCGATCTGCATGGGCGGCAGATCCCCCGCGTCGCCGTCGAGCCAGCGCACCCGCTCCGCGCCCGGCTTGCCACGCGCGACGTCGACGGATGCCCGCGCGGGATCGATCCCGGTGACCGTCATCCCGCGCTCTGCGAGCAGCAGCGCGAACACGCCCGTACCGCACCCGATGTCCAGCACAGACCGCGCGCCGAACTCCTCCGCCATCGCGAGATACGCGTCGAGATCGCTGCGGTCCGGATCGAGTGGGTCGTAGATGGCGGCGAGGCGCGGATGCCCGAAAGTTGCGTCAACCATGGAGGCGAACGTATGTGGCCCCGAGCCCGCGCGGCCACTGCTTTTTCGGGTTACGGCGCCAAGCGGGCGCGGCGAAGTGCGCCGCTGATCCCGGCAGGAGTTGTCTTCAAATGTCACGCCCACAGCAGGAGCGAGGCGAGGGTGACGGCCGCTTGGTGGGACTCGGCGGTCTTGTCGTAGCGGGTCGCGATGCGACGCCACTGCTTGAGGCGGTTGAAGCTGCGATGCCCTGGGGCGCCCGCGGCACGTCCCGCCAGGCCGTGCCCGTCCGGAACTTCCACACGATCCCGTTGAGCACGGTTCGGTCGTCCAGCCGCTTCCGTCCGCGCAAGGACCGGGGCAGCAACGGACGGAGGAACTCCCACTCCGCATCGCACAGTTCACGGCGACGTATCACCCGACCGTGATCCACTACTCCAGATCAATTGAAGACACGCTCTAGGCTGGCCGGATGTCTGGAACCCACTGTCTGGCCGAGGGACGGCGCACGGCTATCCGCCCCTACACACAAGCGGATGCCGAGGAGTTCACCACCCGGGCGAGGGAGAGCCGGGACATGCACAGCCCCTGGCTCTTCCCGCCCGACGACGCCCGCGCGTATGCCGCCTACGCGGGCCGGCTGATCGAAGACCCCACAAGGGCGGGCTTCCTGGTCTGCGAACGAGGGGGCGGCGAGAGCGGGGCCGACGAGGGCGGGGCCGGTGACCGGATCGCGGGGTTCATCAACATCAACAACATCGTCGGCGGCGCGTTTCGCTGCGGCGCGCTCGGATACGGGGCCTTCGCCCACGCGGCGGGGCGCGGCCTGATGAGTGAAGGGCTGGGACTGGTCCTGCGGTACGCCTTCGGTCCGCTCGGCCTGCACCGTCTCGAAGCCAACATCCAGCCCGCCAACGAGGGTTCGCTCGCCCTCGTCGAACGGGCCGGATTCCGCCTTGAGGGGTTCTCGCCGGACTTCCTCTTCATCGACGGAGCCTGGCGCGACCACGAGCGGTGGGCGATCACGGCCGAGATGCTGGGCCAGGACGGCGTCTAGTGCCCGGGCCGGGCCGGGCCCACGGTCGCGGAAACCACAGCTGCGGGCTCGGGCCCGGCCTGCGCGGTGGGGGTTCCGTCCGGTGCCCAGATGCCGGAGCCGCCCGACGTGAGGGCGTACACCCCACTCGGTCCCGCCGCGGTGGCCAGCACCGCCCACACACCATGGGCGAGCGCCGTCCGGTTCATGTGCCCGTCGCGCCGGGCGGCCTGCTCGGGTCCGGGGCCGTACAGGGTGCTCGCCACATACGCGTCGATGCCCATGGCGGCGGTGGCGGCGGCGCGCTCGGGAACGGCCGCGTCGTAACACACCGCAAGCCCCAGCCGCAGGCCGTCGATCACCAGGACCTCGGGCTTCTCTCCCGGGGCGAAGCGGTCGGACTCCTCGCCGTGCAGCCACATCTTGCGGTAGACGACGCTCGCGCCCTCGCCCGTGACGGCCAGGGTGGCGATGTACTCACGTCCGTCCGCGGCGCGCACCGGCGCCCCGACCAGGGCCGTCGCCCCCGCCTCGCGGCACGCCGTGACGATCGGCCGCAGGCGGGGGTCGTCGGGTGACACGGCCGGAGCGGTGAGGTCGTAGCCCGTGAGCGACAGCTCAGGGAAGACGACCAGCCGTGCCCCCGACCGGCCGATCGCCTCCGCATGGACCACGGCGTTGGCGGCGACGTCGAGAGGGACACAGTCGGGCTGGGCGACGGCGACAGTGAGCGGTACGGGCACGAGGTACTCCGGATCAGCCGGTCGGCCGGCACTCCGGGGGCGGACCGCCCGGGGGAGACACCGCAGGTCACCGACGCGAACAAGGTGGTGACCAGCCTATAGAGCAGCTCGACCCGAGCAGCCGTCCGGGTCCGTCGGGCGGAGTGGTCGGCCGGGCCGGCCGCGTGGGCCGGTCACCCGGACCGGTTCGGCCGGTGCGGTTCAGCAGTGGCCGGGTCTGGCGTACACGGTGATGCGCGCCTGCGTGACCGTTCGGCTCGCGCATTCCTCGAAGTACGCGTCGAGGGTGGAGCGCTTGGCCGCCTCACGCGCGTTCGCGTCCAGCGGCTGGCCCTCCAGGTCGCGCACCGCGATGACGCGTGCCCTGGTCAGGATGCGCTCGCGGATCCGGTCCGTCGGCAGCTCCGTGCCGAACAGTGTGTCGGAGGCGACCGGGGTCTGTTCCAGGGCGAGGTCGGACAGGGAACGGAAGGAGTCCGGCCGGGCCAGCGTCCATACGCGCCTGCGTGAGGGCATGAACAGCAGCCCGTCCCCCGGTTCGGCGATGTCCTGGACCGCCCGGGCAATCGCGACCGCGTCGTTCTCGCGGCTCGCCGGCTTCCGCAGCGCGGTGCTCACGGGTACGAGGGTGGCGAGCACCATGGCCAGTGCCACAGCACATGTCACACGGTGCACGGTTCCGGCGCAGCGTGCCGACCGCCGGAGCCGGTCGAGCATCGAGCCCGCCAGGAGCGCGAAGCCGATGGCGGAGGCCAGGACGTAACGGTCCACGTACAACGGATGCAGCGGGCTCGTCAGCATGAGCAGCGTGCTCGGCAGGATCAGCAGCGGGAGCGCGAGCGCGGACAAGGTGATCGGTCCGCGCGCGCGGCCGGCAGAGCGGGCGAAGGCGACGCCCAGCAGGGCCGTCGCGACGAAGCCCAGCACCTCCCCGGCGTCCGGCGTGCCGATCCAGTCCACCTGCGCGGACTGGGTGGTGCTGAAGGCGGCGAGCGGGAAGAGGCCGACGAGCACCCCACCCGCCGCGATGCTCCACGCCCGCGTCACCGGCCGCGCCGATCGCGCCCGGAAGACGGCCACACCATGGGCCACGAGCATCAGTACGGCGAACTCGTGGAGCAGACAGGCCATCAGTATCACCGCGCCGTACGCCACCCAGCCCCGTCTTCCCGGCCGGGAGAGGCTGCTGACCAGGAGGCAACTCGCCCACGTGATCAGTGCACAGACCAGGGCGTAGGACCGGCCTTCCTGCGCGTACCGCTGCACCGGCGGGAGCAGCGGGAAGACGAGGCCCGCCAGCAGTCCCGTCCACGTCCCTGCGAGTCGCTGCCCCAGCCGTATGACGCCGACCGCCGCCGCGGCGACCGCCAGTACCGACGGCAGCCGCAGCGCCACCAGGCCGCCGTCCCAGAGGCCGAACACCCCCCGCATGATCAGGTAGTACAGGCCGTGCACGACGTCGACATGGCCCAGGGTGTGCCAGATCTGCGGCACACTCCGATGTGACATGGCAAAGGTGACCGCCTCGTCTCCCCACAGGGTGTCCTGGCGACGGATTCCCCAGACCCCGATGAGCAGGGCCGGCAGTCCGGGGGTCCACGGGACCGCCCGGCGCAGGGCGTTCCGGGCCGGTTGTGGGAGAAGTGCCGTTCGCGAATCGGCGGTGGGCGCGGTGCGCTGGATGAGAGAGATGACGTGCTCCGTCCGAAGAAAGGTCTCTCGCTCAGTCGATCGTCCGCCGTGCTGATGGGCAGCCCCCGCAGGCGCTGCCGGTCAATTTCATTGGCGCTGCTCAGCGCCGTTGCGCAGACACCTCGACGGCGCATGGCGTGATCGCCGCCGTCTGCTCACGCGCCCGAGGCGGTCTCTCGGAGGACGAATGGCAGGCGCGTCTGCCCGACGTGGGGTATCGGGCCAGCCGCTGACCCGCAGGGTGCACCCCACTGGCCCACCTCGGATTGGGCAAGTCTTTGCCCGTGGCCGATTCGGGCTGCCCGCCGCGCCCGCGGGCCTTTCCCGTACGGGTTGCGGAGCGCGGCACCCCGTACAGGAACGGAAAAGTGGCGGCCGAAAGTATGAGGGGCCGGCCCCCACCGACGTAACGACCGTGTTGACCGTACGCAATCGCAGGCAGAGGCTCGTTACATAGCTGCCAAATACAACTGGTTCTGCCGGGCCTGCGCCTTCGGCACGCCGCCCGGGGGACGGCACCGTGCGTACGACCGTCTTCCCGGCCGGGACCGAATCGGGAGGACGTGTATGTGTGGCATCACCGGCTGGGTCTCCTTCGACCGTGATCTGCGGGCAGCCGAGGACGTCGCGACGCTGGACGCGATGACGGAGACCATGTCCTGCAGGGGCCCCGACGACCGGGGGTCCTGGATCGCCGATCACGTGGGGCTCGGACACCGGCGGCTGGCGATCATCGACCTGCCCGGCGGACGCCAGCCCATGACCGTCGGCACACCCGAGGGGGAAGTAGCCCTCGTCTACTCCGGTGAGGCGTACAACTTCACCGAACTCCGTACCGAACTGGCCGCCCGCGGGCACCGCTTCATCACCGACTCGGACACCGAGGTCGTGCTGCACGGCTATCTGGAGTGGGGCGAGTCCGTCGCCGAACGGCTCAACGGCATGTACGCCTTCGCCCTCTGGGACAGCCGCCACGACAAGCTCGTCATGATCCGCGACCGGATGGGCGTCAAGCCCTTCTACTACTGGCCGACGCCCGACGGAGTGCTCTTCGGCTCGGAACCCAAGGCCATCCTCGCCAATCCCGTGTCCCGGCCCCGGGTGACTCTCGACGGGCTCCGGGAGCTCTTCACCCTCGTCAAGAACCCCGGCCACGCCGTATGGGACGGCATGTACGAGGTGGAGCCCGGCACGGTCGTCACCGTGGACCGCGGCGGCCTGCGCAAGCACGTCTACTGGCGGCTCAGGACCCGTCCGCACCCGGACGACCGGGACACCTCGATCGCCAACGTACGGTCACTGCTCGACGACATCGTGCGCCGCCAACTGGTCTCCGACGTACCCCGCTGCGTCCTGCTCTCCGGCGGCCTCGACTCGTCCGCGGTCACCCTGCTCGCCGCCCGGCAGCTCGCAAAGAGCGGCGAGAAGGTCCGCACCTTCGCCGTCGACTTCGTCGGACGCACCGAGAACTTCGTCGCCGACGAACTGCGCACCACCCCCGACACCCCGTTCGTGCACGACGTGGCCGACCGGGCGGGCACCCTCCACCGTGACATCGTGCTCGACCCGGACACCCTCGCCGACCCCGACGTACGCGCCCGGATGATCCGGGCCCGGGACATCCCCATGGGCCTCGGCGACATGGACGCCTCGCTCTATCTGCTCTTCCGGGCCATCCGCGAACACTCGACCGTCGCGCTGTCCGGCGAGTCGGCCGACGAGGTCTTCGGCGGCTACCTCCAGTTCTTCGACGAGGAGGCCCGCAGCGCCGACACCTTCCCCTGGCTGGTGCGGTTCGCCGAGCACTTCGGCGAGGACGCGGGCATGCTCCGCGACGACGTGAACCAGGCCCTCGGCCTGGAGACGTACATCCGCGACAGCTACGACTCCGCCGTCGCCGGCATCGAACGGCTCACCGGTGAGAGCGACTTCGAGTACCGCATGCGCAGGATCTGCCATCTCCACCTGACGCGGTTCGTACGCATCCTGCTCGACCGCAAGGACCGCGCCAGCATGGCCGTCGGCCTGGAGGTCCGGGTGCCGTTCTGCGACCACAGGCTCGTCGAGTACGTCTACAACACCCCCTGGGCCCTGAAGTCCTTCGACGGCAGGGAGAAGAGCCTGCTGCGCGAGGCGACCGCGGATCTGCTTCCCCGGTCCGTCTACGAGCGGACCAAGAGTCCCTATCCGTCGACCCAGGACCCCAAGTACGCCGTCGCCCTGCAGGAGCACGCCCACAACCTCCTCGCGCGCCCGGACCACCGGGTCTTCGACCTGATCGACCGCGCCCGGCTGCAGCGGGTCGCCGACCACGATGCGCCCCGGATCACCTCGGCGTCCCGCCGCGGCCTGGAACGCACCCTGGACCTTGCGATGTGGCTGGACATGTACGAGCCGGAGGTGGACCTCAGCTGAGCGGTCCGCCGCCTGCGGCCCGGCGCGCGGCGGCCACCGCTCAGTTGCGCCGGCCCTTGTAGTTGATCTTCATGGTGTCCATGTCCGTCGCCGTGGACCGCAGTTCGCCATGGGCGTACCCCTGCTCCTTCAGCAGCTTCTCGGCCCGGTCCTCGGCGATCGCGGATGCCATCTCCTCGCCGTCCTCGGCGTCCGACACGACCACGAACCGGAAGCTGAAATGCTTGAGCACACGGTCGTACGTCAGCGAGCCCTCCTCGGTGAACTGCATCGCGCTCAGACCGTGCAGGTCCACCTCGGACAGGAGCCGGGCGCGCGCCTGGTCCGTCAGACCCTCCCAGGTACCGCGCACGATCACTCGGTAGGTGTGCTGCGTGCTCATCGTGTTTCCCGCTCCGCATTCCGCTCGTGAACCGTCGAGGGCCAAGGTTACGGCGGTGAGGACGGAGCGCACGCGAATTATCGCGGGGGCGGCGGCCCGGGGTCGTCGCGGGGGAGGGCGCCCCGGCCGCCGCCCCCGTGGTCTTTTGCCGAAGTCTGACGGCGATGCCCCTGGCCGGGCCGCTGTCCAGCGTGTTCCATGGTCATCGGGGGCGCCCGGACCTGCGGCGGCCCGTGTGAGGGAGCGAGGTTGCCTTGGCCACGACCGTACGACGTGCCGTACTGACTCTGCCCGCCGCACCACTGGGCCCGGAGAACCCGCTGCCCGCACTGCGGCCGCTCGACGAGATGCATGTCGTCGACGACCGCGACCGGTCCGGACTGCCACGTGACATGGCACGCCAGATCGGCTACGAACCACTGGCCACCGTGCTCCCGGTCCGTATCCTCGACGGGTACGGGCGCGACCGCGTCCCCAGCGGGCTGGACGCGGTCGTCATCGAGAACGACCGGCTGCGGGCCACCGTGCTGCCCGGGCTCGGCGGTCGCATCCACTCCCTCCACCACAAGCCGACCGGCCGTGAACTCCTCTACACCAACCCCGTCCTGCAGCCCGCCGACTTCGCGCTCAACGGCGCCTGGTTCTCCGGCGGCATCGAATGGAACATCGGCGCCACGGGCCACACCACACTGTCCTGTGCCCCGGTCCACGCCGCCCGGGTGCCCGCACCCGACGGCGGTGAAATGCTCCGTCTCTGGGAGTGGGAGCGGCTGCGCGACCTGCCGTTCCAGGTGGACCTCTGGCTGCCCGAGGATTCCGACTTCCTGCACGTCGGCGTACGGATACGCAACCCGCACGAACACACCGCACCCGTCTACTGGTGGTCCAACATCGCCGTACCCGAGGGCGAGCGCACCCGGGTCCTGGCTCCGGCCGACGAGGCATGGCACTTCGGTTACGAGCGGACCCTGACCCGGGTCCCGGTCCCCGGGGCCGGCTCCGTCGACCGTACGTACCCGCTGCGCGGCGACTTCCCCGCCGACTACTTCTACGAGGTGCCCGAAGGCGCCCGTCGCTGGATCGCCTCCCTCGACGAGGACGGCCACGGACTCGTCCAGACGTCGACCGATCTGCTGCGTGGCCGAAAGCTGTTCCTGTGGGGCAGCGGCCCGGGCGGGCGTCGCTGGCAGGAGTGGCTCACCGAGCCCGGCACGGTCGGATACGCCGAGATCCAGGCCGGACTCGCCCGTACCCAGCTGGAACACATCCCCCTCGAACCGGGCGCCGATTTCAGCTGGCTGGAGTCGTACGGACCGCTGTCCGCGGACCCCCGGGCCGTGCACGGCGACGACTGGTCTGCGGCCCGCGCCGAGACCGAGCGACGGCTCGCCGAGGCGCTGCCGCGCGCGGATGTCGACGCCGCGTACGCCGCCTGGCGCCCCTGCGCCGACAACGAACCCGGTGAGCCGCTCGCCACCGGTTCCGGCTGGGGTGCCCTCGAAGTCCGGCGCGGCAAGTACAAGCTCCCCGGCACGCCGTTCGCCGAGTCGACCCTCGGTGAACAACAGGCACCCTGGCTGGAGTTGCTGGACCTGGGCTCTTTCTCCGAACCGGGCAGGGCAGCCCCGCCCGGCCCCTCCCTGGTCTCCCCGCACTGGCGCGACATGCTGGAGACGGCCTCCGCCGAACCCCTCACGGAGTATCACCTCGGAGTCGCCCAGTGGCACGCCGGTGACCGCGCCCAGGCGGTCCGCAGCTGGGAACGTGGACTGGCCCTCGCGCCGTCCCGCTGGCCGCTGCTGCGCTGCCTCGCCGTCGCCGCCGGGGAGGGCGGCCAGCGGGACCGGGCGGCCGACCTCTACACCGAGGCGTTCGACGACCTGTGCGCGGAACGTCGCGACGACGGCGACGCCTGGACGTCCGCCACGGCGGCGCTCGGCCGTGAGGCGATGGAGGCACTGCTTGCGGCAGGGCGCCCCGAAGCGGCCCGGACGGTGTGGGCCGGCCTGTGCGCGGCGGTCCGACAGCGCGGCCGCTTCCGCCTGTTGGAGGCCCGGCTGCTGATCGCCGAGGGCGACCGCGCCGCCGCCCGGGCCGTTTTCAGCGAGGGCTTCGAGGTCGCGGATCTGCGCGAGGGCGCGGAAATCCTGGACGAGGTGTGGGCCGAGCTCACCGACGAGCCGCTGCCGGACAGATACAACTTCCGGATGCGTCCCAGGACTTGATGACGAAGGCCGTCCGCCCCGCGACCACCTCCACCGGCGCGGGGCGGACGGCCGCGGGTCAGACGGTCAGGTTCCGGTCGACGTACTCGAAGACCGAGCCGTCCGGATGCACCGCGATCAGATTGCGGCCCACCGGCGTCGGTACCGGGCCTGCGAGGATCCGGGCGCCGACGCGGGTGAGGGAGTCGTGGGCTTCGTCGACATCCTTGACCGCGATCGTCGCCGTCACCTTGCGCAGGATCTCCAGCTCCGACTCCGGGCCGCTCATCAGCAGAAAGCAGCTGATCGCGGCGACCGAGACTCCGCCACGCTCGAAGCGCAGCGCAGAACTGGCCGTGAGGTCCTCGTAGAAGGCCACCGCGGCCTCCAGGTCGTCGACGCAGATACGCAGCGTGGTTCCCAGAATGTCCATACGGGCAAGGGTAGTTGGCGGTTCTCAGGCCCGGCAGAGCACCTCGCCGTGCGGGACCATGAACCAGGCGTCGTCCTGTGCGCCCCACTCGCGCCAGGCCGCGGCGATCGCGGCCAGCTCCTCGGTACTCGCGTGGCCGCCGTCCACGGCCAGCCTCGCGTACACCGAGCCGACCGTACGGTCCGCCCACAGACCGCTCCACCAGGCGCGGCTCTCCGGAGTGGCGAAGCACCAGTTGCCGGCGGTCGGGGTGATGTCGGTGAAGCCGGCCCGGCGGGCCCAGGAGAGCAGCCGACGGCCCGCGTCGGGCTCGCCGCCATTGGCGCGGGCCACCCGTCCGTACAGTTCCTGCCAGTCGTCCATGCCTGATACCCCGGGGTGCCAGGCCATCGCCGCGTAGTCGCTGTCGCGGGCCGCGACGATGCCGCCGGGGCGGCAGACGCGCCGCATCTCGCGCAGTGCCTGCACCGGGTCGCCCACGTGCTGGAGCACCTGATGGGCATGGACGACATCGAAGGAGTCGTCGGGGAAGTCCAGGGCATGGACATCGGCGGTGGTGAACTCGATGTTGTCCAGGCCGCGTTCGGCGGCGAATTCGGCCGCACGGTCCAGGATCTCCCGAGCGGCGTCGACGGCGGTCACCCGGCCGGGGGCGACCAGCGCGGCCAGATCCGCGGTGATGGTGCCGGGTCCGCAGCCGACGTCCAACACGGACATGCCCGGGCGGAGTTCGTCGATCAGATACGCCGCGGAATTGGCGGCGGTGCGCCAGCGGTGCGAGCGCAGCACCGACTCGTGGTGGCCGTGGGTGTAGACGGCGGTCTCCTTCGGCATGGCCGTGGATCCTTTCTCGAAACGCAGAGCGTGACATGCGAACCGCGAAGCGCTGATCGGTACGGCCACCGTACGCTCGAATGTCGAATGATGAGATGCGCGTCTTGATATATGGACAAGCTCCCCGTGCCGGGCCGCCCGCCGGGCCATGCGCCCGCACTGCCGGCGAGGGGGCGGTGGATGTCGGCGACGCCGGGTCTCTGCCCCCTTGCGCTTGCCCATGGGGATGATCAGGTCGGGCTGGATCTGCTCGACGGAATCGCCGCCGGAGCTGCGGCGGAGCACGGTGTGCAGCACGTCGTCGGTGATGACAGGGGGCCGGCCGCCGTGCGGGGTGCTGGTGCCCCCGGTCTTGAGGTGACCGGCGTCGCCACACCTCGCGGCCGGGGGCGGCACTGATCTCCAGCACCGGGGCGACGATGGCCGGCTGCGGGGCCCAGCCCGCAAGCACGCGCCTCATATCCACGCGTGCGACTGATGCCCTGAATGTGACATATATGGCATGCGTGGAAGTATGGGATGCGTGGTCGTTGGTGCTGGCGAGAACTTCTTTGCTGAACCCTCGGCTGGGAGGGCTCTCACAGGCGAGAGGAGTGCATCATGATCGCCAAGCTGCTCGGCAAGCTGTCCTTCACCCGCCACTACGGTGCGTACGGGGCCCACGAATGGGATGCGTACGCCGGCGACGTCTAGGTCCGACCGCACTGACGGCGGGCGCCCCCGGGCGCCCGCCGACTCCCAGCCATGCTGCCGACGATATCGGCCTGGACTGGTACGAGAGTCAGGGACGATCTCATGGGCCGAATGAATGAGCCGCCGCGGTTGCCCGGAGGCGGCTTCGCGGCCTGGAGCCGCGACCGGCTGGCGCTGGCGCGCCGTGGCGCCGAGGAGTGCGGGGACGTCTGGCAGCTGGAGCCGGGTGTCTACGTAGCCGCTTCGGCCGGGCCGTGTGAAGCAGTCCTGCGCCGCGCGCAGGACTTCCCCAAGGCATCCTCGCCTCTCTTCCCGCCGTTGAAGCGGTCGAGCGGAGCACCGACGCCCGAGGAGCGTGCGCATGCTCACGCCGCCCGCATGCGCGGACTGCGCCCGCAGGCGGTCGCGGCCCGGATCGGTGAGATTGCGCCCGGGACCGCTCGATTCGTCGACCAGTGGCCCACGGGCCAGGACGTCGAGATTCTGCCCCCGGTCCGGCACGCCCTGGCGGAGATCGGTGTGCGCTACCTCTTCTCCGAAGACGCTCCCACCCTGCTGCCCTTTGCCTCACAGCTCTTCCTGGCCCGGGAGGTGCTCGTACGCCCCTCGCGCTGGGCATGGCCGCGCTGGATCCCCACACCGGCACGGCGGTTCCGCACACGGCAGCAAGTCGCCTTCACCAACGCTTTGCGGCCCATCGTCCGTCGGCGCCGTTCATCGGGCCGGCTCGGTGACGACATGCTGGGACAGATGCTCCGGCCCTCCTCCCGCTACGGCCTACTGCCGGAAGAGGCCGTCCTCGACACTCTCCCCGGAATCACCGTCGCCACCTTCGAGACACCTTCCCGGGCAGCCGGATGGATCCTGCTCCACCTGGCCCGGCACCCCCAGGCAGCGGACCGCGTCGCGGCCGAAGCCGCCTTGCTGCCCGCGGACCCGGCCGCGACGACCAGCACCCACCTCGACAGCCTGCAATACACCCAGGCACTGGTACGCGAGGTGCTCCGACTGCACCCTCCGAGCTGGCTACTGACCCGGCGCGTCAGGCGACGGACTCAGCTCGCCGACTACACCATCGACGCCGGGTCCACCGTTCTCGTCTGCCCCTACACCGCCCACCGCGACGCACGGGAACACTCCGAGCCGGACCGGTTCCAGCCCGAGCGCTGGCTCGATGATCCGGGCTCGCCGGCGAAACCCGGGGTCTTCCTCTCCTTCGGAACCGGGCCGCATGGCTGCGAGGGAGCCGCCCTGGCCATGGCGATGCTGACGCTCCTGACGGCGCAGACCGCCCGCCGCTACCACTTGAGCGAGCCGCCCGGACCGGAACCCGGCTACCAGGTCACCACCTTCGAAGGTCTCGCCATTGTCGGCCTGCGCCTGCGTGCCACCTTGCGCAGCTGAGGGCGGTCCCGCTTTCAATGACAGGCCGCCTCCACGGCGAACTCGCCCGCCTCGACAGCAAGCTGCTCGGCGGCGGACCGGACCACCACATACGGGACCACGGACAAGTCCTCGGTGGGGCAGACGCCCAGCATCCGCACGCAGCCCCACTGCACCGCCCACCCCAGCCGGTTCGGAGACGCACGCTTCGCCCGCGCAGCTGTCGGCGCCCGCGTATCCGGACGGAAGAACTGCTCCAGCTCCCCGGTGTCCCGGGCCATCGGCGCCGACGAGCGGCTGCCCGTACCACTGGTCGCGTTCACGCGCCGCGAGGTCGGACCGTACGCGAGGGATCTCTCGCAGAGCGGCCTGTTCGCTCCGCCCGTCGAGCCCCCGCGGACGCCGACCCGCAGACCGACCTGCTCGCGCTCCTCGGCCGACGGGCCCGACCTCACTCGCGGTCACCGGGCATTGTCGCGGCAAGTGCCACCCCATTAACCTGTGTTCGTGATTCCGGTCATCGGCCGGAGTGTCGAACGCGAGCGGGGAGTCGCGGTGGTGCGCCGTGAGTCCGCCCCCGATGTCAGTTGCGTCGCCGCGCCGGTACGGGACCGTACGGGCAGCATCGTCGCCGCGCTCTCCATATCCGTACCCATGATCCGCTGGACCGAGGAGCGCGAGGAGGAACCGGCGAGCCTCGCTGTCGGCGGTGCCGATGCGCTCTCAGGCCGGCTCGGACACCACGAGGGGCAGCAGTGACCACCACACGCCTGGATGTTGCCGTACATGAGCGCGCCGAGCTCGGCGAGGGACCGACCTGGGATCCCGTCACCGGCCGGCTGATCTGGGTCGACATCGTCTGCGCCCGCGTGCACACCTACGACCCGGTGAGCGGCCGCCGTACGGTGATGGCCACCGAACAGCACGTCGGAGCCGCCAAGCCGCGCGCCGGTGGCGGACTCGTGGTCAATCTGCGCGACGGCATCGGTCTGTACGGCCCCGACGGCGCCTTCCACTGGCTGGTCCATGACCCGGAGCCAGGACGTCGCGGCAATGATGCGGCGGTGGCTCCGGACGGGGCGCTGTGGGTGGGCACCATGCGTTACGACGGCGCGGAGAACGGCGGCAGTCTCGCCCGCGTCGCACCCGACGGCTCGGTCACCCCGGTGCTGCCCGCCGTGGCCTGCGGCAACGGCATCGGGTGGAGTCCGGACGGGCGGCTGATGTACTTCATCGACACGCCCACGCGCCGTATCGACGTCTTCGACTTCGACGGTCAACGCGCCGTGAACCGACGCCCGTTCGCCACCGTCGAGCCGGGTGCGGGATTCCCGGACGGGCTGACGGTCGACGCCCGGGGAGCCGTCTGGGTCGCTCTGTGGGACGGCGCTGCGGTGCGCCGCTACACGGCCGACGGCGCCCTGGACCGGATCGTCGAACTCCCCGTACAGCGCCCGACAGCCTGCGCCTTCGGCGGCAGGGACCTGCGCGACCTCTACATCACCTCGGCCCGCACGGGGCTCGCCGCGCCGCATCCGCTGTCCGGTTCGCTGCTGGTGCTGCCGGACGCGGGGCACGGGATGCCCGGGTCGGCCTTCGCGGGCTGAGACCGCCTCGCTCGGCCGGATACCCATGGCCCGCTGCCGGACGGGCTCCTCGACGGCGCCGTTGGGCGGGCGCGGTCGGCCGAACCCTCGTATAAAGGGCCCTGAGTGAGACGACGGGACGGGGCGGCGGCGAAGGAGGCCCGGATGGCGGGGAAGCAGACCGAGCGGACCGGACGGGCGGGGCGCGAGGACAAGGCCGGGAGTGGCGCGGGTTCTGTGCGGGAGGACCGCGGCCCTGTTCGATACGGGCCGCCCGCCCCCGATCCCGGTCTGCCCGTCCTGCCCGAGCTGGCCGAGGTGCTCGCCGCCGCGGCCGGCCGCAGCGAACCCGAACCGACCGGCGGCGGCGAGGCCCTGCGCGAGGCCGCGACCGCCTACTGGGAGCGGCGCGGACTGCACGGCAGCCCGGAGAACATCGCCGCCGCCCCGGGCGCCTCGCCGCTGCTGCTCGCGCTGATCGCCGCGCACGGCGGCGACGTGCTCATGCCGCGCCCCTGCACAGCCACCTGGATTCCGCAGGCCAGGCTGCTGGGCAGGCCCGCCTATCATGTGCCGACCCCGGCCGAGTGCGGCGGCGTGCCCGATCCGTACGCGCTGCTGGAGACCGTACGCAGGGTGCGCGCCGAGGGAGGCAGGCCCCGGCTGCTGCTGATCTCCGTGGTCGACGATCCGACCGCCACCGTCGCCCCGCCGGAACTCGTTCGCGAGGCGTGCGAGGCGGCGGTCGCCGAAGGACTGCACATCGTCAGCGACGAGACCTGGCGCGACACCCTGCACCGGCCGCATGACACGGTCCTGCTCAGTCCGGCCGAAATGTGCCCCGACGATGTCACGGTCGTCTGTGATCTCGCCGGTGCGCTGACCCCGTCCGCCTGGCCGGTCGCGGTCGCCCGGTTCCCGGACACCGAGCGGGCAGCGGTGCGCCATGCCCGTACCCTCGACAGCCTCACCGCACTCGGCGCGCACGTCGCGGGGCCCGTCGCCATGGCCGCCGCCCACGCGCTGCGCGAACCGGACTCCGTCACGGACCGGGTCCGCCGGGCCGCCGCGCTCCAGGCACAGGTCGCGGCAGCGGCCCACCGCGCGGTCCTCGCCTCGGGTGCGCTGGCCAGACCCCCGCAGGCCGGCCGCCATCTCTACGCCGACCTCGGGCCGCTCAGATCCCGGCTCGCGAATCGAGGCGTCACCGACTCGCTCGAACTGGAGGAGTACCTGACGGAACGCCTCGGCGCACCGGCGCCGGGCGGCCACCGGTTCGGCGACGAACTGGGGGCGCTGCGCGTACGGCTGGGC
>NZ_FMDF01000187.1 GCF_900091955.1 Streptomyces sp. Ncost-T10-10d
CGCCGCGCAGCTTCGCCCACGAGTGGCGCTCGCCGTAGCGGCCGGGCCCGTACCGCGCCGCGTCGCCGCACTCCTCGGCCGGAGCGCCCCGCGACCCCGTGTCGGCCGGGTGGCCGCCGCGGCGCTGCTGGCCTGCCTGGTCGTCTCCGGCGCCGCCGCGCTCGACGCGACGAGCGATCTGCACAGCAGCATCGAAGCGGCCCAGGGCGAGAACCCGCAGCACTGACCTGGCCCGGCGGGCTGCCACCACAGGCCGCCGTTTCTCCTGAGCCGGGCCCCGGCCGGAGCTGCCCGAAAAACCCGTGGGCGGCTTCAATGGCCCTGGCTACACTGAACGCCATGGGTTCGTACTACTTCTTTCGCTGATTCCGGGCACGGACGCCGCCGCGCGACGCTGAGCGTCGCCGGGTGACCCCAGGGGCCACCCCCGCGTGCCGCAGTCCCTTTCGCCCGCCCGGCAGCCCCGCCCCGCAGCGCACCTTCATGCGCTGCCGAGGCATGTCACCTCAGGGAAAGCACCCATGACGCCCAAGCACGCCCGCGCCCAGCTGACCATGAAGGACGTCTCCAAGAGTTACGGGGACCGAACCGTCCTCGATCAGGTGTCGTTCACCGTCCGTCCCGGCGACAGAGTCGGAGTGATCGGCGAGAACGGCTCCGGGAAGTCCACTCTTCTCCGGCTGTTGGCCGAAGGAGAGGCACCGGACAGCGGCGAGATCACCGTCCGCTTCCCCGGCGGCACCGGCCATCTCTCCCAGACGCTCGATCTCACCCCCGGCCGCACCGTCCAGGACGCCGTCGACACGGCCCTGGCCGAACTGCGCGAGCTGGAGCGGGAGATCCGTACCGCCGAAGAGGGGCTCGCCGCCGGGACTCCGGATGAATCCCGGCTCGCCGCGTACGGCGATCTGCTGACGGCGTACGAGGAACGCGGCGGATACCAGGCCGACACCCGGGTCGAAGCGGCCCTGCACGGCCTGGGACTCGCCCACCTCACGCGCGAACGCCCCCTCGGCACGCTGTCCGGAGGCGAACAGTCCAGGCTCGCGCTCGCCTGCGTACTGGCATCCGCCCCCGAACTTCTGCTGCTCGACGAGCCGACCAACCACCTCGACCTCCGCGCCACCACCTGGCTGGAGGAGCACCTGCGTGCCCACCGCGGCACCGTCGTCGTCATCACCCACGACCGGACCTTCCTGGAGCGGACCACCACCGTCATCCTGGAGGTCGACCGTGACCTGCGCAGTGTCGTCCGGTACGGGGACGGCTGGGACAACTACCGCACCGCGAAGGCGGCCGCCCGCCGCCGCTGGGCACAGGACCACCAGGAATGGCTGGACGAGGTGGCCCGTACCGAAGAGCTCGTGAGCGCCGCCGGACAGCGCCTCGCCGGGACGGGAAAGGACCCGGGCGAGGGCTGGGGCAAACACCGCCGTTCGCACGAGGCCAAGTTGTCCGGTCAGGTCAGGGCCGCCAGAAGCCGGCTGGACGGGCTGCGCAGGGCACCCGTACCCGCCCCGCCCCGGCCCCTGCGATTCTGCGCCGACATTGCCGTCGCAGCCGGCGGCGACGCGGAACCCGGATTCCTCGCCGCACTCGACTCCGTCGTCGTCGGCGACCGTCTCCGCCTGCCCGCACTGCGCGTGGACCCGGGGCAGCGTCTTCTGGTCACCGGCCCCAACGGCGCCGGGAAGTCCACCCTGTTACGGGTCCTGGCCGGGGACCTCACCCCCGACGAGGGCACGGTGCGCCGCCGGGCCAGGATCGGCTACCTTGCGCAGGAACTTCCCGCCCGGCCGACGCGCCGCACACTGCTGGCGACCTTCGCCGCGGGGCGGTCCGGTCACCCCGACGACTACGCCGAGAGCCTCCTCGCCCTGGGCCTGTTCCGTCCCGAGGACCTGACGGTGCCGGTCGCCGCCCTCTCCGCCGGCCAGCAGCGACGGCTCGCACTGGCCCGCCTGGTCACCCGACCGGCCGATCTGCTGGTGCTGGACGAGCCGACGAACCACATCGCGCTCAGCCTGGTCGAGGACGTGGAGGCAGCGCTCGCGGAGTACCGGGGAGCCGTCGTCGTCGTCTCGCACGACCGCAGCTTCCGCAGCCGCTTCACCGGCGACCGGCTGGAGCTGCACGGCGGCCGTCCGGTCGGGAACGGCTCCGGGTGAGTCAGGACGCGGCCGAACATCACCTGCACAACCCGGAGATCGATCGCACAGACGACGAAACGCCCGCTCAGTGGGCGTTCAGAGATGTTCCGTGCTCGTATGCGAGTTTTACGGCTGTCAGGATTGCGGCATTTGCATCGAACGTACTCCCTCGCATCTGTCGAACTGCCGCCATGGCCGCCCGTTTGCTCCGCTCCTCATACACGAAGTCCGTCTGATTTGAGGATGTGGCAGAAACGCCCAGTAGCAGCGGAACGGCACCGTCCGCAGCAGGCATGATCACGCTACGGCGTGAGTCAGCGGAAGCCGTACCCCAGCGACCTGTCCGACGCCCGATGGGCCCTGATCGAGCCAACG
>NZ_FMDF01000012.1 GCF_900091955.1 Streptomyces sp. Ncost-T10-10d
TCGCTCTCCACGAAGTCGGCCGGACGGCCGCTGTGGTTGCCGAAGAACTCCTGGGCCAGCTCAGGGGTCCACCGCTCGCCGGGGTGGAACGGGGAGTCCGCGGGAATCTCCATCTCCGCGTGCATACCGATGTCCACGATCACCCGGCAGGCCCGCATCATCTGCGCGTCCAGATAGCCGAGGCGGCGCTCGGCGTCCGGCAGGAAGCCGAGTTCGTCCATGAGCCGCTCCGCGTACAGCGCCCAGCCCTCGGCATTGGCGCTGACACCGCCGATCGATGCCTGGTAGCGGGAGAGGCTGTCGGCGACATGTGTCCACTGGGCGATCTGCAGGTGATGGCCCGGCACACCCTCGTGGTACCAGGTGGAGACCAGGTCGTACACCGGGAAGCGGGTCTCGCCCATGGTGGGCAGCCAGGTGCGGCCGGGGCGCGAGAAGTCCTCGGACGGGCCCGTGTAATACGGGGCCGCGGCGCCGCCGGGCGGCGCGATGCGGGACTCCACCTTCCTTACCCGTTCGGCGAGTTCGAAGTGCGTGCCGTCGAGGGCTTCGATCGCCTCGTCCATCAGACTCTGCAGCCAGGCCTGGACCTCATCGACCCCTTCGATGTGCTTGCCGTGCACATCGAGGTGGGCCAGTGCCTCCCAGGGACCCGCGCCGGGCAGGACCTTCTCGGCCTCGGTCCTCATCTCGGCGAGCAGCCGGTGGTATTCGGACCAGCCGTAGGCGTAGGCCTCGTCGAGGTCCAGGTCGGTGCCGTTGAAGTAGCGCGACCAGCGCGCGTACCGCTCGCGGCCCACCGTGTCCGGCGCACCCTCGACCGCGGGGGCGTACACATCGCGCATCCAGTCGCGCAGCGCCGCGACCGACTCGGTGGCACGGCGGGCGCCGTCGTCCAGATCGGTACGCAGAGACGCCGGGCCGGCGGCAGCGAAGTCCTGGAAGAATCCCGTCCCGTCCTCGCCGGACCACTCGTCGAGCTGGTCGATGAAGGTGGCCGTGGCGCGCGGGCCGCCGAGCAGCTTGCGCTCCAGGCCGAGCGCGAGCGACTCGCGGTAGCCCTCCAGGGCGGCGGGCACCGCTCGCAGCCTGTCCACGACCGCCGCCCAGTCCTCGTCGGTCTCGGTCGGCGTCACCGTGAACACCTCACGGATGCTGTGCGCCGGGGAGGAGAGGTTGGAGACCGTGCGCAACCCCTCATCGGCCTCATGGACGGCGAGTTCCGCCGTGAGCCGCTCGCGCAGCAGGCGGCCGCAGCGGCGCTCGGCATCGCTGTCCGCGCCGGGCAGCTGTTCGGCGGCATCGAGCTTCGCCAGGGTGGTGCGGGCGAGCTCGGCAAGAGCTTCCTGCCCCGCGGGGGAGAAATCGGGAAGGCGGCGCGAACTCTCCGCAACACCCAGATAGGTTCCGGCGATCGGGTCGAGTTCGATGAATGCGTCGACGTAGGCGTCGGCGACCTGACGGGGCAGCGCGCTGCTGGGAATGTCTGACATGCGGACATCCTCGTACGGCGGGGGCCTCCGCGTCATCATCATTCGGCCTCAGTGGCCTGTCCCGGCCGATCCTGCGGACGGTGGCAGCAGCGGTCCGCACTCCCACTGCTGGAATATCAGCCGGGTCTCGACCCTCGCCACTTCGCGGCGTGAGGTGAATTCGTCCAGCACGAGGCGTTGCAGATCCGCGGTGTCGGTGACCGCGACATGGACCAGATAGTCGTCGGGCCCGGTCAGATGGAAGAGCGCGCGGGACTCGGGCAGCGTCCTGATGCGTTCGACGAACGGGCCGATGAGCTCTCTGCGGTGCGGACGGACCTGTACGGAGAGCAGCGCCTCCAGGCCGCGGCCCAGTTTCGCCGGGTCCAGACGCAGCTGATGGCCGAGAATGACGCCGGAGCGGCGCAGCCTGGTCACCCGGTCCAGGCAGGTCGACGGTGCGACCCCGACTTCGGCGGCCAGCTCGCGGTAGGTGGTCCGGGCATCGTTCTGCAGCAGTCGCAGAATGTGCAGGTCCACCGGGTCCAGTACGACTGAATCGGCCATCTGCCGAACGTAGCACGGAGCTTTCGCATGAAGCCCCGGCGTTTGTTCAGGGTTATGTCATGGACACCGAATCATCGATGCCGCCCTCGACGACAACCCGCACCAGGGCGCTGGCCACCGAAGCCGTGCATGCGGGCCGCGACGATCTCGCGGCCCTGGGCCTGCATGCCCCGCCGATCGATCTGTCCACCACCTACCCCTCGTACGACTCCAGGGGCGAGGCCGAGCGGATCGACACTTTCGCCGCCACCGGAGCCAGGCTCGAAGGACCGCCTGTCTACGCACGGCTGGACAACCCGACGACGGGCCGCTTCGAGACCGCCCTCGCCCGGCTCGAAGGAACGGAGAGCGCCGTGTCGTTCGCCAGCGGAATGGCGGCGCTCACCGCCGTCCTGCTGGTCCGCGCGAGCATGGGACTGCGCCATGTCGTCGCCGTCCGACCGCTCTACGGCTGCAGCGATCACCTTCTCGGTGCCGGTCTACTGGGCACCGAAGTGACCTGGACCGACCCTGCGGGCATTGCGGAGGCCATCCGTCCGGACACCGGGCTGGTGATGGTGGAGACGCCCGCCAACCCGACGCTCGCCGAGGTCGACATCCGTGCGATCGCGCACTCCTGCGGTTCCGTGCCGCTGCTCGTCGACAACACCTTCGCCACGCCCGTACTCCAGCGCCCCGTCGAGCACGGCGCACGGATCGTGCTGCACAGCGCCACCAAGTACCTCGGCGGGCACGGCGATGTGATGGGCGGGGTCGTCGCCTGCGACGAGGAGTTCGCGGCCCGCCTGCGGCAGGTGCGCTTCGCCACCGGCGGGGTGCTGCACCCGATGGCCGGGTATCTGCTGCTCCGCGGCCTCGCCACGCTTCCGGTCCGGGTGCGGGCGGCTTCCGCCAGCGCCGCCGAACTGTCCCGCAGGCTGACGGCAGATCCGCGTATCGCCCGGGTCCACTACCCGAAGCTTGGCGGGGCGATGGTCTCGTTCGAGGTGTACGGGGATCCGCACCGGGTGATTTCGGCCGTCCGTCTCATCACACCGGCGGTCAGTCTCGGCAGTGTGGACACCCTGATCCAGCATCCGGCCTCCATCAGCCACCGCATTGTGGATGAGGGGGACCGGCAGGCGTCCGGCGTCGGGGACCGGCTGCTGCGGATGTCTGTCGGTCTGGAGGATGTCGAGGATCTGTGGGCCGATCTGTGCCAGGCACTGAGCTCACAGGAGGCGGGCGGCCGCAAGGAGATCGGTTCTCACGGCTTCGGCCGTCAGGGTGTCACCGGCCTGCCTGTTCGTACGGCGGCAGCGAGCGAACCGGAGTCGCTTCCAGCCGTGCGGTGATGACCAGCGTGCCCTCCTCGATCTGGTAGTCAAGCGGCAGGGACAGTGAACGCATGGCCGCGACCATCCCGGTGTTGGACGCCTGGGTGACGGCGTAGACGCTCTCGCAGCCTGCCTCGATGGCGAGCGTCACCAGGCGTCCGAGGAGCTCGGAGCCGATTCCGCGGCGCTGCCATTCGTCCTCGACCAGGAGGGCGACCTCGGTCTCGTCGCCGTCCCAGAGGAGATGTCCGAGGGCGACCAGCCGGCCCGAGGCCGTCTGTACGGTCAGGGTGCGGCCGAAGCGAGGGCTCAGCAGGTGGTCCAGGTAGCGGTCGGCGTCATGGGCCGGGCCGTGGTACCGCAGCCGCAGCGTCTGCTCGGAGCAGCGGTCGTGCATGGCGCGGGCCGCTTCGACGTCGCTGCGGTCCGCGCGGCGCACCGTGATCTCGTTGCCCTCGGGAAGCGTGAGCACCTGCTCGCTGCGCGGCACACGAGGGCCGAGCCGGGCGTCGAGCTCTACCAGGGCGCGGGCCCGGGCGAACTCGGTCGGGGTGAAAGGAAGGTAGGGCCGCTCGACGGTGATGGCACCGCCGGACGGGTCGCGCAGCCGCATCACCGTCTCCTCCAGCACGCCCTCGACGGGCGCGGTCTCACCGGTTGCGCGGCCGGTGATCGAGACGGCGGGCAGCGAGTGGATGGTGCAGCGGCCGAGCAGCTGACGCAGGGCGAGGGGGAGTTCGGCGGCGTCCAGGGCTGTGCGTGTGGCGAGGCCCAGGATGCGCGTCGGGGCGTCGACCAGGTCGTGCGCGTCCGCCCGCTCGATCCAGGTGGAACCGCCCCCTGCGGCGGAGATCGCCCGGCTCAGCTGCTGGGCCTGGAGCGGGGCGGGGGCGCGCAGCAGGAACTCGTCGACCGTGCCCTCTGCCAGCGGGTGCGTCTGCAGGGTGAGGATGTCGACCCGGTGCCGGGCCAGCGCGATGCACAGAGCGGCCAGACTGCCCGGGATGTCACGAACGGTGGTACGCATCCGCCACAGCGTCGTCTCCTCCGGGGAACGGGCCGGGCCTGCGGCGGTGGGCATGGTCCCGAGTGCGGTCGCGGCGGCGTCGGTGAGGTGGGACGCGCTGTCGCTCTCGGAGACGAGGCCGGTGCGCGTCGGCGGCGGGGCGTGGCTGTGACGACGTGCCCACCAGGTGTGGAACGCGGCTGTCACGGCCAAGGCCACGGCCGAGGCGATCAGGAGGTACGGTCCGTCCGGCTGGTGTCCGATCAGGTTGGCGATCGCGTCGGCCACCGCGACCGCGGTGAACAGTGCGGCCAGTTCGGTGACGTCCCGCCGCCAGTGGTGGGAGCGGCGGGCAGTCTTGGCGGATGTCACATCAGTCATGCCTTCACTGTGACTGAGCGGTGTTGCCTGACCACGAACGCTCTGTGACTGATGGGTTAAGTGTGGATCTGGTCCCCTATCGTCGGTTTTGGCGGATTAATGTCTTGATCAATTGTGGTTCGCAGTAGTACTGCGGCCCCCTCCGGGCCTGGGCCATGAGACGGCGGCACGGCAGCTGCCGTCCGGGCCCGGACCCCCGAGCGACGGGCCCGGACAAGGGGCCATCGCGCCGGACGGGACCTGCCCGGCTCGGGCCGAACCCATCGGCCCGGACGGGTCGCTGCGGGTTACGCCAGCATGTCCTGGGCGGTCAGGTCAGTACCGAACCATGCTCCCAGGCCGCTTTCAGGCGTGCTGCTTGACGTACCAGCTGCGAGGATCCGCCGCGCGCGGCAGTTTCGGCGAGCCCGGGTATCGGCTCGGTACCTGTCGCACCACAGTGCTCCACGCACTCGGCGGCCACGGAGAGCAGGTCGCTCAGCCCGCGAGGTGCCTTCTTGCGCGCCAGCAGCCGCGGCAGGACGACGGTCAGCACGGAGAGCACCGTTCGGTATGCCCCGGTGGCGGCCGCGGTGCGGGCGGAATCCGCGAGACGACTGGTCTTCACCAGGCTGTGGTCGAGGAGGGTCACCACCTCCTTGCCGAGCAACGCAGCGTCCAGCCGCTGCTGGGCCGTGAGTATCAGCAGGGCGTCCACCGCCGCCAGCCGGTCCTCCGAATGCCGGGCTCCCAGCCCGTATGCCACGGTCAGATGTGTGGCCTCGGAGGCGGGTCCGCCGAGTTCGACGAGTGCGGTGAGCGGCTGGGCCGCGCCCCTCAGCTCATCGGTCGCACACGTCGCGACGGTCGGCAACAGCCATGCGGCCAGGGTCTCGCCGTCCTCGGGCAGCGTGGCGAGCCAGGACTCCGGGTGGTCGCCCCAGTGGTAGCAGGTGCGATGGCGCGGGGTGTGCGGATGACCCAGCCAGTGAAAGGAACGAGGGAACTCCCGCTGGATGACCGGGCGTTCCTTGCTGGCCATCAGGACGCGCCGCGTCCAGTCGGTCGGCTGCCGCATCTCCCAACCATGAGCCAGGGACTGCTCCTTCTCCAGATCGAACCGGAAAACAGGCGCGAGCGGCTCATCGGCCTGCAGCCAGGCGGCCAGCCGGTCACCCTCCGGAGTGCCGAGCAGGGCGGCCGCCGCCGCAGCCTCGTGTTGACCGTTGCGGCGCACGCGCAGCAGGGCTTGAGCGAAATCCGCGTCGCCGGGCCGGATCCCGAGCTGCTGATACGTACGCAGCCGCTCGACCAGCACAGCTGGGTCGAGCGAGCCGGTGTGCCACGTCGGGAAAGCCAGCAGGAACGGTGCGCTGCCGCTCAGCACGGCGTCGGCGGCCTCCCACAGCCGGGCCTTCATCACCCCCTTGAGCGCGGCATGGACGCAAGTCCCGGTGCCGGTCCAGGCGGCACGTCCGTCATGCACGGCCTGCACCGACATCCGTCCGAGCAGTACGGCCACGACGAGCTCGATACCCGCCTCCGAGCGGAGCCGCCGATCGACCTCCGGCAACCGTTCGTCGTGGAGCCACCATTGACCCGCCAGCGCATCACGCAGTGCGTCGGCGAGCGTCGACCGATCGGCGTGGGCATGGCGGACCAGCCCGTCCAGCGCCCGCTCGAAGGCGGTGACATCCCGCGATGCGGATCTCGCCAGGACCACCACCTCCTCGACGAGCTCGGGCAGCGTCGCCGGTGCCGGTTCGACACGTTGCAGGGCCGGAACGGGGGGCAGCAACTCCTCGTACGGTTCCGTCGCCGACCGGTCGTCCAGCAGGTCGCCGAACACCTCGGCCGCAGCCGTGCGGTGCGCCGGTCCCAACAACGATGCAGCCAGGGCAAGTTCTTCCCGAACCGGGTCACCGACGGCGGGCAGGTACCGCGCCACGAGTTTGAGCGCCCGCTCCTGGACGGCGATGTCTTCGTGCCCGAAGGCTTCCGTGACGACGGGCAGCAGTTCGTCGGCCGTCGACGGATCACGGCGCAAGGCCTTGCCGATCAGCACGAGCTGGGCCCGGACCAGCTTCTTCTCGGTGCGGAACAGCATCGAACCCGACACATCCGCCAGTGCCCGCACGGGCAGTTCTCCGCGCTCATCCAGACGACCGAGCACCCCCTGGGCATGGCCGGCCACGGTGGAGATTCCGTCCGCGGCCATTCCCATCCAGTCGGCGACCCGCTCGGCCTCCTCCTGCTCGGTCAGCGCGAGCCGGCGCAACACGGCCAGGGAGAACCGGAGATTGCCGGGCTTTCCGCCGCGCAGCAGCCGGGTCACACAACTGTTGACGAGCATCGACCGCTCCAGCAGGCCCTCGTCCACGAGGCCGGCCAGTGCCTCGGGCCAGTGGCACGGGTTGTCGGCTTCGTCGATCCAGGTCACCTGTGGCGGCAGTTCCGCAACCTCGAAGAGCCGCGGCACCAGAACGGTCAAATGCGGTTCGGCACGGAGGATGTCGCGCAGCGGTTGCGTCCTCTGCCGGCGCCAGGGTGCGGCCGACACTGTCTCGGCCCAGCCCTGCACGAAGCCGTCGGTGGTGGGAACCGGGCATTGAGCGATCTTCACCAGCCCGGAGATGAGCTCGTATGCGGTCTCCGCCGTCGCGGCCCGCCCCGCCAGCCGCTGCGCGACGTCACCGAGCCAGGCGGGGTCACGGTCCGCCAGGACTTCGAGAACCAGCGGGTACGGGGACCGTGCCCAGCCCAGCAGATCCCGGGCGCCGATCCAGGTGGCGCAGCCCGCGGCGCCGGTGTGACAGCCCGCCCCGGCCACCAGCAGGGCCTTCCGGATCTTGTCCTGTTCGCGCCAGTGCCAGCTCCGGGCCTCCTTGCGGAGCACCTTCAACTCCGCCAGCGCCGAACGGCGTTCGGTCTTGTCCAGCCGGGCCAGCAGCGCCGGCACGTCCTGCTTGCGGCCTTCCCGTACCGCGGTGAGCAGCTCCTTCATCGCGCACCTCCGACGACCGGTGCACCGCGACGGACCATCCGGGCGGCCAGCGCGTGCTTGCACGGGCCCCGCCGCCCGCGGTAGTCCGCCCACCACTGGCACGTACAGCTCAGCATCCCGTCTTTCTCCCTCACCTGGTAGCGGTGCTCTCCCGAGGCCACGGCCGCCACGTCCCCGTCGAGCACGACAGCGCCCGAGCCGGCCAGCTGCCGGGCCGCCACCAGCCGCGGATTGTGCCGCTCGGCCCGGTCGGCGTCGTACGGCGGCTCGCGGTGGAAGTAGGCCGTGTCGGCGAGGTCGTAGCCGACCCGGCCGGCTGTCCCCAGCCGGGTGAGCGCGGCCCGTACCCGCTCCACCGTCAGACCCGACTGCTCCGCGAGGTCGGCGGGTTCGATCCGCGGCTCCCAGGCCAGGAGCACGGAGACCAGCTCGGCGTCGGCCGCGGCATCGTCGGTGGCCAGTGCATCGAGCACCCCGCCCTCGCCGGAGAACCCGCGCGAGGCATCGGGCGACAGCGTCAGGGTGAGCCGCATGCCCGGCAGCACCACCTCCCAGGCGCTCGCGGTTGCCGTCCCGTCGGCCACCGGCCCGTACACCCGCAGTGATGTCGCATGACGCAACACCCGCTGCAGCGCAGCCAGCCGCTCGGGGCCCGGCAGACACACTGCCCCCGCCATCGGCCGTGTCGTCGGCCGCAACGTCTTTCCGGCGGGAACCACCCACTGAGCGCCCCGCGAGGCATTCCCCGACGAACGAGGGAGCGAATGCAGGAACCGCACAGCCTCCGCGGCCGACAGCTCGGCCCGCAGATCGAAAGCGGCGGACACCACCTGCGCCTCGGCGAAGCCGCGCAACCACCGGTCGGGCAGGGGCACCTTTTTCTCCACGACGGAGCCGTCCATGGTGGTGACGGCCAACTCGTCCGGGCCCACCCGCATGTGCAACGGATCGTCCCCCGCTATCCGCGAAAGCGCCTCCCGCAGCGGATTGTTCACATCCACATTCGTCGTACCGTGACCCGTCTGCGCACCGTCCAGACCGTCCCGCAGCACATCGAGGCGCGCATACACCCCGCAACAGCCGGAGAACGACTCGAAGCGCAACCGATCGCCGTTGCCCGTCACCACCGGGTCGAGCGAGGCGGCCAGGGTGCGCCGGTAGTAGCGCGCGGATGCCACGTCCGCGACGGCCAGCAGGCCGCGGGCAGCAATCTTCGGCGATGTGAGAAAACCGGAGAAGAACCGGGGGTGGGGCTCGGCGCCCCGCGGCGTGTGACCACCGGCGGTCTCCAGGCCGAGGAGCTGTCCGGCCTGCGAGGACTCCAGAGCGGACGGGCGTGCGTAGGCCAATGCCTGAACGGATCGGGTCATACAAGAACCGTAGAACCCACCACTGACAGTCGGCCCCGACCACTTCCCGGGGCCGACTGCCGGCGTGCCGGTTCACTGCCCGACGCGCCCCGGCTGCAACACCTTGCTGAACAGCACAGAACCGCCCTGCGCCCGCAGCCGCACGGTCAACTCGCCGCTGCCGCCGTCGATGTCGACCTCGCCGAAGAACTGCGGAGACTCCATCGGAGACACGTTCGCGCGGTCGGGCGCCCGCACGAAGACCCGGTCGGGACCGAACGTCGCGTCGAGTGCGTTGGCCGGGAACTGACCGGCCGCCAGCGGTCCGGACACGAACTCCCAGAACGGTGCGAAGTCCTTGAACGCCGCGCGCTCGGGCTCGTAGCGCTGCGCCGACGTGTAGTGCACATCGGCCGTCAGCCAGACCGTGCCGGTGATCCGCCGGTGCTTGATGTACCGGAGCAGTTCCGCGATCTGGAGCTCACGGCCGAGCGGGGCTCCAGGGTCGCCCTGTGCGACCGCTTCGAAGTCCGTCGCACCGTCGGTGACCACCAGCCCGAGCGGCATGTCCGCGGCAATCACCTTCCACACCGCGCGGGACCGCGACAGCTCGTGCTTGAGCCAGCTGAGCTGCTCGGCGCCGAGGATGCCGGTGGTGTCGTCGGGCTGCCGGCCGGGGGAGTTGGCGTTGCGGAAGGACCGCATGTCGAGGACGAACACATCGAGCAGCGGACCGTGCCGCACCACGCGGTGCATCCGGCCCTCGCCCGACGAGGCATGCAGAGTGGACACCGGGAAGTACTCGCGGAACGCCCGCATCGAGCGATCCGCCAGCACATTGACGTTCTTCTCGGTGTAGCGCGAGTCGTCGAGGATCTGCCCGGGATACCAGTTGTTGCGTACCTCGTGGTCGTCCCACTGAACGATCGAAGGCACCTGCGCGTTGAACGCGCGGAGGTTGCGGTCGAGCAGGTTGTAGCGGAAGTTCCCGCGGTACTCGGCAAGGGTCTCGGCGACCTTCGCCTTCTCCTCCGTGGTGACATTGCGCCAGACACGCCCGTCGGGCAGGGGCACGCTCGGCTCGATCACCCCGTCCGCGTAGATGTTGTCGCCGCTGCAGAGAAAGAAGTCCGGGTCGAGGCGGCGCATTTCGTCGTACACCACGTAGCCGCCGATGTCCGGGTTGATGCCCCAGCCCTGGCCCGCGATGTCGCCGGACCACAGGAAACGCACCCCGTCCCGGCGCCGGGCGGGCGCGGTCCGGAAGGTTCCGTACACCGGTTCGCCGGTGCGGCGGGGGTCTTCGGCGTCGCAGAGCGTCACCCGGTAGTGCACCTGCTCACCCGGTGGCAGCCCGTACAGCGGTGTCGTCCCGGTGAAGTCCGTGTCGGAGCCGACCAGCGGACCGTGCCATGTGCGGGCCCGACGGAAGGACTCCGTCGCCGATGTCTCCACGACCACCCTGGCCGGACGGTCCGACCGGACCCAGACCAGCGCGGACGACGCGGTGACATCGCCCACCTGCACCCCCCATGCCGCGCGCGGCCTGCCGGACAGCGCGAAGGCGGGGGCCGCGGCGCCCGCCACGGGGAGCATGAGCGCCGCCGACGCGACGAGTGAACCGCGCAGCACACCGCGGCGGTCGAGGGACGGAATACGCGGACGGTACGACATCGAGGCGCCTCCGGGGGCAGTGGACAGCGGACGAACGGGTGGCTGGTCGACCGACCCCACCCTTGTGCCCGTCGGCGGCGCGCACACCAACCTCAGATGAACACCCGGCCCTCACCGATGTCCGGTCCGTTTCTCGTATCGCTGAGCCGCTGCCAGCAACCGCACACCCTGCGTGATGTCCTGGGGGGCCAGATGCGCGTAGCCGAGAACCAGGCTCACCGTCCGGTCCGTGGAGGGCACGCCGCCGAAGTCGCCCAGTGGCCGCAGGGCCACTCCTGCCGCGGCCGCGCGCGCCATGAACACCGGCTCGGGGCCGTACCGTTCGGGCAGTCGGGCGATGATGTGCAGACCGGCGGCGATCCCGCTCACCTCGGTGCCGGGGAAGTGCTCAGCCAGCGCCGCGGCCAGCGTGTCGCGCCGCTCACGGTAGGTGCGCTGGCAGCGGCGCAGCTGCCGGTCGTAGCCGCCGCGGCTGATGAAGTCGGCAAGGACCGCCTGATCGACGGCCGGATTGCCGAGATCCATCGTGCGTTTGCGGGCGACGATCTCGTCGGTCATCTTCGCCGGTGCGAGCAGCCAGCCCAGCCGCAGTCCGGGGGCCAGCGATTTGCTCACCGAACCGGTGTACGCGACATGCTCCGGGTCGAGACCCTGCAACGCGCCGACAGGCGCGCGGTCATAGCGGAAGTCGCCGTCGTAGTCGTCCTCGACCACCAGCCCGTCCGTGGCGCGTGCCCAGTCCAGAAGCCTGCTGCGACGGGCGGCGGAGTAGACGATTCCGGTGGGGAACTGATGCGCCGGAGTGGTCATGACGGCGCGCACGCCCGAGCGTACGAGGGGCTCGGCAGCCACCCCTTCGTTGTCGAGCGGTAGTCCGGTGGTGGCGATTCCGGCAGCTGCGAACAGTGCGGCGTGCTCGGGGCTCCCGGGATCCTCGACGCCGACGGTACGTATCCCCCGCCCGTGCAGCACAAACCCGAGCAGAGTCGTCGCCTGCGCCACGCCGGAGCACACCACCAGGCGCTCCGGATCGGCGACCACTCCCCGGCGCCTGGTAAGCAGTGCGGCCAGGGCCTCTCGCAATTCGGGCAGCCCACGCGGATCGGGGTAGCCGAGTGCGCTGTGCGGAAGTCGGCCGAGCACCGAGCGGTACGTGGCGGCCCAGGCGCTGCGCGGAAACAGCGAAAGATCGGGCGTGCCGGGCCGGAAATCCGCACGAGCGCCCGGGGCACGAGGAGCTAGATCGCGCGCCCCCGGCGTGGCGGCCCGGACCGCCCCGCTCACCCACGTGCCCGCACCCCGTCCGCTGCGCAGATACCCCTCCGCCGTGAGCTGCTCGTACGCCTCGGTGACCAGTCCCCGCGACACCCGCAGATCGGCGGCGAGGGCACGGCTGGACGGCAGCCGCGTACCCGGAACAAGACGGCCGGCGCGCACGGCCTCCCGCAGTGCCGACTGGAGTGCGCGGCCGCGTCGACGGGCCGGGGCCGCGGCAGCCGGAAGCAGCAACTCCCAGGCAGCGGACACGAACCCCCCGGACTCCACGCCGTCCGATGGCGAATTGGTCCCCGAAGACATCATGAAAGTGGACCTTAAACCGGACCGTCCGGCTGCCTACCGTCGGCTCCATGAACGCCACTTCCCTGCGCGGGGCGCTCCTCGCGGCTGTCGCCTGCATCCTCGTGGGCGCCTCCTTCACCGCCAACAGCGTGCTCGGCGACTACCCGTACGCAGGCGGCCAGGCACTGCGCTACGGCCTGGCCGCGCTGCTGTTCCTGCCGCTGCTGGCTCGCGACGGGCAGCCCCGGCCGACCGCCGCTCTGCGCACCCTCACCCTGCGCGAGTGGGGACGGCTCGCGCTGCTGGCTGCCGTCGGCATGGTCGGCTTCAACCTGGCCGTACTCGGCGCGGAACGATCCGCGGAACCCGCCGTTCCGGGGGTGTTCGTCGGCTGCGCCCCGATCCTCGTCGCCGTTCTCGTACCGCTGCTGGACGGCCGCCGGCCGATGCGCACGGTCCTGTATGCGGCCGCGCTCGTTGCCACCGGGGCCTTCGCCGTTCAGGGGTGGGGCCGTACGGATCCGGCGGGCATCCTCTGTTCGGCCGGCGCGCTGGTGGGCGAGGTCGGCTTCGCCGTCCTCGCCGTACCCGCGCTGCGCCTGCTGGGACCGAAACTGCTGTCAGCCACGGTCTGCGGCGTCGCCACCGCGGAGTCCGTGCTGCTCGGTGTGCTGCTCGACGGCGGAGCCGTTCTGCGGATGCCCACACCTGGCGAGGCCGTGGCGCTGCTCTGGCAGGCGGCCGTGGTCACCGTGGTCGGCTTCGTCTGCTGGTACATGGGCATGCAGCGCATCGGCGCCGAACGCGCCACACTCTTCTCCGGCCTGATCCCGGTCTCCGCCGCGCTCACCGCACCGCTCGTCGGCACCGGTTCGTACGGGATCCCGCAGGCCGGCGGCAGCCTTCTGGTCGGGCTGGGTGTGGTGCTCGGCTCAGGCGTCCTGCCGCGGCGCGGCGCGGCGCGGGGTGCCGACTCAGCGGCTGGTGTCGAGAATGACGCGCGCCACCAGCGCCGGATCATCGTTCATCGGAACATGTCCGCAACCGGGCAGCCGCACCAGCCGGGCACCGGGAATGGCGTGCTTGGCCCTGATTCCCTGGCGACGCAGCAGCAACCGGTCGCGGCTGCCCCAGGCGACGGTGACGGGCAGCCCCGGCACGTCGTCGGTGAACGCGGCACTCCGCCCGACGGCAAGTGTCGGGTGGAAACCGGTCGCCTCGCGCAGGGCGATGGTCTCCGCGACAACGGCACCGGGTGAACGGCGGCCGGGCCGGGCGTAGATGGTGCTGGTCAGCGCCGCCCGTCCGGCCGCGCTGCGCGAGAGCCGTTCGATCAGCGGCACGGGCATCGACAGCGCGCCGCGACGCATCGCCCGCAGCGTCCCGAAGGCATAACGCCGCTCGCTCTCCGTCCAGAAACCGGCGGGCGACAGCGCCGTCACCGACCGCACGAGCTGCTCGCGGCCCAGCTCCAGCGCCAGCAGACCGCCCAGCGAATTGCCTGCCACATGCGGCCGGTCCAGGCCGAGCTCCTCGCAGAACGCACCGAGCACCGGGACCATGCGCGCCAGGTCGTACGGAACACCGTCGGGCAGCGCCGAGGAGGCACCGAAACCGGGAAGATCCACGGCTATCACATCCCGTTCCACGGCCAGGACGGGCAGCACCGGATCCCAGGCCTGACGGTGGTGGCCGATGCCGTGAAGCAGGAGCAACGGCTCCCCGGAACCGGTCCGTTCATACGCCATGGACACGGCCCGAGACCCCTGAGGTGAGTCGACGTTGAACGAGACAGTGGCGGCCATGTGGCGCTCCCGGGGTGATCCGGCATGAACGGGCCATGCCCGAAGGCGACTTGGACGTCTCGTCAACAACAATTACCTCTCGGTAGCTTGTAGTTCAAGAGGCCGGGCGGTCCGTGCTGGACAGTCTGCGAACTCTCGGCTGGGATGGAGGTGTGAAAGCCGACACCGCGACCGATGTCTTCGAGGATCACCGCCCCGTGCTCACCGGGGTCGCCTACCGCATGCTGGGCAGGATCGCCGACGCCGAGGATGTGGTGCAGGAGGCATGGCTGCGCTGGTCGTCCGCATCACGTGAGGAGGTACGGGAGCCGCGCGCCTTTCTTGTGAGGATCACCACCCGTCTCGCCATCGACCGGCTGCGGCAGGTGCAGTCGCGGCGTGAGGCGTACGTCGGACCGTGGCTGCCGGAGCCCCTCGTCACCGATTTCGGGCCGGCCGTGCCCGACACCGCGGAACAGGCGGTTCTCGCCGACTCCGTATCGGTTGCGGTGCTTGTCGTCCTCGAATCGCTGTCGCCGCTGGAGCGGGCCGTCTTCGTCCTGCGCGAGGCGTTCGGCTTCCCGTACGCCGAGATCGCGGCCACCCTGGACCGGACCGAGGCCGCGGTGCGGCAGCTCGCGGGGCGTGCGCGGCACCATGTCGAGGAGCGCAAACCGCGCTACGACGTCGACCCGGCCCAGCGCCGTGATCTCACGGAACGGTTCCTCGCCGCGGCGGCGGGCGGTGACATCGAGGAGCTTCTGGCCCTGCTCGCACCCGATGTGCGCCTCGTCGGCGACAGCGGTGGAAAGTCCAAGGCGCCGCTGCGGGTCATCGAGAGCGCCGACAAGGTCGGCCGCTTCCTCTTCGCCGTGACTCACGAGCAGACCCAGGACCTCGACATCCGGTTCCTGGAGCTCAACGGTGCGCCGGGCCTGCTGGTGCTCTCGGGTGGAAGGCCCGACTCCGTCTTTCAGGTGGACGTCAAGGACGGACTCATTCAGTGCGTATATATCGTGCGCAATCCCGACAAGCTCTCCGGCCTGGCCGGAGAATAACGGGACCCCCCGGCCGCTGGGCGCCCTCCCCGCCGTCGCAAGCTCCTCCGGTTTGGTCAGGTATCCCTCTGCCGTAACTGTCCGAAGCCCCACGGTCTGCCCGGCCGTGGGGCCTTGTGCTGCGGGCGGCTCACGGCATCACGAACGTCCTGTGAACGCTCTGCGGCAGAGGACCGTTTCGCTGCGTGACCGAAGGAGGATTGGTCTTGACCAAGGGTGTGTCCCGTCCTATGGTCTCAACGTTAAGACAGGAACCTTTAATAAATAACGTCGCGGAAAAGCCGCTGGGCGATTGCGGAGGACAGGGTGGGGACCACGCAGCTGGAAACGGTGCAGGAGCCGAAGTACTGGCACCTCAAGACCGTGCTCAGTGAGGCACTCGACTCGGACTTTGCGGTGGGCGAGATCCTGCCCAACGAGCGCGAGCTCGCCGCCCGGTTCGGAGTCGCCCGAGCCACGCTCCGGCAGGCTCTGGAACAGCTCGAACTCGAAGGCAGGCTGCAGCGCCGCCGCGGCGTCGGGACCACCGTCGCCCCGCCGCGCGTCGGGGTCGCCGTCTCCACGGCACAGCGCGACTGGTCCGACGGCGGTGCCGGCGAGGCATGGCAGCCCGTGGACTGCACGACGGCGCTCGCGCCGGCATCCGTGGTGGCCATGCTCGACGTGGACGGCGACGAGCCGGTGCACATCGTCCGCCGAATCCGCGTCACCCACGGTCAGGCGGTCGCGGCGGAACTCCTGTACGTCCCGTCGTCGTCCGTGCCCGAACTCTCCGCGATCGACGCACCGTCCGGTCCCGCCCGAGCCCGCAGCGTCCTGCGCGAACTGCACCGCCTCGGTCTCGACGGCCAGGACCGTTCGGTGGAGCTCGGTTCGGCGCGCGCGGACGACGCCAAGGAGCTCGACCGGCTTCCCGGCGCCCCTGTTCTCGTCGTCACCACCCGGTATCTCGTGGCGGGCGGCACTGCGGCGCTCTCCGTCGCCACCTACCGGGCCGACACCTGCCGACTCACCTTCGGTGACGCGGGCGACCTGGAGATCAGCCATCACGGCCAGGAGCGCCAGGCCTCCTGAGCACGACCGGCTCCGCCGGCCCGCCCTGTCTGCGTACGGCCCGTCGCTCTCAGCGGCGGGCCGTCACCGTTCCCTCCACCGCGAAGAGCTGCTCCTCGACATGGTCGAGAGCCAATCGCAGAGCCCCCGTGGCCACCGCCGCCTCGCCGAGCAGCGACAGCGTGACCCGCGGCGGCCGAAGACAGTAGCGGGCCAGCTCACGGCGGAGCGGATCCAGTACACCATCCAGCCCCGCGGCCCAGCCGCCGATCACCACAAGCTCGGGGTCCAGCGCCAGCACCAGCGCCGCGACATCATGCACCAGGCGTTGGATGAACCGCTCGACCGCCGCCTGCGCCCGGACATCGCCATGCCGTGCCTCTGCGAACACGGCGGCGACCGCAGGCTCGTCCAATGGGTCCAATGGCGTGTCCGTCGTCGACAGAAGCTTCTCCGGTGTCGCCTCGCGACCCAGGAGATGCAGCGCGCCGATCTCCCCCGCCGCACCGCCGAAACCGCGGTGCAGCCGCCCGCCGATCAGCGAACCGGCGCCCGGGCTCAGCCCTGCCAGGACGAACACGATGTCGTCGGACTCGGTGGCTGCACCCTTCCAGTGCTCCGCGACCGCCGCGGCATTGGCGTCGTTCTCCACGAGGACGGGGCAGCGGAAGGAGCGCCTCAGCCGCTCACCCAGCGCCAGGCCGGTCCAGCCCGGCAGGGCGGTGCCCAGCCGTACGGTCCCGTCGGCCTCCACGATGCCCGGGCTGCCGACCCCGACCGCACGGAGACTGCTCCGGGCCACGCCCGTCCGCCGCAGGACATCGGCGACCACAGCCCTGACCTTGTCGAGCCGGTCGTCGGCGCAGGCCGTTTCCGACACCTCGCGTGAGCCCGCCCCGATGATCCGGCCGTCCAGCCCCGACAGCAGTGCGGAGATCCGATGCGGGCCGATCTCGATGCCGAGCAGATGCCCGGCCTCGGCACGGAACCGGAACCGGCGGGCCGGCCGCCCCTGACGTCGGGTCTCACCCCCGTCGGGCAACGACTCCACGACCAGTCCGGCCTCGAAGAGCCCCTCCATGACGCCCTCGACCGTCGGCCGGGACAGACCTGTGATCCGGGTCAGGTCCGTGAGGGTGGGGGAGTCGGCACCCCGGAGGGCGTGCAGCACCACTGCGGAATTGATCCGTCGCAGCAGTGACGGATCCCCACCGGTCAGCCGGCTCACGGTGTGTCCTCCCAGCTCGTGCGCATGTCAGGCGGATGCTACTCGCTGCCCGGGTGCAGGGCGACTGCGGGCCGGAACGGGTATCCGGGACCGGCGACCCTCAGCTCGGAGCGACGAACCCGGACTCGTACGCTGCGATCACCGCTTGCGTACGGTCCCTCGCACCCAACTTGGCCAGTACGGCGCTGACATGGGTCTTCACCGTCTCGACACCGACCACGAGCTTGGCGGCGATCTCCGCGTTCGACAGGCCACGGGCCATCAGCCGGAGGACCGCAGCCTCACGCTCGGTCAGCGACGCCCTGTCCATGGCCGCCCGCGCCTTGCTCGTGCCGTACTCGGCGGCCAGTTGCCGGACGGCCGCCGGGAACAGCAACGACTCGCCCTCTGCGACCAGGCGCACCGCATGCACGATCTCGGCGGGCCGGGCACGCTTGAGGAGAAAACCGTCCGCTCCGGCGCGCAGCGCCTCGTACACGTACTCGTCGTTCTCGAACGTGGTGACCACCAGGATCTTCGGTGGCTCCGGCACGGTCCGCAGCACCACCCGCGTCGCCTCTATGCCATCCATCAGCGGCATCCTGACGTCCATGGCCACCACATCGGGGCGCAGCTGATGCAGCAGCGGGATCACTGCGGCGCCGTCACCCGCCTCGCCCACCACCTCGATATCGGGCTGAGCCTCAAGAACCGCGCGCAGCCCCGCGCGGACGAGGGGTTCGTCATCGACCAGAAGAACGGTAACCGGCATCAGGTCAGCCTAGGCCGTTCAACGGAAGACTTGCATGCACCCTCCATTCGCCGTCGTACGGACCTGCCTTGGCGTTGCCGCCCAGCAGCGCGGCACGCTCGCGGATGCCCCGCAGCCCGCTTCCTCCGCCCGGTGTACCCATCGAACCAGTGAGCGGATTGGTCACCTCCATCTCCAGCCGGCCGTTCGTGACGCTGATCCTCACCCGGACGGGAACCGCCCCGGAGTGACGGAGCACATTGGTGAGGGATTCCTGAAGGATGCGGTACCCCTCGCGGGAGACCGCTCCCGGAACCTGCTCCAGCGGACCGGAGACGTCCGCGTCGATCTCAGCGCCCGAACCACGCGCGGAGTCCAGGAGCCGGTCCGCTTCCGCGAGCGTCGGCCGCTGCCCCACTGGTGTTGCCGATTCGCGCAGAACCCGCAGAACCCGCTCCAGATCGTCGAGCGCGTCCCTTCCGGTCTCCTCGATCGCAGCCAGTGCCCGCTCGGTGAAATCCGGGTCGTTGGCCGCCCGGGCCGCACCTGCCTGCACGACCGCGACCGTCAACGCGTGCCCGATCGAGTCATGCAGTTCCCGTGCGATGCGATTGCGCTCCAGCAACTGCTCGGTGCGCTCCTCCAGAGCAGTAAGCCGCTGCACCGGCGAAGGACCGAGGAGCCGACGGGCGGTCGCAGTGATCAGCTCTCCGCTCGCCGCGACCACGGCAAGCAGCACCAGGATGGGCAGAGGCGCCAACAGGGTGTACCACCAGTGCGGCTCCACTCCGCGGACCAGCCATTCGCCGCTCGGGCCTGCGCCCGCTGCGGTGAGGACGAGGTCAACCGCGGTCGCCAGCAACCACACCGTTGCATACCCCACGGCGACGCAGAGCAGCAGTCGTATCTCCAGCCACAACACGGTTCTCCAGCGATCCGCCCAAGTGGCCGCGGCGCTTGTGGAGATCGCGGCGTGGGGGCTGCCGCGCTCGGCAGGCGTGAGCAGGAGCTGTGCCTGAACGCCCTCGGCCAGCCGCATGGCGGGCAACAATCCCACTGGCACAGCGAAGACCATGGGTGCCCACGGTGTGTCCGGGGAGATGAACAGCCACACGCTGCAGACCGCCCCCGGGATGAGGAGATGCAGCCACCGGCTGTAGGTGGCAGAGGTGGTCAGTGGGCGGAGAAGGCGGAACATGCTGCCATCGTGTCAGCCCGCACTGGCCCGGCGTCTCCCCCGAGCGGGGGAGACGATCCCCACCTCCGGGGGAGGCCAGGCACCGGGCGCGACTGTGAGGCTGAGGACATGACCAGCATCGACGTCCATGAGCTCACAAAGGAATACGGCACGACCCGCGCCGTGGACAGCCTCACGTTCAGCGTGCGACCCGGCCGCGTCACCGGCTTTCTCGGCCCCAACGGTGCCGGGAAGTCCACCACCATGCGACTCGTTCTCGGCCTGGACCGGCCCACCCGGGGCACGGCCACGATCGGCGGGCAACCCTACGCCACACTCGACGATCCGCTGCGCCGGGTGGGCGCCCTGCTCGATGCCCAGGCCGCCCATGGCTCGCGTACCGCGCGGAACCACTTGTTGGCCCTCGCAGTCAGCAACGGCATGGGTGCGCGCAGAGTGGAGGAAGTCCTTGAGGAGGCAGGCCTCAGCGCGGTCGGCGGAACGCGCATCAAGACGTTCTCACTCGGCATGCGGCAGCGACTGGGCATAGCGGCCGCGTTGCTCGGTGACCCGGAGGTCGTGATGCTGGACGAGCCGTCGAACGGGCTGGATCCGGAAGGCATCATCTGGATCCGCGAGCTGATGAAGCGGCTCGCCCGAGAGGGCCGCACGGTCCTGGTCTCCAGCCATCTGATGAACGAGACATCATCGTTCGCCGACCACCTGGTGGTCCTCGGCAGGGGCAGGCTCCTCGCCGACCTGCCGATGCAGGATTTCCTTGACTCCCGCAGCCGGCCCCGGGTGCGGGTGCGCACGACCGAACCCGCTCGGCTGCGTGATGTCCTGATCCGTAAGGGGTATGAGCCTGCGCAGGGTGACGACGGTCGTTGGACCGTCGAGGGCGCAAAGGCCGGGGAGATCGGTGCGATAGCCGCCGCCGAAGGCATTCCCGTTCTTGAACTCATCGACGAGCAGACCACGTTGGAACAGGCCTACCTCGACCTCACCTCCGACGCCATGGAATTCGCGTCCGCGGCGACCTCATCCACCAACCGTCAGGAGGCCTGACCGTGTCGACCACCGCAGTGCTGCGCTCCGAGTGGATCAAGATCAGATCGGTGCGGTCCGTCACCGGATCCCTGATAGCGGTCCTGCTCGTGACGCTTGCCATCACCGTGCTCGCATTCGCCACCGTCGGCCAGGCCGAGGCGGACAACGCGGACGCCGAGCCGCTCTTCGACGCCTTCTACGCATTGAACTTCGGCCAGATCGCAGCCATCAGCTTCGGGGCAACCGCGATCTCTTCCGAGTACCTCAACGGCGCCCTGCGGATATCCCTTGCCGCGGTGCCGAGCCGCAATCTCTTCTACGCGGCGAAGATGGCTCTCGTCGGTGCGCCGGCTCTCGTCGTCGGCCTTGTCACCAGCTTCAGCGCCTTCCTGGTGGGACAGATGTTCATGGGGAAGTACGCGATCGGCCTGGGGGAGCCGGGTGCCCTGCGGGCGGCCTTCGGGGGAGGGATATATCTGGCCCTGATGGCCCTGTTCGCAGCCGGATTGACGGTGCTGCTCCGTAGCGCCGTGGCTGTGCTCAGCCTGCTCATTCCGTTCATCCTCATCGTCTCCTTCGTGATCGGAGACGTCGCCGGTGGCGCGGCACAGTATTTGCCCGACCGGGCAGGGCAGTTGGTGCTCCACCAGAACCCCGAAGGCAGTCTCGGACCATGGAGCGGACTCGCGGTGGCAGCGGCGTGGGCGGCGGCCGCGCTGCTGGCAGGCTGGTGGGCGATCCGGCGAAGGGACGCATAGCCCGCTGCCACGTCCTCAAAGATGGTGCAAGACGGCTGAAAGCCCCTCAAAGCCCATGACGCGGGGCGGCTTGTCAGTGCTGGGCGGTTTACTAGCGGCATGACCACCGCACATCACCTCCGCCTCATCGACGGGATGCGCACCCGGGAATTCCCCGCGGAGCGCATCCGGTCAGGCTCGGGAGTCAGCGGGCCCGGCTATCACACAGCGTCCTTGCACGCGGACATTGATCACTGGGACGACGACGAGGTAGGGCGACTGGAGCACAGGGCCCAGTGCCTCGCAGAGCACGACGCGCTGCTGACGCTGTTCACCGGGCGCTGGGGCGAGCCACAGACGATCAGTCTGTGGAGTGCGCAGGAGCGGATGATGGCCGGTGAGGAGGTTCCGGAGGCGTGGGCCGAGACGATTGCGGGCTGCGAGTACCTCCAGCTCTGGCGGATCGAGGACCGATGGGTTGCCATGGGGCTCTACCTGGAGGAGGAAGGCCCCGGTTGCGAGCTGAGCGTTGTAGTGACGGAGATTGATCCGCCGTGACATGAGCAGGCTGCTGCCCGCTGAGACGGAACGCGGCAGCTGTCCGCTGTCTCCGGCCCGGGTATCCGCCTCCTGCGGACGGGCCGTGTCACCAACCCTCCGCGTCGGCCGGCCCTCCGCACGCCCCGCCACCGCTCGCCGTGATGGGCCGGGCACCAGCAGCCTCCTGCCACGGACACAACGACAATCAAGACGGCCATCGGCGTCGAGCCGCCGTACAGGCGTCGGTGAGTCAGGATCCTTCGGTGGTGCTGATGCCGTCGCATTCGACAGAAGTGCGGAGGCGTCCGTACTCCTGCGCCATCGTCTGAGCGGTCCAATGCGCGTTCAGGCCGCTGGGGTTGGGCAGGGCCCATACTCGGGCGCCGCCGATCGTGTGGTCCTGCGGACCGATCCGGGCGGTTCGCCTGCCGAAGGCGGTGCGGTACGCAGTGACCCCCACGACTGCCAGCCACCGCGGTCGCAGTCGCTCGACCTTGGCTGCCAGGATCTGTCCGCCCTCGCGGAACTCCTCGGTGGACAGCTCGTCCGCCCGTGCGGTGGCCCGGGCGACCACGTTGGTGATGCCCAGGCCGTATCGCAGCAGTTCGGTCTGTTCTGCCGGCTTCAGTTGCCGAGGGGTGAAGCCGGACCGGTGGAGTACTGGCCAGAAGCGGTTGCCGGGGTGGGCGAAGTGGTGGCCCGTTGCCCCTGTCATCAGGCTCGGGTTGATCCCGCAGAACAGCACACGCAGGCCACCCGCGACCACATCGGGAACGGTGCTGTCGCGGGCGGCCTGGAGTTCTTCGGGTGTCATCCGGTTGCGGCGGCGGCCGTCAGAGGATGGAGCCGGGCGTGTAGGCGGCGGCCTCGGGGTGCTGCTTGGCGATCTCCTCGATACGGGAGGTCAGCGCGGTGACCTGGTCGCTCGCCGCTCCCGTGAAGGAAAGCTTGTCGGCCATCAGCGCGTCCAGCTGCGCGCGGTCCAGCGGGATGCGCTCGTCGGCGGCCAGCTTGTCGAGCAGCTCGTTGCGCTCGGCACCCTGCTCACGCATGGCCAGGGCCGAGGCGACCGCGTTCTCCTTGATCGCCTCGTGGGCGACCTCCCGGCCGACACCGGCGCGCACCGCACCCATCAGGACCTTGGTCGTGGCAAGGAACGGGAGGTAGCGGTCCAGCTCGCGGGCGACGACGGCCGGGAACGCCCCGAACTCGTCGAGCACCGTCAGGAAGGTCTCCAGGAGACCGTCGAATGCGAAGAACGCGTCGGGGAGCGCCACGCGGCGGACCACGGAGCAGGACACATCGCCCTCGTTCCACTGGTCGCCGGCCAGCTCGCCGGTCATCGACGCATAGCCGCGCAGGATGACCATCAGGCCGTTGACGCGCTCGCAGGAGCGGGTGTTCATCTTGTGCGGCATCGCGGAGGAGCCGACCTGACCCGGCTTGAAGCCCTCGGTCACCAGCTCGTGCCCGGCCATCAGGCGGATCGTCTTCGCGACCGACGAGGGCGCCGCGGCCAGCTGCACCAGTGCCGTCACCACGTCGTAGTCGAGCGAGCGCGGGTAGACCTGGCCGACCGATGTGAAGGCCTGAGCGAAACCGAGGTGCCCGGCGATGCGCTGTTCCAGCTCGGCGAGCTTCCCGGCGTCGCCGCCCAGCAGGTCGAGCATGTCCTGGGCCGTGCCCACAGGGCCCTTGATGCCCCGCAGCGGGTAGCGGCTCAGCAGATCCTCGAGCCGCCCGTAGGCCACCAGCAGCTCGTCCGCCGCGGTCGCGAAGCGCTTGCCGAGCGTGGTCGCCTGCGCGGCGACATTGTGCGAGCGGCCGGCCATGACCAGCTCGCCGTACTCGCCCGCCAGCTTGCCGAGCCGAGCCAGGACCGCCACCGTGCGGTCGCGCATCAGCTCCAGGGAGAGCCGGATCTGAAGCTGTTCGACGTTCTCGGTGAGGTCACGGGAGGTCATGCCCTTGTGGACCTGCTCATGGCCGGCGAGGGCGTTGAACTCCTCGATGCGGGCCTTGACGTCGTGACGGGTGACCTTCTCGCGCTCGGCGATCGAGGCCAGGTCGACCTGGTCGACGACACGTTCGTAATCGGCGAGGGCGGCGTCCGGCACCTCGATCCCGAGGTCCTTCTGAGCGCGCAGCACCGCCAGCCACAGCTGGCGTTCCAGCTTCACCTTCTGCTCGGGGGACCAGAGGACGGCCAGCTCCGTGGAGGCGTAGCGGCCGGCCAGGACATTGGGGATGCGAGGCTTCGCAGACACAGCAGTCACGTGTCCAGATTCTACTGGCGGTTTGTGCAGGCCAGCGCCGCGGACCGGTTTGTGGGTTGCTACGAGAGAGGAGTCACATCCACCTGGCGCCACGTCGCCACAGGGCCGGGGTCGCGGGCATCCTCGGGGGTGACCCAGAACGCTCTCCCCAGTTCGGCGCTGTACTGGGCGCCCGCCCGTCCGTCTCCGGACGAACGGCCGGTGAGACGGCGGCCGATCCACGGTATGAGGTGCCGGCGGGCGAAGCGGAGGTCGTCGACGCGTCGTATCGCCCATGTCGGAGGTACGGAGGCCGGGAGCGGCGTTTGCCAGTCGTTCTCCGGCGGCAGCCCCAGCGTCTGCCAGACCGCCTCCGCCACCCGGCGGTGGCCGTCGGCCGTCAGATGCAGCCGGTCGACATCCCACAGACGGGGATCGCCCAGGGCCGGTGCTCCGTACAGATCGACGACCGACGCTCCGTGGCGGACAGCCAACTCGTCGACCAGGGAGAACAACTCCTCCATCCGAGGACGGAAACGTTCCATCACCGGGCCGTTGCGACCGGGGCTGCGCATGAGCACAAGCTTCCTGCACGAGGGCGCGAGACGCTCCACGGCCTCTTCGAGCCTTCCGCGGACCATGCCCATGTCGCACTTGGGCCGCAGCGTGTCGTTGAGACCGCCGACGAGCGTGATGACATCCGCCTGCAGGGCGGCGGCCGCATCAACCTGCTCGTCGACGATCTGGGTGATCAACTTGCCCCGTACGGCGAGATTGGCATAGCGAAATCCCGGAGTGCGGACCGCGAGCCGTCCGGCGAGGACGTCTGCCCAGCCCCGGTACGAGCCGTCGGGCAGCAGGTCCGACATGCCCTCGGTGAACGAGTCGCCGACCGCGACGAGACTGGTGTAGGAGGCATTCGTTTCCATGGCGCTGCGATCGTATCGCGGTGGGGGCCGACCCTTTCCGGAAGGCGTCGGCCAGGTACCGGGCGTCGCAGTGCGCTGACGCTGGTCGCGTCCTCAGTCGCTCATGGCCAGCCGCAGGCCGAACCCGGCGATGACGGTCCCGGTGATCCGGTCGAGCAGCCGACGGGCCTGCGGGCGTTGCAGCCGGCCGCGCAGCACCTGGGCGAAGGAGACCAGCAACGCCGACCAGAGCAGGCCGAGCACGATATGCACCCCGGTCAGCAGGAGTCCTGTGGCGAAGTGCGGGGCGCCTGCCGGGATGAACTGGGGCAGGACGGCCACATAGAACACGCCCATCTTCGGATTCAGCAGATTGGTCAGGGCACCCTGCCGCCACCCCGCAGCGAGCCCGTCGGTTCCTTGAGGAGCCAGGGCGCGAGCCTCGGTCCCTGGCAACTCCACCCCCTCGGCGACCCGGTCGCGCAAGGTGCGGATGATCATGCGTCCGCCCATCCAGAGCAGATACGCGGCTCCGGCGTAACGCAGCGCTTCGTATGCGACGTGCGAGGCAGTGAGCAGTGCTGTGACACCGAGCGAGGTGAGCGCGCCCCAGACCAGGGTTCCGCTCTGGATGCCGAGGACGACACCGAGTGCACGCTTGCGGCGACCGAGCGCCGAGGTGCGAAGGATGAGGGCCGTGTCGAGGCCCGGAGTGAGGGTGAGAAGCCCTACGACGAGGGCGAATGACCATAGTGCGGTGCTGATTGCCATGGACTGTCAGCGTAACCGAGCCGGGTGGCGCCCCCTGCGGGAGGGCGCGGCCGAACCCGCACCGCGCCCCCGCCGGCCACTGGTCGGCCTGCCTGCGTCAGAACACCGCACCTGGCCCCCAGCGGCCCCCGCCACCCGTCAGCGCGCCTGCGGTCGGCCCACCAGTTCGCGCAGCACATCCTCCATCGTGACCATCCCGGCGAGTCGATCGTCCTCGTCCAGAACCGCGGCCAGATGTGTGCGGCTGCGCCGCAGCGCGGTCAGTACGTCGTCGAGCGGTGTGGCGGCCCGCACCCGGGCGATCGGCCGCATTGCCGACACAGGGAACGGCACGTCGCGCGGTGTGGCGTCCAGGGCGTCCTTCACATGGAGGTAGCCCAGGATCCGCTCCTCGCTGTCCATCACCGGGAAACGCGAGAAACCTGTCTCGTACGAGAGCTGTTCCAGCTGTTCCGGCGTCGTTCCGATCCTGGCGTACACCACCCGCTCCACCGGCATCACCACATCCCGCACCGGGCGACGGCCCAGTTCAAGGGCGTGGTGCAGCCGCTCGGCCGCGCGATCGTCGACCAGCCCGGCGTCCCCGGCGTCCTTCACCAGCCGGGCCAGTTCGTCGTCGGAGAACGTGGCGGACACCTCGTCCTTCGTCTCGACCCGCAGGAGCTTCAGCAGCGCGTTGGCGAAGGCATTGACGGCGAAGATCACCGGGCGCAGCGCCCTGGCGAGGGTCACCAGCGGCGGTCCGAGCAGCAGTGCGGTCCGTACGGGCTCGGCCAGAGCGATGTTCTTCGGCACCATCTCGCCGAGCAGCATGTGCAGATAGGTCGCCAGGGACAGCGCGATCACGAACGAGATCGGATGGATCAGTCCGAGCGGCACACCCACCGAGGTGAAGACGGGTTCCAACAGATGCGCGATGGCCGGTTCGGCGACGATGCCGAGAACCAGCGTGCAGAGGGTGATGCCCAGCTGTGCCGCCGCGAGCAGCGCCGATACGTGTTCGAGGCCCCAGATGACGCTGCGCGCCCGCCGGTTCCCGTTCTCGGCCTCCGGCTCTATCTGGCTGCGGCGTACGGAGATCAGCGCGAACTCCGCGCCGACGAAGAAGGCGTTGACGACCAGTGTCATCAGTCCGATGAAGAGCTGGACGGCGGTCATCGTGCTTCCTCCGTCTGCTCGTCGTCGCCGGGCAGCGGCGCATGCAGCAGGGCCCGCGCGGCACGGCGCCCGGAGGCGTCCACCACATCGACCCGCCAGCCGGCCAGCTCGATCGAATCGCCGACGGCAGGGATGCGGCCGACCTCGGTGGCGACAAGTCCGGCGAGTGTCTCGTACGGTCCGTCCGGCACCCGCAGTCCGATTCTCTTCAGCTGATCGAGGCGGGCGGCACCGTCGGCCGACCACAGGGTCCGTCCGTCGGCGTCCTCGCCCGCCGGTGCGAGGTCCGGCGTCTCGTGCGGGTCGTGTTCGTCGCGCACCTCGCCGACCACCTCCTCGACGATGTCCTCCAGGGTCACGACGCCGGCCGTCCCGCCGTACTCGTCGATGACGACGGCCATGGCGAGCTTGCCGGACAGCCGGTCCAGGAGCCGGTCCACGGTGAGGGTCTCCGGTACGAGCAGGGGCTCGCGCAGCATCTCCGAGACGCGTGTACGGGGCCGCTGCTCGACCGGGATGGCCAGCACGTCCTTGATGTGTGCCACGCCGACGACCGTGTCCAGGTTGCCCCGGTAGACGGGGAAGCGGGACAGCCCGGTCGCACGGGTGGCGTTCGCGACGTCCTCGGCGGTCGCCTGCACTTCAAGTGCGGTGACCTGAACCCGCGGGGTCATGACGTTCTCCGCCGTGAGCTCCGCCAGATTGAGGGTGCGGACGAACAGTTCCGCGGTGTCGGCCTCCAGCGCGCCCGCCTTGGCCGAGTGCCGGGCCAGCGCCACCAGCTCCTGCGGGCTGCGGGCGGAGGCCAGCTCCTCGGCCGGCTCCAGGCCGATGCGGCGCACGATCCGGTTCGCGGTGTTGTTGAGGTGGCTGATGAACGGCCGGAAGACGGCGGTGAAGGCCCGCTGCGGGGTCGCCACGGCCTTCGCCACGGCGAGCGGGGAGGAGATCGCCCAGTTCTTCGGGACGAGTTCGCCGACGACCATCAGGAACACGGTGGACAGCGCGGTTCCCAGGACGAGGGCCAGGGAGGACGCCACGCCGGGGGACAGGCCCACGGCCTCCACGGGACCGCGGATCAGCTTCGCGATCGACGGTTCGGAGAGCATGCCGACCACCAGGTTGGTGACGGTGATGCCGAGTTGTGCGCCGGAGAGCTGAAAGGTCAGGCTGCGTACGGCCTTCATGGCGCTCGCCGCGCCGCGCTCACCCTGCTCCACGGCCCGTTCGAGCTGACCGCGCTCCACGGTCGTCAGAGAGAACTCAGCCGCGACGAAGGCGCCGCAGGCGAGCGAGAGCAATACCGCCACGAGCAGCAGAAGCACTTCGGTCATCGGTTCACCTCCGTCCCATGATCGGGCAGGGGCAGGAGGATCGCTCGATGTCGGCGATGTCGACTACTGGGAGGCTCGCCCATGGGCGGACGCTCACACCTTTCGGAAGGATCGGTCAGGAGACCACCCATCGTAAAGGATCGGCAAAGTTGTCCACCCTTTCGGGTGATCGTGTCAGTCCGTGAGGGGCTTCACCCAGCGCCGCCAGTGATCCTCGCGGTGGTAGCCACCCGCAGCCCACGTGTGGTGCGCCCGTTCGTTGGCTTCCAGGACCATGGCGTCCACCCGTCGCCCGCCCAGAGCGATGAACCGCTGCTCCGCTGCTGCCATCAAGGCGGTGGCGATGCCTTGCCGGCGGCAGTCCGGGTGTACGGCCAGCCGGTAGGCGGAGCATCGCCAACCATCGAAACCGGCTATGACGGTTCCCGCGAGAAGGCCGTCGCGCTCTGCGAGAAGCAGGGCTCCGGGGTCCCTCGAGACGAGCCGCGTGACCCCGTCGTGGTCGTCGCTGATGCTTGTTCCTTCCGCGGCTTCGCGCCAGAACCGCAGCACGGGGTCGATATCGGTGAGGCCGGCGCAGCGGATGTGGAGATCACTCATGGGGGCGAGCCAAGCAGAGGGGCGGCCTGTTCGGCGAACGAATTCCGCGCGGAGATCCGGCCGTCAGAGTTCCGCGTCGAGGATGTCCAGGAACGCCGTGCCGTCCATGCCCCCGTCGGGTCGGGGCAGAGCCAGCTCCGCCCAGATGACCTTTCCCTGGGGGGTGTAGCGGGTGCCCCAGCGTTCGGCGAGTTGGGCGACGAGGAACAGGCCGCGGCCCCCTTCGTCCAACGCAGCGGCATACCGCAGATGGGGCGAGGTACTGCTGCTGTCGGCCACCTCACAGGTCAGGGTGCGGTCGCGCAGCAACCGTATCGTGACCGGTGCGGAACCGTGACGGATGGCGTTGGTGATCAGCTCACTGAGCACGAGTTCCATGGCGAACGCGAGCTCGGACAGACCCCAGTCGTCGAGCTTCTCGGCCACGGCGGCGCGCATCCCCGCCACAGCGGCCGGATCGAACGGCACATCCCAGTCGGCGACGTGGTCGGGCGGGATCGCCCGTGTGCGAGCGATGAGCAGCGCCACATCGTCCTTCGGCCGGCTGGGCAGGAGCTCGTCGAGCACCGCCTGGCAGCTCTCCTCCGGCGGCCGGTCGGGATGGGACGCCAGCGCCTGGCGCAGCATCTCCATCCCCACGTCGATGTCCCGGGTGCGGTCCTCGATGAGCCCGTCGGTGTAGAGGACGAGCTGCGTGCCCTCCGCCAGCTCCAGTTCCGCGGTCTCGAACGGCATACCGCCCAGGCCCAGGGGCGGCCCGGCCGGCAGATCGGGGAACGACACACTGCCGTCGGGCTGGACCAGCGCGGGCAAGGGATGCCCGGCCCGCGCCATGGCGCAGTGACGGGAGACGGGATCGTAGATCGCGTACAGGCAGGTGGCGCCTGTGATCACCGCACCGGCGGTCGTCTCCACCTCCTCCTGGTCGATACGCCCGACCAGGTCGTCGAGGTGATTGAGGATCTCGTCGGGCGGCAGGTCGAGCGTGGAGAAGTTGTGCACGGCCGTGCGCAGCCGTCCCATCGTGGCGGCTGCGTGCAGGCCGTGGCCGACGACATCCCCGACGACCAGCGCCACCCGACTGCCCGGGAGCGGGATCACGTCGAACCAGTCGCCACTCACCCCGGAGAGCGCGGGCAGGTAACGATGGGCGACCTCGAGGGCGCTCTGCTCGGGCAGGGCCCGCGGGAGCAGGCTGCGCTGCAGAGTCACGGCCATGGCGTGCTCACGGGTGTAGCGGCGGGCGTTGTCGATGCTGACCGCCGCCCGGGCGACCAGTTCTTCGGCCAGGGACAGGTCGTCCTCCTCGAACGGCTGGGGCTTCTCCGAGCGCCAGAAATTGACCATGCCCAGGATGTCGCCCCGCGCCTGGAGGGGCACCGTTATGAGCGAATGGATGCCGTACTCGACGATCCTGCGTGTCCGCTCCGGTTCCTGGGCGAGCCAGCCGGGTGCGGCGGACAGGTCGGGCACCAGCTCCGGCCGGCCGCTGCCGAAGGCCCGTGCCTGCGGCGTGGAGGGGAGGAAATCGATCAGGCGGCCGCGTTCATAGAGGGGATGGTCGTCCCGGATGCCCTGGATGGCGGTGCGGCGCATGTCGGTGCCCGTGCTGGTCGGCTCGTCCCCGTGCAGGACCGGGTCGGCCAGATCGACGGTGACGAAGTCGGCGAGCCGGGGGACCGCGACCTTCGCCAGTTCCTCGGCCGTACTCACCACGTCGAGGGTGGTACCGATGCCGAGCCCGGCGTCGTACAGCAGTCTCAGCCGCTGGCGGGCCACCTCCGCCTTTCCGGACAGCGCCCGCAACTCTGTGGAGTCACGCAACGTCGCGACCGTTCCCTTGGGGCCACCGTGACGATCCGTGGGCCGCTGGTTCACCGCGAGCAGCCGGTTCCCGGCGAGGAGCACTTCGTCCGTGGCCGCACGGCCCGAGGTCAGCAGTTCCACCGTCCCGGGATCGAGGCTGGGCAAGTCCGCGATGTGCCGCCCCTCGGCGTCGTGCGGCAGATCCAGCAGCCGTCGGGCCTCATCGTTCGCCAGCAGCAGCCGACCGTCGTTGCCGACGATGAGCACGCCTTCGCGTACGGCGTGCAGCACCGCGTCGTGATGCTCGTACATGCGAGTCATCTCGGCGGGGCCCAGACGGTGGGTCTGCCGCCGCAGCCGCCTGGCCACCAGCGCCGTCCCTGCCGTGGCCACGACAAGCGCGGCGGCTCCGGTGCCGAGGATGATCGGAATCTGTCTGGACACCACGCTGGTCACGTTCTCGACCTTCATGCCGGCCGACACCAGGCCCACGACTTTTTGACCGAGGTTGTAGATGGGGACGGTCGCCTGCACCTCGTGGCCGAGCGGGCCTTTGACGGTCTCGGTGTACACATGGCCTGCCAGCGATGGCCCGATGGTGCCGACGAACCTCTTCCCGATCTGGCTCGGCTGGGGGTGCGTGTAGCGGATCCCCTTCGTGTCCGTCACCACGATGAAGTCGACGCCGGCCGCTTTCCGGGCCGCCTCGGTGAGCGGCTGGAGCACTTTGGAGGGATCGGGTGACTTCAGCGCGGCCAGGACGCCCGGTGAGTGCGCGAAGGTCTCCGCGACGGCAATCGAACGCTGTCTCGCCTCCGCGTTGGTGTCGTGCCGGGACTGCAGCAGGAGTGCCAGCACCGCGGCGGCCACGAGGAACACCACCAGAGCCACCTGCAGGGCGAAGACCTGCCCGGCAAGGCTCCAGGGGTGTTTCTCCGTGAGTGACCGAACCGGTGCGTTCCGGAATCGGCCGAAACGTCTGGCCACACTGCCCTTTTTAACACCGCAAGGTCGACGGCGCGTGAGGCGAAGCAGGCCGGGCAGGGCCTTTCGGGCGGGAGCACACGGCCGTCGCAATCCGCTTCCGAGGAGCCGTCGCATCCCGGCGGCACCTTTCTCCTTGCCCTGGGCGGCGCCCTCGCGGAGCCGACGGAGCATGCGGAGGACGAATTCCGCCATGCGGTCACCGGCGACCGGTGTATGGGGCACCGGAGGGCTCCCCTTGCCGGTGCTAGCGCTCCCGCGCTAGCGTGTTTCTGTGCCCAAGACTCAGCTGAACGTGAGAGTGGACGAGGCCACCGCAGAGGCCGCGCGACAGCGCGCGCTGCAGAGGGGAATGAGTGTGAACCGCTACATAGAGGAGCTCGTGAAGCAGGATGCGGGCGAGGTCGGACACACCTTTGTCGAAGCCGCGGCCGACTTCATGAAGCAGTACGAATCGGTGTTCGCCGAGGAGTTCGGCCCGGAGTGCAAAGGCACGCGTTGAACCTCCAGATCGACCTTTCCTGGCTGCTCATGGTGGCCGAGCACAAGACCCCCGGCGATCCGCAGGTCGCCGACTGGGGTGCGCTCGTGGCTGCGGTGGCCCGTCATGAGGCCGAGATCTTCGGCAGCCCCGTCTACAGCGACCCGCACTCCAGGGCCGCGTCCCTTCTGCAGTTGCTGCTCCACGTTCCAGCGCTCGAACACTCGAACGCGATGTTCTCCTCGGCCGTCGCGTACGGCTATCTCGTCGCCTCCGGGCAGAAAGTCATCACCTCGCCCGAGCAGGTGCGCGACCTGGCTCGGCTGGTGAAGGAGGGCAAGGCGGACGTCCGGGCCATCGCCGACGAACTGCGCCAGTGGAGTCTGTGACACCGCCGTTACGCGGTGGTGGGCCGATGCGTCAGCCGATCACGGCCGGCCGCCGCGCCACGCCCAGCACACATGCGGACGTGGGCAGCCGGATTCCCCAGTCGGGCATCCTCACCCTGCGATAGGTCTCCACCGTGAACCCGGCCCTTTCGATGGCGGCCAGGGTGTCGCGCGCCGTGTGGCACCCGCCCGTCACGAGTGGCCAGACCGTACGGTCCAGCGCCCGCTGGGTCGCTGCCATGGCCCGGTCATCGGCCCGCACATGCTCGAAGAAGCGCAGCTCGCCGCCCGGCCGCAGCACCCGTACGATCTCCGCGAGCGAACGCTCCACATTCCGCACGGTGCACAGCACCAGCGAAGTGACGGCCCCGTCGAACGCCTCGCTCTTCACCGGCAGGGCCTCCGCCGCGCCCGGCACCACATCCACCGGAATTCCGGCATGCAGCGCCGCCCGTACCGCCAACTGCCGCAGACTGCGTTCGGGTTCGACGGCCACCACCTCCGACACCGCGGGCGGATAGTGCGCGAAGTTCAGGCCGTTGCCCGCGCCTATCTCGATGACCCGGCCGGACATGCCGGCCAGCAGCTCCGAGCGCACCGCGCCCAGTCCCGCCCCGGTCTCCGCGGCCACGCTCATCCGGGCGTAGAACCGGGCGAAGACGGGGTGGTGCACCGTGTCCTCCGGGATTTTCGTGCTGCGCAGACGCATGACGGACCTCCTCGACACGGTGCTCGACCGGAAAGGTACGGCTACTTCGATTCTCCCCCGTCCCGCGCGGCTCAGCCGCTCAATCGGCCGGCCGATTACCACCCAGTTCCGCCGCCAGCCAACTCCCGGCCAGGACACGGAAGTCGGCAGGCGCCAGCGCCCCCGCACCGGCCGGTACGGCACCCAGCAGGGGGGCGCCCGCAGCCACCGGAAGGTCCGCCAGATTGCAGCGCGCCGCGAGGTCCGGCTCGGCGGGCATGCTGCCCACCACCACACCGAGGCACTCCAGTCCCCGGGCCCGCAGGGCCTCCGAGGTCAACGCGGTCGTATTGAGCGTGCCCAGCCCGGCCTCCACCACGACCAGGACCGGTGCGCCCAGCAACCGTGCCGCGTCGGCCAGGGTCGCGCCGTCGTCGTCGAACCGTACGAGCAGTCCCCCCGCACCCTCGACCAGCACCAGATCATGTTCGCTCGCCAGCTTCTCGGCCGCCTCGGCGATCTCGTGCGGCTGTACCGGCGGGAGACCCGCCCTGCGTGCGGCCGTGCCGGGTGCCAACGGCTCGGGGAACCGGGCCAGTTCGACCGCAGTCACATGGCCGCCCGCCAGCCGCACCACCTCTGCGGCATCCCCGGGCTCGCCGGGGGCCAGGCCCGTCTGCGCGGGCTTGAGCACCGCGACGCTGCGATCCCGGGACGCCGCCGCCACGGCCGCGGTCACGACCGTCTTGCCGATCTCCGTGCCCGTGCCCGTCACTACCAGAACTGTCATGTCAGCCCTCCCGCGCAGCCGCGCACACGGCGCGGCAGATCCGCGCCACATCCTCGTCACCGGTCACATACGGCGGCATCGTATAGATGAGATCGCGGAACGGCCGCAGCCACACGCCCTCCCGTACCGCCGCCCGGGTCGCGGTCTCCATGTCCACCTCGCGATCGAGCTGTACGACGCCGACAGCGCCCAGCACCCGCACATCCCGTACCCCGGGCAGCTCCGCCGCCGGGGCGAGACCGTCCCGCAGCCCGCCGCCGATCCGCTCGACCTCCTTCTCCCAGTCCTGGCCGAGCAACAGGTCGATGGAGGCGCACGCCACCGCGGAGGCGAGCGGATTGCCCATGAACGTGGGCCCGTGCGCCAGCACCGGCACGTCGCCGCGCGAGATGCCCTCGGCCACCCGCGAGGTGCACAGCGTCGCCGCCATCGTCAGATAGCCGCCGGTCAGCGCCTTGCCCACGCACATGACGTCGGGCGAGATCCCCGTATGCTCCGCGGCGAACAGCTTCCCCGTACGGCCGAAACCGGTGGCGATCTCGTCGAACACCAGCAGCACGTCATGCGCATCGCATGCCTCGCGCAGCACTCGCAGGTAGGCGGGGGAGTGAAACCGCATCCCGCCCGCGCCCTGCACCACAGGTTCCACGATCACCGCGGCCAGCCGGTCGGCGTGCTCCGCGATCCGTTCCCACAGGTGCTGTACGTACGCGGCATCCGGCTCCGCGTCGAAGCCGGCCGGTGGCTCGTCCGCGAAGATCTGCCGGGGCAGTACGCCCGACCACAGCTCGTGCATGCCACCTTCGGGGTCGCACACCGACATCGGCTGCCAGGTGTCCCCGTGATAGCCGCCGCGCCAGGTCAGCAGCCGCTGCTTGGCCGGACGCCCGGACGAGCGCCAGTACTGCAGACACATTTTCACCGCGACCTCGACCGACACCGACCCGGAGTCGGCGAGGAAGACATGCTGCAGCGGCTCCGGGGTGATCTCGACCAGCCGCGTGGCCAGCCGCACGGCGGGCTCATGGGTGAGCCCGCCGAACATCACATGACTCATCCGGTCGAGCTGACCGCGTGCCGCCTCATTGAGCACCGGATGGTTGTAGCCGTGCACCGCAGACCACCAGGACGACATGCCGTCGACCAATTCGTGCTGCCCGTGGGCCGGTTCGGCGAGCCGGATCCGTACCCCGGACGCGGACTCCACGACCAGCGGCTCCTGACGCCCCGGCATGGGGCCGTACGGATGCCAGACGTGGGCCCGGTCAAGGGACCGAAGCTCGGACGGCGAGAGGGCCTCAGGCATTGGGGGCGAGATCCGTTCCTGCGCCGCGACGGCGGACCGCCACCAGATCCGTGCGTGCAGCCGGAATCTCGCTCGGCTCGGCAGCGGCATCTGCGGGCGCGTCGCCACAGGGTGCACACCCGCCGTCGTGCGAACCGCAGCCGCCACCCGCCTGCGCACGGTGCGCAGGCAGCGTCGTCGTCCCCGCTCCCTCCACCTCGAAACCGGCGTCCGCGATCATGTCCAGATCCGCCTGTCCCGCCTGTCCCTCGCTGGTGAGGTAGTCGCCCAGGAAGATCGAGTTGACCAGGTGCAGCGCGAGCGGCTGCATCGAGCGCAGATGCACCTCGCGCCCGCCCGCGAGCCGTACCTCCACGTCCGGGCAGACGAACCGGGTCATCGCCAGAATGCGCAGACACCGCTGCGGGGTGAGGTTCCACTCCTTGGCCAGTGGGGTGCCCTCGAACGGGATCAGGAAGTTCACCGGCACCGAGTCCGGGTCGAGCTCACGCAGCGAGAAGACGACATCGACCAGATCGGCGTCGCTCTCACCCATTCCGGCGATCAGCCCGGAGCACGCCGAGAGCCCGGCGGCCTGCGCCTGCTGCACGGTCTCCACGCGGTCCGCGTAGGTATGGGTAGTGGTGATGTCCCCGTACGTCCCCTCGGACGTGTTGAGGTTGTGGTTGTACGCGTCGGCGCCCGCCGACCGCAGCCGGTCGGCCTGTCCGTCGGAGAGCAGACCGAGGCAGGCGCACACCTCGACGCCCTCGTGCTGCTCCTTGATCGCCTCGATGGTCTCCGACACCCGGTCGACATCCCGGTCCGTCGGACCGCGACCGCTGGCCACCAGACACACCCGCTTGGCGCCACCCGCCACCCCGGCGGCGGCGGCCTTCGACGCCTCGTCCGGTTTCAGCCAGGTGTACTTGAGGATCTCGGCCTTCGAGCCGAGCCGCTGCGAGCAGTACGAGCAGTCCTCGGGGCAGAGCCCGGACTTGAGATTGACCAGATAGTTCAGTTTCACGCGCCGCCCGAACCACTGACGGCGCACCTTTCCGGCCGCGGCCACCACTTCGAGCAGATCGTCGTCCGAGGTCGCCAGTACGGCGAGTGCTTCTTCGCGGGTCGGCAGTTCGCGCCGCAGTCCCTTGTCCACCAGCGTGTTCAGGAGGTCCATGGCGTTGATCCTGGCCTACCGCAGCGCCCACAGCCAAGGAGGAACCGGACAACAGAGTCCGTCTGGGGTGTGTGTATTGCCACACCATGACCTGCTGCGTGCCCGGTTAGGGTCTGTGAGCTGCCTACAAAAGGGACTGCTCATGCCCTTCGCTCCGTTCGACTGGATCGACGACGAGGCGCGCCGCCGCGCGGACGCCGGACTCGTCCGCACGCTCCGCCCGCGGCCCGCCGAACCAGAACTGCTGGACCTCGCGAGCAACGACTATCTCGGCCTGACCCGGCACCCCGAGGTCACCGCCGCCGCGGCCGAGGCCGCGCACAGATGGGGAGCGGGGGCGACCGGGTCGCGGCTCGTCACCGGTTCCACCGCATTGCACGCCGAACTCGAACGCGAGCTGGCCGATTTCTGCGGTTTCGAGGCGGCCCTGGTGTTGTCATCGGGCTACGCGGCCAATCTCGCCGCCCTCACCGCGCTCACCGGCCGTGGCTCGCTGATCGTCTCCGACGCGGGCAACCACGCCTCGATCGTGGACGGTTGCCGGCTCTCCCGGGCCGAGACCGCCGTCGTCCCGCACGCCGATCCCGATGCAGTGCGCAAGGTCCTGCGGGCACACGGGGGACGCGCGCTGGCGGTCACCGACTCGGTCTTCTCGGTCGACGGCGATGCCGCGCCGCTGCCCGAACTGGCCGACATCTGCCGGACGGAGGGCGCCGCCCTGCTCGTCGACGACGCGCACGGCCTCGGAGTGCTGGGCGAAGGCGGCCGGGGTGCGCTCGCCGCCGCCGGTCTCGCGGGCGGCGAGGGAATCGTCACCACGCTCACCCTCTCCAAGTCCCTGGGCAGCCAGGGCGGGGCGGTCCTCGGTCCGACCCGGGTCATCGAACACCTGGTCAACACGGCCCGTACGTTCATCTTCGACACAGGCCTCGCACCGGCCGCGGCGGGCGCCGCTCTCGGGAGCCTGCGGCTGATCCGTCGCGAGCCGGAACGCGCCGGCAGGGCCCGTGCGGTCGCCACCACTGTGTACGAGCGGCTGACCGAGGCCGGTCTGACCGCCGTTCGCCCCGACGCGGCCGTGGTCTCGGTGCGGGCACCCTCGGCGGACGCGGCGGTGCGCTGGGCGGCCGACTGTCGCGCCGCGGGTGTCGCGGTGGGATGCTTCCGGCCGCCATCGGTGCCGGACGGCGTCTCCCGGCTGCGGCTGACCGCGCGAGCCGATCTGACCCAGGAGCAGATCGCCACCGCCGTGGCGATCGTACGGCGGACCGCTCCCGTCAGCTGAACGAACCCCGGTGCAGGCCGTAGACGAAAGACGTCCAGGCCGCCGCGGAGAACCGCAGCGGTGGCCTGGACACATCCTTGGAGTCCCGCACGGCCAGCCGTCCGTCCGGGAACGGCGCGGCCTCCACGCAGTTGTTCATACCCGTGCTGCGGCTGCTGCGCCGCCACCGTAACTCGTGCTGTGCGAGGCAATCCGACATGAGCCCCCCTCGGGCAGTCCGGGGTCACTGACCGTCGCGGTCGATCGCGGCGATGAGGTCCAACGAGTGCTCCGGCGACAGCGCGTGCGCCTGCATCGTGCGGAAGGCCGAGCTGTACGCCTCAAGGTCTTCTTTCCGCTCCAGATAGAGGCTACTCGTCAAATGGTCGAGAACTACCACGTCCAGATCAGAAGTGTTCGGAAATGAGAAGATAACGAAAGGGCCGGTGAGGCCGGCATAGCCACCGACCGAGAACGGCAGCAACTGAAGGTCAACGTGGGGCAGTTGAGCAACGCGAGTCAGATGGCGCAGCTGTTCTCTCATCACCCGGCGACCGCCGACCTCGCGCCGGAGCACTGCCTCGTCGAGCACCGCGCTCAGTCGCAGCGGCGGATCGGTCCGCAGCACCCCCTGCCGGGCGAGCCGCACCTCCACCAGCGAGTCCAGTTGGCCGGCGGGCAACCCGTCCAGCGCGGCCCGGGTCACCGCACGTGCGTAGTCGGCCGTCTGCAGGAGCCCCGGCACCACCGAGGTCTCCAGGGTCCGCGCGGTCCGCGCCTGGGACTCCAGACTGATGAAGTCGCGGTACTGCGGCGGGATCAGACCGCGATAGGCATGCCACCACCCGGTGCCGCCACCGCCCGCCGAACCCGCCAGCGCCGCCAGGAGCGTCCGCAGCTGTGCGTCGTCCACGCCGTACGCGTCCAGCAGCCGGGTCACATCGGCCGGCCGCACCCCACTGACACCGGTCTCGATCCGGCTCACCTTCGACTGGTGCCAGCCGAGCATCCGCGCGGCGTCCCGGCTCGTCAGTCCGGACGCATGGCGCAGACTCCGGAGCTCCTCCCCGAGCTTGCGGCGCCTCACCGCAGGGCCGTGCTGCATCTGCGGCCTCCCTCCCTCTTCTGCCGAGCGGACAGTGTGACGCCCGCATACGGTCTTGCGTGGCAGGGTTCACCGCATTGAGCGACAGATATATGCATATCTTGGTGGATCGCCGTCACAGAGGGCAGCATCAGTGGGAATCTGGCGCGAAGCACAACCGGGACCGGTCGCGGGTCGGTCCACGTGGGAAAGGGACGGCTCGCCATGGCAGACCATCAGGAAGCAAGCATCACTCTGCCGAGCGATCCGGTCTCGGTCTCGTCGGCCCGGAGATACGTGGCAGGGGTGCTGACCGAATGGGGTCTGGCCATCGACACGGAGTTCGCCGACAGTATTCGACTCATCGTCTCGGAACTCGCGACCAACGCCGTCCAGCACACCTTCGGGCAGTCGCCCACCTTCACCGTGGACCTGAGGCTTGAGCGGGAGGAACAGCTGCATCTGGGGGTGACGGACAGTCACCCCCGCTGGCCCCGGCGGCTGCCCGCCGCCGTTCAGCAGGACAACGGACGCGGCATGGTGATCATTCGCTGTCTGGCCAAGGAGTGCGGGGGCCGGCTCACCGTCACCCCCACTGCCGACGGCGGCAAGACGGTCTGGATCGCACTCCCGTGGACCATGCCAGTGCAGAGCTGACCGACCGTCCGATCCGCCGCCTCCGCGTCTTCCGATCGCGTGATCACCCGCCGCCGCCCGGCCGCTGCGCCGCGGCCGCCCGCCCGAACCCACTGCGCAGCAGCGCCTGGAGTGTTGCCGCCGCGGCGCTCGCCCGGTCACCGCGGTGCACCATCGAGATCGTCCGCCGGAACGAAGCGGGTTCCAGCCGCCGCACGGACAACGGCGTCGACGACATCGCGGCAACCATCTCCGGTACGACCGCCATTCCGATGCCTGCGCTGACCAGCGCACACACCAGCGCATAGCCGGGCGACTCGCAGACCACGGCGGGTGTCGCCCCTGCTTCGGCCAACGCCTGCTCCACCCCACGGCGCGGTGGATGCGTCGGCGCGCTGCTGATCAGCGGCCGCCCCGACAGTTCCGTCACCGGCAGTCTCCCGGTGCCTTCGGACAGCATCTGCCCGACCGCCGTGATCAGGACCAGTTCCTCGACCAGCAGCGGTTCGGCGAATACCCCGGAGGGCCAGGCCGCTGCGGCAGCCGGCTCGTACACATGGGTCAGCGCGAGATCGACCTCGCCCGCGGCCACCGCCGCGACCCCGTCCGGCGGCTCGTACTCGGTGACCGCCAGTTCCACATCCGGGTGAGCGCGACGGAAGGCGCTCAGCACCGGCGGCAGCAGATGGATGCTCGCGGTGGTGAACGTGCCGACGCGGAGGCGTCCACCGGAGAGTCCGGAGAGACGGGCCAGTTCGTGGCGGGCCAGGTCCATCTCGTCGAGGATCCGCCGTGCGCGTCCGACCAGCAGCTCGCCGGCGGCCGTGAGGCGGGCCCCTCGGTGGTGGCGCACCAGCAGTGCGGCGCCCGCCTCCCGCTCCAGCTTGGCGATCTGCTGGGAGAGCGCGGGCGCCGTGTAGCCGAGCCGGCCGGCGGCCCGGGTGATCGATCCGGCCTCCGCGACCGCTACCAGCGCCGCGAGCCGTGTCAGGTCGTACATTAAGCGTTCCTTTTGGCAGACCCAGAAGATTGCAAGTACACGCTAAAGGCTCTGCCGGTCCAGGGTGGACCCATGGACGCACAACTGATCGCCTTCATCGGGGTCGCCGCGGGAATGGTCGCGCTGCCGGGTGCGGACTTCACCGTCGTCGTACGCAACGCGCTCGCCTCACGGTCAGCGGGGGTGTCGACCGCGCTGGGTGTTGCCGGTGGACTCCTCGTGCACACCGCGCTTGCCGTCGCCGGCCTTGCCGCTGTGCTGGTGACGCTGCCCGTACTGTTCCGCACCGTTCAACTGCTCGGAGGGGCCTATGTCCTCTACCTCGGCATCAGCGCCCTGTACGCGGCGCGGCACCGCACCACGGGCAGGACGGGCGGGGCAGAGGGCGAACCGGCAGGGCAGGGAACCGTACGCGCACTGCGCCAGGGCTTCCTCACCAACGCCCTGAATCCCAAGGCACCGGTGCTCTTCCTGAGCCTGTTGCCGCAGTTCGTTCCCGACGGGCAGCCCCCGCTCCCGAGGACCTTGCTGCTCGCCATGATCGTGGTGCTGCTTGCGCTGATCTGGTTCCCCGCCGTGGCCCTCATGGTGGACCGGCTCGGCCGGTGGCTGCGCCGGCCGCGTACTGCCCGCGCCATCGAGGGCGGCAGCGGCGCGGCGCTCACCGGTCTGGGGCTGGTGTTGGTGTCCGGCCCCCTGCTGCATTGAGCAACGAGCGGGTCAGCGGCGGAGCCCAGGGCCTGTCCGGCGGATCACGGCCGGGGACGCGGCCCGATCCGCCGGACAGACATCAGCGGACCCGCCCGTAATAGACGCTCTTCGTCCAGATCTTCTCCAGCCGGACCACCGCGCCGGTCCTCGGCGAGTGCCAGATCCTGCCCTTACCGGCGTAGATCCCCACGTGGTAGATGCTGCGGCCGTAATGGAAGAAGACCAGATCGCCGCGTTGCCGGTGCGAGGTCGAGATATGGCGGGTCTTGTTGTACTGCTGCTGGGCCGTGCGCGGGAGCTTCTTGCCCGCCTTCTTGAACGAATAGACCGTCAGACCCGAGCAGTCGAAGCGGTTGGGGCCGGTGGCCCCCCACCCGTACGGCGATCCCTTCTTCGACGCGGCGATGTCGAGTGCCTTCATCGAGAGGGTCGCTGCCTGGGCTTGCGGCGTGGCGCCGGGGGCAAGCATGGTGCCGCCGACGGCGGCCAGTGTCAGAACCGAGGCCGTGCCGGCCCGGGCGAGCAGAGACGGGACATGAACCTGCGCAGTCATGCGCAACCCTTCGTCAGCCGCCTGTGAAGGATGACCTGTCGGGTTCGGGCTGGCGAAGTTGCCCGGCCGCGCTCGGCGGCTTCACCCCGAGGGTCGACCGGTGTTCCGGTCGACCCGTTGTGCTCGGGGCCTCCACTCCTGCCGATCCACTTCTGTCGACCAGGCATCCGGACGGCGGCAGGACTCGGCGTCCGCCCGGACCGCCCCGCCGCGGCGGCGGGGGCTTGTCGTCCCAGGGATCTTGACGCACCGACTGCCGGATTTCTGAAGAGAAACGACGATATGCGAGTCTCCTCGCGAATGCCCCGTTCGGGTGGGTCTGATGATGTTGAAGAGTGCACACATCGGTCGGACCGGTCTCGTACCAGGGGTGAAAGGATCGATTCCGATCGCTGTCCTCGCAAAAACGCAAGTTGAGATGTCGCTCGCAAGGGGGAATTCCTACGCCGAACGAGCTAGGGATTTTGATGTGCCTGCCGGGCGTGTCGCGCAGGGGAGTTGAGCGAAGTCCGTCGGAGTCGGGGTGGGAGTGAGTTGAGCAAACCCCGTCGGGGCTGAAGGCGGGGGGAGTTGGCCGTACCCGGCCAGGGGCGCAGACGGAGTGGGCTGATCAACTCGCCTGAGCGGGGGGTACGGTGACGCGTCCGGCCCGCCGTTCCCCGTCCAGCACGCGCAGCGCCCGCGCCAAGGTGGGGGCGTGGATCTGCGCCTCGCCGCGCTCATGCATCAATGCGAGGGCATCCCGCAGCGCGCCCGCCCGTGAGGCCAGTGCCTGCGCGGCGCGCAGTGCGCCGTAGGTGTCGCTGCCGCGGGCCGGGTTGATCCGGCCCAGTTGGTCCAGGACTTCGAGGTAGCAGTCGATGAACTCCCCCTCGGCGCGCGTCAGTGCGGGGAGGGGCGGCAACTCCGGCGGCTGCATCGGGCGTTCACCTCGCGCCGTGCGGCGGGAGTGACGACTTCCGGTTCTCCATGATGTGGTCCACCAGGCCGTACGCCTTGGCACCCGCCGCGTCGAGGATGAGGTCGCGCTCGATGTCGGTGGCGATCTGCTCGGCGCTGCGGCCCGTGTGACGGGCCAATAGTGTGGTGATCATCTCGCGGACCCGTTCCAATTCCTGTGCCTCGATCTCCAGATCGGACGGCTGGCCCTCGACCGGCTCGGTGAGCGCGGGCTGCTGCACGACGACCCTGGCGCCGGGCAGTGCGTGCCGTCGGCCGGGAGCGCCCGCAGCGAGCAGTGCAGACGCGCAGGAACCGGCCTGGCCGAGGCAGTAGGTCTCCACCTCGCACGTGAGGTACTGCATCGTGTCGTAGATCGCGGACATGGCTCCGAACGAGCCGCCGGGGGAGTTGATGTAGAGCGAAATGGGCCGGTCCGGGGTGTCGTGTTCCAGATACATGAACTGGGCGATCAGATCGGTGGCGGCGGTGTCGTCGACCGGCGTACCGAGGAAGACGATCCGTTCGGCGAGGAGTTTGGAGTACGGATCGAGGGTGCGGGTCCCGTTGGCCGTGCGCTCGGTGAATTCGGGCAGCACGTAACGGGCGGTGGGGCGGAACAGCATGGCGTTGCCTTTCCTCCGGGGCTGTACACGCGGATCTGCACAAGCTTCTGTAAAAAATGTACAGGACGTACAGAAGGTTATGATGGGGAGCATGGCCTACGAGATTCCGGTGACGCAAGCCCGAGCTGAGCTCGCCGAACTGATCAACCGCGTTGTCTACGGCGGCGAGCGAGTGGTCGTGACCCGGCACGGCAAGCCGCTCGTGGCGCTCGTTTCGGCTGCTGACCTGGAGCGACTCGAAAACGACGAGGCGGCTGCCGAGGAGCAGGTGATCAGCTCGGTCTCCTCGATCGGCTCCTCCGTGTCCGCTCCCGGCGAACGGCGGCGTTTCGGCATCGCGGCGGAACACAGGGGGCACCGCGAGCCGGGCAGCTGAGTGCCCATTGACGTCCCGTAACGCGGAAATGCCGTGCGCCCCGTCCTTTGCGACGCGGGTGCGCGGCATGCTCGAACGGGGTCAGCCCACCAGGGCCGGCTCCGGCAAGCCGGGAGCGGGCGCGGCCGGATGCTGGGCCCGGTGTCGGCCGCCGATGAGTACCGCCGTCAGCCCGAGCGCAGCCCACAGCATGAGCGTGAGCAGCGCACCGCCCGCGCCGCTGCCGTCGAAGAAGGCGACCGACCGCAGCAGTGAGCCGCCCGCACCCGGCGGCATCAGCTGCCCGATCGTCCCGATCGGCCGGGGCAGCAACTCGGGAGCGCTGGTCACGCCGGAGAACGGGTTTCCGAGCAGCACCATCAGCAGGGCGCCGAGGTCGACGCCGGGCGGACCGATCACCGCGGCGAGCCCCGTTACCGTCCCGCCGATGGCCAGGGCGGTGACCCAGCGTCCCGGCCTCGGCCCACCAGTCGCCGGTGATCACGCCGAGCCGTTTGTCGGTCAGCGCCGCCGCGCCGATCCCGACCAGCGTGGCCGCGCCGATGAGCGCCAGCGCGGCCCGCCGCCCGCGCAGCCGCAGTATCGTGACCGCGGAGCCCGAGAGGACGCCGGCGATCGCCAGTGGCAGGAAGCTCGCACCGAGCGCGCTGCCGCGCGGATCCCCGGCGGGCACACCTGATCGCGGCCATCGCCGATGAGGCAGTCGGCGGCGTCAGGCGGGCGTTCGAGGAGGCCGCGCGTGTTTCGTCGCCGCCTCCGCCCGACGTGCTGATCGGCCGTGTCGCCCGCTCGCCGCTCGAAAGCACCGGACGGGGCATGACCCGACAGGCCTGTGCCGGGCTGATCGTGCAGGTGTGGTCCGAGACTCTGCGCAGTGAGCGGCTGGCTGCCACGCTCGTCGAGGCCTCGGGGGTTTGCGGGCGGCGTGGACGGAGCTGGTCGACGTGTATCGCGACATCGGCCTGCTCGGCTCCGATGTGTCCGCCGATCATGTGGCCCGCACGCTGATCGCCACCGCCCAGGGATTCATCGCCCAGCCGGCGATGTTCGGTGACGCCGAACCCGAAGTGCTGGAAAACGGTCTGCGCGGCCTGATGTCCATGGATCTGCAAAAGATCAGTTAACGCGCCGGAAAAACTTCGGCTCTAACGTGCAATACCTCGCCGCGAGAGACCGGTTCGTTGTTCAACAGTCTGTTGATGGCGGCTAGTGTCTCGCTGCGCCCAGGGCCGGTACTGGGCACCGGACTGTGAGGTGGAAGCATGCAACTGACCCCGCATGAGCAGGAACGCCTGCTCATCCATGTTGCTGCCGACGTGGCTCAGAGGCGTCGGGCGCGCGGACTGCGGCTCAACCACCCCGAGGCTGTCGCTCTGATCACCACCCATCTGCTGGAGGGTGCTCGCGACGGTCGAACGGTCTCCGAACTGATGGCATCGGGCCGCAAGGTGCTCTCCCGCGAGGATGTCATGGACGGGGTGCCCGAGATGATCCATGACGTCCAGGTCGAGGCCACCTTCCCGGACGGCACCAAGCTCGTGACCGTGCACGAGCCGATCGTCTGAGGGAGGTGTCATCGATGATTCCCGGAGAGATCCTCCACGGAGACGGGCCCGTACCGTTCAACGAGGGCCGGTCCGTCACCCGCCTCACCGTTCTCAACGCCGCCGACCGGCCCGTCCAGGTCGGTTCGCACTATCACTTCGCCGAGGCCAACCCGGGCCTGGACTTCGACCGTCCGGCCGCCCGCGGACTGAGGCTGAACATCGCCGCCGGGACTGCCGTGCGCTTCGAACCCGGCGTACCCGTCGACATCGAGCTCGTCCCCCTCGCCGGACGGCGCATCGTCCCCGGCCTGCGCGGCGAAACCGGAGGTGCCCTCGATGGCTGAACTCGACCGCGCGGTCTACGCCGACCTGTTCGGCCCCACGACCGGCGACCGCATCCGGCTCGCCGACACCGATCTGCTCATCGAGATCGAGGAGGACCGCTCGGGCGGCCCCGGACTCGCGGGAGACGAGGCGGTTTTCGGCGGTGGCAAGGTGATTCGCGAGTCGATGGGCCAGGCGCGCACCACACGTGCCGAAGGAGCCCCCGACACCGTCATCACCGGCGCCGTCATCATCGACCACTGGGGCATCGTCAAGGCGGACATCGGCATCCGCGACGGCCGGATCACCGGGATCGGCAAGGCCGGCAACCCGGACACGATGGACGGCGTCCACCCCGACCTCGTCATCGGCCCCGAAACCGAAATCATCGCGGGGAACGGGAAGTTCGTGACGGCCGGCGCCATCGACGCGCACGTCCACTTCATTTCGCCGACCATCGTCGACCAGGCGCTCTCCGCCGGTGTCACCACGCTTGTCGGCGGTGGCACGGGACCGGCCGAGGGCACGAAGGCGACCACGGTCACTCCGGGCGCCTGGCACCTCGCCCGGATGTTCGAGGCTCTGGAGGCCTGTCCCGTCAACATCGGGCTGCTCGGCAAGGGCAACACGATGTCGGGCGATGCCATGCGCGCCCAACTGCGCGGCGGTGCCCTCGGATTCAAGATCCACGAGGACTGGGGTGCCACTCCCGCCGTCATCGATGCCTGTCTGAACGTGTGCGAGGAGAGCGGCGCGCAGCTCGCCATTCACACGGACACCCTCAACGAGGCCGGCTTCGTCGCCGATACGCTCGCGGCCATCGCCGGTCGCTCCATCCACGCGTACCACACCGAAGGCGCCGGCGGCGGGCACGCCCCGGACATCATCACCGTGGTCTCGGAGCCGTACGTCCTGCCCAGTTCCACCAATCCGACCCGGCCGCACACCGTCAACACCATCGAGGAACACCTCGACATGCTGATGGTCTGTCACCACCTCAATCCCGCTGTACCGGAGGACCTGGCCTTCGCCGAGTCCCGGATCCGTCCCTCCACCATCGCGGCCGAGGACATCCTCCACGACCTCGGGGCGATCTCGATCATCTCCTCCGACGCCCAGGCGATGGGCCGCATCGGCGAGGTCGTTCTGCGCACCTGGCAGACCGCCCATGTGATGAAGAAGCGCCGCGGCGTCCTTCCCGGCGACGGTCGGGCCGACAACCACCGGGTTCGTCGTTATGTCGCCAAATACACCATCAACCCCGCGGTCGCCCAGGGCCTCGACCGGGAGATCGGTTCGGTCGAGACCGGCAAGCTCGCCGATCTGGTGCTGTGGGACCCGGCGTTCTTCGGCGTCAAGCCGCAGACCGTCATCAAGGGCGGGCAGATCGCGTACGCGCAGATGGGCGACGCCAACGCGTCCATCCCCACCCCGCAGCCGGTGATGCCGCGGCCGATGTTCGGCGCACTCGGGCGGGCGCCCGCCGCCAACTCGTGCAACTTCGTGGCGAACGCGGCCATCGAGGACGGGCTGCCCGAACGCCTCGGTCTCGGCAAGCGGTTCGTTCCGATCATCAGCACGCGCGGCGTCACCAAGGCCGACATGCGGGAGAACGACGCACTGCCGCAGGTCCACGTCGACCCCGACAGCTTCGCCGTGACGATCGACGGCGAACCGGTCGAACCGGCACCCGCCGCCGAACTGCCCATGGCCCAGCGCTACTTCCTCTTCTGATGCGGACCATGTGATGAGTCGCGCAGCTCTGCTCATCCTCGCCGACGGCCGGTTCCCCGCCGGTGGCCACGCCCACTCCGGCGGCGCCGAACCGGCCGTGAAGGAAGGGCATATCCGTAACACCGAGGACCTCGCCGAATTCTGCCGGGGTCGCCTCCACACCACCGGACTCACGGCCGCCGCACTCGCCGCGGCGGCCGCCCACGGCCATGACCCGCTCGCGCTCGACGAGGCCGCCGATGCCCGCACCCCGTCACCCGCGCTGCGGACCGTCGCGCGGAAACTCGGCCGGCAACTGATGCGGGCGGCCCGCGCCACCTGGCCCAGCCCCGAACTCGCCGCGCTCGCCCGGGCCCGACCGCGTGGCGCCCACCAGCCCGTCGTGCTCGGCCTCACCGCACGCGCGGCCGGACTGGGGCCCGAGGACGCTGCGCACTGCGTCGCCTATGAGACCGTCAGCGGACCGGCCACCGCTGTTGTCCGGCTGCTCTCCCTCGACCCCTTCGAGGCCACCGCCGTCCTCGCCCGCCTCGCACCCGAACTCGACCGGATCGCCGAACAGGCCGTCGCTGCGGCGCACGGAACCATCGATGCGCTGCCCGCCGCCTCCGCCCCTCTCCTCGACATCACCGCCGAGGCGCACGCGGCCTGGACTGTCCGCCTGTTCGCCTCGTAAACCTGCAAGAACCAGGAGCCGAACACCATGCACCTCGACCACGCCCAGCACGGGCCCGCCGCCGTGAGCGCCGATGCAGCCCGCCCCGACGGCACCCGCCGCGCTCTGCGCATCGGACTCGGCGGACCGGTCGGCTCCGGCAAGACCGCGACCGTCGCGGCCCTCTGCCGGGCCCTGCGCGACCAGCTCTCCATCGCTGTGGTCACCAACGACATCTACACCCGCGAGGACGCCGCCTTCCTGCTGCGCCATGCCGTCCTGCCGCCCGAACGCATCCAGGCCGTGGAGACCGGCGCCTGCCCGCACACGGCGATCCGGGACGACATCTCCGCCAACCTCGAAGCCGTCGAGGACCTGGAGGACACCGTCGGGCCGCTCGATCTGATCCTGGTCGAATCCGGCGGCGACAACCTCACCGCCACCTTCTCCAAGGGGCTGGTCGACGCCCAGGTCTTTGTCATCGATGTGGCGGGCGGCGACGACATCCCGCGCAAGGGCGGCCCCGGCGTCACCACTTCCGACCTGCTCGTCATCAACAAGACCGACCTCGCCCCGTACGTCGGTTCCGATCTCGACCGAATGGCTCAGGACGCCGCACGGCAGCGCGGGCCGCTCCCCGTGGCCTTCACCTCACTCACTTCGGAGGAAGGTGTGGGGCCGGTCGCGGACTGGGTGCGGGGACAGCTCGCCGCCTGGACCGCATGAGCGTCCAGGCCACCGCCCGGATCGCCGCGGTCCTCGACAGCCGGGGCATCACCTCGCTCCCTGTGCTGGAGAGCGACGGGCCGCTCGCCCTGCGCCGCACCCGGGCCGCGAACGGCTCGAACGCCCGTGTCACCATCGTCGGCGCGATGAGCGCGCCGCTCGGCGGCGACCGGCTCGCCATCGAGGCACAGGTCGAGGAAGACGCCCGGCTCACCGTCGACTCGGCCGCGGCCACCGTCGCCCTGCCCGGACCGGGAGCGGCCGCCGAGCCCGCCACGTACGACATCCGGTTGAACGTGGGGGAGCGGGCCGGACTCCGCTGGCTGCCGGAGCAACTCGTCTCGGCGCACGGCAGCGTCCTGCACATGACCACACGGGTCGAACTCGCCCCCACCGCACGGCTGGTGCTGCGCGAGGAGCAGATTCTCGGACGCCACGGCGAGAGCACCGGCACCCTCACCAGCCGCCTCACAGTGCACCGCGCCGGCCGTCCGCTGATCGACCAGCAGGTGGCGTACGGGCCGGGGGCACCCGGAGGCTGGGACGGCGCGGCCGTCCTGGGCGGCCACCGTGCCGTCGGTCAACTCCTCGTCGTTGAGCCCTCGTTCGAAGAGAAATGCCCCGAAGCGCGCCTGCTGGGGCCGACCTCCGTTCTCACCCCACTCGTCGGTCCGGCTGTGCTGGTGACGGCGGTCGCCCCCGATGCACGCCTGCTGCGCAGGGTCCTGAGCGATGCGCTGAGCGATGTACTCGACACCCCGACCGGATGAATACCGCTCAGCGGGACACGGCTCTCCGGTTATCGATTCGGTAAAGAAGTGGGTCTGTGGCCTGTTCTCAGGAACCTCACAGACGACAAGATCCGCAGGAGGTCCCGAATGAATTGCGCCGCCACCGGCGGTGCTTCAGATATGGGGGAGGTTCCACTTGAGACGCACAGCAGTGCTCGGCTCGGCCGGGGCTCTGATCGCAGGCACGCTCATAGCGGGCGCGGTGACCGCACCGGCGGCCACGGCCGAAGACCGTCACCACCGCGGTTCCGAGGCGCGCGGCGTTCAGGTCGCCGCGGCACGGGCGGCCAGGTCCGGCATCGACTGGAAGGACTGTCCGGCCGACTGGGCCATAGCCAAGCCGATCCAGTGCGGCTGGGTGACCGTGCCGCTCGACTACGCCAGGCCCGACGGCAAGCAGATCAAGATCGCCGTCGACCGGCACGTCAGCACCGGTACGAAGGACGAGCGACAGGGCGCCCTGCTGTACAACCCGGGCGGCCCCGGCGGTTCGGGGATGCGGTTCCCCACCCGGATCACCAACAAGAACCCGCTCTGGGCGAACACGGCGAAAGCGTACGACTTCGTCGGCTTCGACCCTCGCGGCGTCGGGCACTCCGCGCCGATCTCCTGTGTCGATCCCCAGGAGTTCGTCAAGGCCCCCAAGGCCGACCCCGTACCCGACTCCGAGGCCGACAAGCGCGCCCAGCGCAAGCTCGCCGCCGAGTACGCGGACGGTTGCGCCCAGCGCAGCGGTGACATGCTGCCGCACATGACCACGCCGAACACCGCCCGCGACCTGGACGTCATCCGCGCCGCTCTCGGTGAGGAGAAGCTCAACTACCTGGGCGTCTCCTACGGCACCTACCTGGGAGCGGTCTACGGCACGCTCTTCCCGACCCACGTCCGCCGCATGGTGGTCGACAGTGTCGTCAACCCGGCCAAGGACAACATCTGGTACCAGGCCAACCTGAACCAGGACATCGCCTTCCAGGGACGCTGGGACGACTGGAAGGCATGGGTCGCCAAGAACGACTCCGTCTTCCACATCGGCAACACCCCCGCGAAGGTCGAGCAGGCGTGGCTGGAGCTGCGCGCCGCCGCGAAGAAGAACCCGATCGGCGGCGTCGTCGGCCCCGCCGAGCTCATCGGCTTCTTCCAGAGCGCGCCGTACTACGACTCCTCCTGGGCGCCCGTCGCCCGGATCTGGAGCGACTACCTGGGCGGCGACACCCAGGCTCTGGTCGACGCAGCAGGCCCGGACATGTCCGACACCGCCGGGAACATCTCCTCGGAGAACGGCAACGCCGTGTACACGGCGGTCGAGTGCACGGACGCCAAGTGGCCCACCAGTTGGCAGAAGTGGGACCGCGACAACAGCCGGCTGCACAAGGAATACCCGTTCATGACCTGGGCGAACGCCTGGATGAACCTGCCCTGTGCGACCTGGTCGGCGAAGCAGCAGACCCCGCTGAACGTGAAGACCGGAAAGGGCCTGCCGCCCGTGCTGATCGTGCAGTCCACGCGTGACGCCGCCACCCCGTACGAAGGCGCCGTCGAACTGCACAAGCGCTTCAAGGGCTCGCGCCTCGTCACGGAGCGGGACGCCGGTTCGCACGGCGTCACCGGTCTGGTCAACCCCTGCATCAACGAGCGGGTGGACACCTACCTGCTCACCGGCAGGACCGACCGCAGCGACGTGACGTGCGCCCCGCACGCCACACCCAAGCCGTAACGGTCATACCTTATGGGCACGGGCGGCCGGTGGCCTCGAACCACCGGCCGCCCGTTCTCGCGTACGGGCTCCGACTCACGCCTTGCGGTCGTACGTCTCCAGCCAGGCGTCCTCCGCCGCGTAGTCGAAGAGCTTCCTCCCGTATGCCCGCAGCATGAGGGGAAAGGCGTCCGTCCAGTCCTCGCCCTCCAATTGCGCGCCGATCCACTCGACCGTTTCCGGAAGCGACTCCACATAGTCCGTCACCGGCCGGTACCCGAGTTCCCGCTCGGCGGCCGTCATGTCGTACACGATGGGATGGGCAGCGCTCCAAGGCGTCGAACCGACGCCATCGTCCCCGGGCGCGCCGGCCATCAGCACGGTCTCGGTCCTCCGGCCGAGCACCGCGTCGACGGCCTCGCCGATCTCCGCGACCGTCGGCGCCTGCGGATCCCCGGCATTGAGCACCCGCGAACCGGGCCGCCCGGCGGCGAGCCGGATCAGCTCGGCCAGGTTGGATACATGGACCGGGTGGAAACGGGACGTCCCGCCGTACGAGAGCACCCGCCGCCCGCGGCCGTCCAGGAGCCGCTTCACGAAGTACAGCTCTCGGGGCGAGCGGCAGTACGCCCCGTGAATCGCCCCCGCACGCAACAGCGTCACAGGCAGTGCCTCCCCCGCCGCGAGCAGATCCTGCTCCAGCTGTATCTTCCGCGTCCCGTAGGTGGCATCGCCGGCCGGCACGGTGCGCTGGGTCTCCGGGACCGGCACGGGGTACCGCGGAGCTCGGTCGGGCTCGCCCTGTGTGTCGAAGCTGCGACCCTGATCGTCCTCGTACACCGCACCGCTGGAGATGACCACCGCCGAACCGATCCGGTCCGCGAGGCCGGTCAGCTGCCGGGCGTGATCCGCGCCGTACGCGACCATGTCGACCAGTACGTCACAACCGTCACCCAGAGCCGCCGCCAGCACTCCGTCCTTGTCCCGGTCGAGAGCCGTCGTGCGCACCGCGCCGCCCCACCGCGCGTCCCGGCCGCCGCCGCGTGAAGCGGCCGTCACCTCCCAGCCGTCCTCGACGAGGGCCTGGACGGCCACCCGCCCGATCTGTCCCGTCGCTCCCAGAACCCATGCGTTTCCCCTGCTCATGAGAGGCACGCTAGGACGAGGCCGTCGCCCGGACCAGTGGAGTTCACCCAGCGCGGATTCGCCGTCAGCGTCGCAGCTTCGGGAACTTCTTCGACTGCCCTACCTGCTCGGCCTGCGTGGCCTTCACCTTGGCCGCGTACTCGTCGACGTACTCCTGTCCGGAGAGGCCGAGAATCGCGTACATGATCTCGTCGGTGACCGCCCGGATCGCCGCCTTCTGGTTCTCCAGACCTGCGTAGCGGGAGAAGTCCAGCGGCTCACCGAAGCGGATGGTGACCCGCTTGATGCGCGGGACGACCTGTCCCGGCGGCTGGATCTCGAACGTACCGACCATCGCGCACGGCACCACCGGCACCTGCGCCGTGATCGCCATCACGGCCACGCCGACCTTGCCCTTGTACAGCCGGCCGTCGTGCGAACGGGTGCCCTCCGGATAGATCCCCAGCAGCTCACCCCTGCTCAGCACCCCGAGCCCTTCGCGGATCGCCGCCTGCCCGGCGTCCTTGCCGGACCGGTCCACCGGAATCTGCCCGATGCTGTGGAAGAAGGCGGCGGTCAGCCGCCCTTTCACCCCCGGTCCGGTGAAGTACTCGGCCTTGGCGAGAAACGTGATGCGCCGTTTGAGGATCGCGGGCATCAGGAAGTGGTCGGAGAACGACAGATGGTTACCGGCGACGATGGCCGCGCCGTCCTCCGGGATGTGTTCCAGGCCCTCGATCCTGGGGCGGAAGAACAGCCGGAGGAGCGGTCCGAGGATGGCGTATTTGAGCACGTAATAGAACACGGGGGGCTCCTAGCTCTACCGGATCGGCTCCAGGGCTGCATTCTGCCGGGTCAGCGGACATCTGACGGGAGGACAGCCTAGGTGCAGCCGTCCTCCCGCGTATCCGTCTCCGGGCAGGTCGATGCTGACCCGACGCCGACTCCACTGATAAGGCATCGGGCCGGACTCTCCTGTCGGAGCAGGTGCGGGCCGAGGCCGGTCCGTCGGCGTCTCGATGTGCGGCTCGGCAGTATCTGGCGGCACTCACCGACCAGTTGCACGCACTGAGCCGCGGCGAGGACCCGCGGTTCGTGCTGCAGTGACTGACCGCGCCGGCTGTTCGGGATGGATGGCGCTGATCTGCAGAGTCATGCGGTCACAGTCCCTGGGCCGCGCGTCGGGTCGATGGATGGGTTCCGTTTCACGGTGAGGGGACCCCCGAGGAGCCGTGCGGGTCAAGCCTTGGCGTCTCGACCCGCACCACTGCGTCTGCGCTGTCCCCGTCGGGGTCGCGCAACCCGCGGTCAGTCCTTCAGATGCTCCAGGATCCGGTGCATCCCGCTGTTCCAGTTCTCCTTGAGTGCCGCGACGGCCGCGTCGAGGTCGCCGCGCTGCAGGCACTCGGCGATCCGCTCGTGCTCCACCGCCGACCGCTCCAGGATGTCCTGGTCGCCCAGGGCCACCCGCTCGTAGCGGTGCATCGTCACCTTCAGGGAGGTGATCAGCTTCATCAGGCGGTTGTTCGTGCAGCCGGACAGGAGCAGGTCGTGCCACGCGTCGTCGTAACGCTCTATGACGTCGTGCGGCGCCTGCGGGGCCGAGAACGCACGCGCCTCCTCGAGGAGGCGGGGGGCTGTCGCCGCCAGGTGCTCGGGATCGCTGGACTCCAGGGCGAGCGCCTCCAGCGTGGCGACGATCGCGGACAGGTGACGGAACTCCTGCGCGCTGAGCGGCGTGAAGCGGAAGCCCTTGCCGCGCTCGCTGGTGATGACGCCCTCGCGCTCCAGCGTGATCAGTGCCTCGCGCAGCGGAGTACGGCTGACGCCGAGTTCGGTGGCCAGCTGCCCCTCGTTGATCGGCTCGCTGGTTGCGATCGTGCCGCGCCCGAGGCGCTTGATCAGTTCCTCCTTGACCTGTTCGCGCAGCGGGCGATTTTCGATTGGCATGTGAGGCTGCCCTCCCCTTCGGTCCGGTCGATTATCCGCTACCGGCGGGTCACGCGGTACCGGCGCCGTCGACCGGGATGATCGCCCCGCTCAGGAACGCCGAGGCGTTGGAGGCGAGGAACGCCACGGTCTGGGCGATGTCGCGGGGCTGCCCGATCCGGCCGAGCGGCCGGTCGGCGGCGTCGGCGTAGAACGCGTCGGAGCTCTCGCCGAGCTGGCGGGCCTCCTCGGCGAGCATCCCGGTCGCCGTGTCACCGGGGCAGACACAGTTGACGCGGATGTTGTCGGGGCCGTGGTCGATGGCCATGGCGCGGGTCATGTTGACGACGGCGCCCTTCGACGCGCAGTACGAGACGGCCCGGCCGCCGCCGCGGATGCCCCAGCCGGACCCGGTGTTGACGATGGAGCCGCCGCCCCGGGCCGCCATCCCCGGGATCACGAGGCGGCTCATCAGCATCACCGAGCGGATGTTCACGGCCATCACCAGGTCCCAGTCGTCCTCGGTGATCTCGCAGACCGTGGAGCGGCGGATGATGCCGGCGTTGTTGAAGAGGACGTCCACGCCGCCGAACTGCTCCTGCGCCGTGTGCACGACGGCCTCGCAGTCCTCGCGCCGTGACACGTCGCAGCGTACGAAGGTCCCTCCGGTGTCCTTCGCGGTGCGTTCGCCGCCGTCCGTGTCGATGTCGGCGATCACCACGCGGGCGCCGAGCTCCGCGAGGACCTGGGCGGTGGCGCGGCCGATTCCGGCTCCGCCTCCGGTCACGAGGGCACGCTTGCCGTCAAGAGAGATCATCGTGAGCTCCTTCTGGGGGTGATGGGAGGCATGAGGGGTCATCCGACCAGGCGGTACAGCGATGTGCGCCGCCTGCCGGTGATGACGGGCAGGTGGCCGGACAGCTCCGCGTTGAGCGCGTCGTCTCCGGTGTCGAGGAGAAGAGGGCGGCCGCCGAGCGTGGCCAGTTTCTGTTCCGTGCACAGCACGAGCAGGCGCTCGCGGCCGCCCGCCGCGCGCAGGACGCGCGGCGAGATCTGCTGGTTGCCGCGGCCGAGGAGGAAGCCCTGGCCGCCGATGGGGGAGAGGGCGATCCAGGCCGGGCCGACGGAGAGGAGTGTGTCCTCACCCGCGTCGCGGGCCACGATTCGCGGCCGGTGGCCGGGCCGCAGGCGGAGCACGTCGACCCCCGTGAGGGAGACGTCCGCGCCGAGCCTTGCCGCGACCGCCCGGGTGGTGCTGCCGGGGCCGAGCACGAGCAGCCCGTCCCCGACGCGCTCGGCGACGTCGGTCGCGATGCCGCCGACCGCCTCGGGCGTGGTGGCGGTGCTGCCGGTCTTGCGCTGCTGTACGCGGGCCGGTACGTCGGGAACGCGCAGCCACCCGAAGAGCTGTGAGGCGACGCGGCCCCTGCTCAGGGCGTCCTCGTCCCGGTCCATCACCTCGGCGTCCCGCAGCCGAACGGTGCTGCTGCGGGCGAGCCACGCCGCCGCGACCTCACCCGCGGCGCGTGGGCTGATGGCGAAGACGGCCGAGTGCATCTTCACGCCGGTCGGTATGCCGAGGACCGGGCAGGGCACGTCGCGGAGGACGCCGAGCACGTCCCGCGCGGTGCCGTCGCCGCCGGCGAAGAGCAGGAGGTCGACGCCCTCGGCGACGACGGCCCGCACCGCGGCGGCCGTGTCCTCGGCCGAGGTGTCCCGTCCGGCGCCGGCGGCGTACACGACCCGCCCCGCAAGCCCTGCGGCGGCGACGGAGTCGGCGCCCAGGGGACCGGCGGCGGTCACGACGAGGAGCCCGGAGCCCGGCGGGTGACCGGCCGGAGCGGTGGCCGCCGCCCCGGCCTGCGTGTCGCTGAGCTCATCCGGATCGGGATCCCCGGTGGCGCACGCCGTGCCCTCCGACGCACGGGGAAGCCCATCCGCCGCGGAGGCCGTCGAAGCGGCGCTCACCCGGGTGCGCCGGCTGGACGCGGGGTGCGCCGCGGCTGTCGACTCGCTGCCTCGCCCGTCCCACGCAGGGCGTCTGATCCCTGTCAACCGACCCGAACGTGCCGCCAGTTCACCCAAGGCGGCGGCGGCACGATCCCCCGCCAAGGGGCGGGCGCCCAGCGAGAGTGCCATACGGGTCCGGTCCGGACCGTCGGTACCGCCCAGGCCCACCCGGCCGCCGAGGCCGGCGACCGGGTTGACCACCAGGCCGATCCTCGTCACCGGCCGGCCTCACCGAGCACCTTGCGGCGGTAGGCGCGCCAGGAGACCGCCCAGGTTGCCGGGTCGTCCAGGGCCTCCGGGCGGACCCGGTGGATGGTCGAGCGGTGCGGCGCCGTGCGTACGGTGTCCGGGTCCTCGTACGCCTCACGGGCGATCTCCGCGAGGATCGCCGCGTACTCGTCGAGGTCGGCGCGTGTGTAGGACTCGGTCGGCTCCAGCGTCATGGGTTCCGGCACGACGTACGGGTGGTGGCTGGTCCAGTAGTGCGTACCGAAGTCCGCGGCGCGCAGGCCGATGTCCTCGGAGTGCAGGCCGGTGTCCTCGTGGAGCTTCTCCCAGCTGTAGCGGACCTGTTCGACGCGCGGGCGCCCCGCCGCGTAGGGGATGGAGACGCCCGGGATCTGCCGCACCTTGTGGAGCAGGTAGTTGTTGTTGAGGACGGCCGTCTCCGCGGCGGCTCGCAGGCCCTGTGCGCCGAGCGACATGATCCAGGCGTAGGCACGGACCAGGTTCGGCACGACGCCGTAGAACGGCCGCATCTTGCCGACCGACTCGGGCCGGTCGTCGTCCAGGCGGTACGTCGAACCGTCGAACTCGACGGTGGGGCGCGGCAGATACGGGGCGAGGTCCTCGGAGACCGCGCACGCACCCGCCGCCGGTCCGCCGCATGCGTGGGGCGTCGAGAACGTCTTGTGCAGATTGAAGTGGCACAGGTCGAAGCCCGCGTCCCGGGCGCGCGTGATGCCGAGGATGCCGTTGGCATTGGCCTGGTCGTACGAGCACAGGCCGCCCGCCTCGTGCACGATCCGTACGAACTCCTCGATGCGTGGGTTGTAGATGCCCGTGTCCTCGGGGTTCGTGACGAGGAGCGCCGCGGTGCGCGGGCCGACCGCCGCCTTGAGGGCCTCGATGTCCGGGTAGCCGTCCGCGTCCGGGTGGAGCGTGATGACCTTGAAGCCCGCCGTTTTTGCGCAAGCCGCGTTCGACGGGTGGGAGAAGATCGTCGTGATGACCTCGTCGCGCTGCTCCAGCTCCCCGCGCGCGGCGAAGTAGGCACGGATCATGGCGACGTTCGTGTAGATCGCGGCGGACCCGGCGCCCGGCTGGAGCGAGACCCGGTCCATGCCGGAGATCTCCTTCAGCAGCTGCTCCAGGCTGTGGATGATCCCGAGGACGCCCTGGACCGTGTCCTCGTCCTGGAGGGGGTGCAGCGCCGCGATCCGCGGGTCACGGACGAACTGGTCGTTGACCTTGGGGCTGTACTTCATGGTGCAGGTGCCCTGGCCGACGTCGATGTTGAGATCGGCGCCCAGATTCTCCTGCGACAGCCGCAAGTAGTGGCGCAGGACCTGTTGTTGGGACATCTCCGGCAGTGCGGGCGGCTCGGCGCGGCGCAGCGCGGCGGGTATCACGGCCTTCCCGATGGACGGGTCCGGGGCCGGTACGAGGACGCCTCGCTCGCCCGGCGAACCGAGCTCGAAGATCAGCTCCTCGTCCCAGGAGGCCTGCTGGAAACGGCGGAGGCGCGGCTTGTCGGCGATGCGCGCCTCCTCGGGGGAGACGGACGCGGGCGCGTGCGGGGCGGTCACTTGACGATCTCCTCCAGGGTTGCGGCGAGCCGGTCGATGTCGGCCTTGGTGTGGACTTCGGTGACGCAGTACGTGGCCTCGTGCCCACCGGTCGGCACGCCGCCGAAGATGCCCCGCTCCTTCAGGCCGGAGCGGATCTCGGCGGCGGTCCTGCCGCCCGTGTAGCGGACGGTGAAGTCGGCGAAGTGCAGTGCGTCGCCGTACGGGACCTCGATGCCGGGCACCTCGGCGAGGCGCCTGCGGGCGTACGCGGTGAGTGCGAGGATCGTTTCGCCGATCTCCCGCATGCCCTGCGGTCCCATCAGCGCGAGATAGACGCCGGCACCGATGCCGTGCAGCGCGGCGGCCGTGCCGACCCACTCCTTGCCCTCCTCGCGCAGCGCGAAAGAGGTCCGCTCGTAGGCGACGTCACCGAAGCCGTACTCGCCCTCGACGGTCGTCGGCACGAGGCCGAACAGGCGTGACGGGTACTCGGCGACCAGCGTCTCGTCGTCGCGCGTGGCGATGAAGCCCGCATTGCCGCCGCCGAAGCTCTGGTGGAGGCCGAGCGGCTGGATGTCGCCGCACGCGATGTCGGCGCCGTACGCGGAGGGCGGCGCGAGCACGCCGAGCGTGAGCGGATTGCAGCCGACGACGAACAACGCCCCTGCTTCGTGGGCGAGTCCGGCCAGGCGGGGCAGTGCCTCGTCGACGATGCCGAGCGCGGAGGGCGCGTCCGCGTACACTGCCGCCGTGTCGCCGGCGGCGAGCGCTCCACGCACCGCGCCGAGGTCGGCGCAGCCGGTGTCCGGGTCGACCGGGACCACCGTCACGTCGTGGTCGGGGCGTACGTAGTCACGTATGCGGGAGAGCTTGTCGGCGTCGATCGCGGTGGCGACGAGCACGCGGCGACGGCCCGTGATCCGGCCGGCCATGCGCAGGGCGGTTCCCGAGGCCTGGAAGCCGTCGTACACCGGGACGTTGACGATCTCGACGTCGAGCAGCTCGGCCATCATCGACTGGTACTCCCACAGTGCCTGGAACCGGCCGTGGTCCTCGTAGGGCTCGCCCGCGTACGCGGTGAGGAACTCGCTGCGGTTGACCACCTCGTCCACGACCGCCGGTACGTGGTGCTGGTAGCAGCCGGAGCCGAGGAAGCTGAGAGCCTGTCGCGTCGAGGTGTTGCGGCCGAGCAACTCCTCCATGTGGCGGGTGAGTTCGGCTTCCGAACGCAGCGGAGCAGGCAGGTCGAGGGGGCGGTGCAGCCGGATGCCGCCCGGGATGTCGGCGTAGAAGTCCTCGACGGTCGTCGCGCCGATCTCCTCGAGCATCGCCTGCCGCACGGCCGGGACTGCGTTCGGGATGTAGGGGTGGACGTAGGGGTGCAGGGAGTCCTGGGATGACGTCATGCCGCGCCTTTCGCGTGAGCCGACTCAGTCAGGTCAGTCATGAACCACAGCAACAAAAGTCTTTGGGTGTACACCTCTTGACGGCAGGCTCCGTCATTCAGTGTTCTGAATACAGCATTAGGCATTCAGGCTCCAGGAGGCAAGAGTGTCAACAAGGCCCACCCGACGGGTTGTTCTGGCCACAGGTCTCGCGACCGCGGCATCGTCACTGGTCAGCGGATGTGCCATGGGCGGCGCGGGCGGCCAGGATGCCCGTGACATCGGCGGCAGGAAGGATGACGAAGGGGGCGAGGTCAGCGGAAAGATCACCATCTGGTCGTGGGACGTGGCCGCCAAGGCCATGAAGCGACTCGCCCGCACCTTCGAGAAGAGTCACCCCGGCACCACCGTCGACGTCGTCGACATCGGCTACGACAACGCCTACGACAAGATCACCGTGGGCCTGCGCGGCGGCTCGGGCCTCGCCGACGTCCTCACGGTCGAGGGCAGCCACATGCCGCGCTACATAGGCAACTTCCCCAGCGGCTTCTACGACCTGACGAGCCTCGGCGGCCGCTACGGAGGCGACTTCGACCGCGCCGCGTGGCGCACCGTCACCGGGAAGAACGGCGCGGTCTTCGCCCTGCCCTGGGACATCGGCCCCTGCGCGCTCTACTACCGCACGGACCACTTCCGCGCCGCCGGAGTCGACCCCAACTCTCTGCTGACCTGGGACGACTACGTAGCGGCGGGCGTCCGCATCAAGAAGGCCACCGGCCGCAAGCTGCTCATCATGGACTCCACGGACGCCGGGATCCTGCCGATGCTGCTCCAGCAGCAGGGCCAGTCCTACTTCAAGGGCGGCCGGGTCGCGGTCGACACCCCGGAGGCCGTCAAGGCCCTGACGCTGATGAAGACCCTGCAGGACAAGGGTCTCGTCGACTACGAGAAGGGCTGGGACGGGCTCGTCACCGGCACCAAGGAGGGCAAGGCCACCACCACGCCCACCGCCGCATGGTGGACGGGCACGCTGGGCGACGAGATGCCCGAGCTGAAGGGAAAGTTCGGGGTGGTGCCGCTGCCCGGATTCACCGCCGACGGCATCCGCACCTCCAACATCGGCGGCTCCACGCTCTGCGTTCCCGCGCAGAGCAAGAACCCCCGACTGGCCTGGGCGTTCATCCAGTTCCTGCTCACCGGCAAGACGAACCAGGTCTCCATGCTCAAGCGCGAGGGCCTCTTCCCCGCCTATCTTCCCGCGCTCGACGACCCGTATCTGAGCACGAAGCAGGAGTACTTCGGCGGGCAGGCGGCCCTCGACGTGTTCGCCCGGCTCGCCCGCAACATCCCGCCGGTCGAGAACAACAAGGACGACGCCAAGGCCACGGACATCATGATCTCCGCCGTCACCGGCGTGATGCTCCGGGGCAAGGACCCGCGCGCCGCCCTGAACTCGGCCGCGCGGCAGCTCGCCACGGCCACCGGCCGCGAAAGGGTGAAGTAGCCCGATGGCCGTCCACACCACCTACGACCGGCCGGTCGCCCCCGTCCGTGCCCCGGCCGGGGCACGCCGCAGGCGCCGACGCCCCACCGCCTGGATCTTCGCCGGACCCGCGGCGGCCCTCTTCGCGCTCTTCTTCGCCTATCCGCTGGGCGCGAGCCTCCTGCAGAGCTTCACCACCGAGGACGCCGGTGCCACCCACTGGGTCGGACTCGACCAGTACCGGCGCATGATCCACGACCCCGCGTTCCTGGAATCCCTGTTCAACACCGGGATCATCCTCGTCGTGCAGGTCCCCGTGATGATCGGCCTGGCACTCGTCCTCGCCGTCCTGCTCAACCAGTCCTGGCTGCGCTTCCGCGGCACCTGGCGAGCGGTCTACTTCCTGCCTGCCGTCACCACACTCGTCGCGTACGCCGTCGTCTTCCAGGTCCTCCTCAAGACCGACGGTGGCCTCGTCAACCAGATACTCGGCGCCGTCGGCATCGGCCAGGCCGACTGGCTCAACAGCCCCACCTGGGCCCGCGTCTCGCTGATCGCATCCCTGACGTGGCGCTGGACCGGCTACAACGCCGTCATCCTGCTCGCCGGACTCCAGGCCATCGGCAAGGAGCAGTACGAGGCCGCCTCCATCGACGGCGCCACCACCCTCTCCACGTACACTCGCGTGATCCTGCCGCAGCTGCGCCCGGTCGTCCTGTTCTGCGTGATCACCTCCACCATCGGGACACTCCAGCTCTTCGACGAGAACTACGTCCTCACCCGTGGCGGCCCCGACGACGCGACCCTCACCCCGGTCGTCTATCTCTACAAAGTCGGCTTCCAGCAGCTCGACTTCGGCTACGCCGCCGCCATCGCCTGGGTCGTCGTGGCCCTCATCGCCGCGATCTCCGCCCTCCAGTACGTCGCCTTCGGAAGGGAGCGCCGCCGGTGACCGCCCTCCAGCAGGCCCCCGTACGTGTCCACCCGGCCCGGCGCGCCGGCCGCTATGCCGTGCGCCTGTTCCTCGCGGCGGGCGCCGTCGTCAGCCTGGTGCCGTTCCTCTGGATGGCGATCGCCGCGACGCACTCCACGTCGGACCTGTTCCGCTCGCCGCCGCCACTCCTGCCCGGCGGCCGTCTGCTCGACAACCTCGCGAGGCTCCAGGACACCATCGGCTTCGGGAGGGTCCTCCTCAACAGCGTCGGCATCGCCGTCGTGCACACCGTGCTCAGCTCGCTGATCTCCGCCATGTGCGGCTACGGTCTCGCCAAGTTCCGTTTCCGCGGCCGGGGTCTGCTGCTCGGCGCCGTTCTCGCCACGATGATGATCCCGTTCCAGGTGCTGCTCGTGCCCCTGTTCCAGATGATGGCGAGCGTCGGCTGGATCGACTCCTACCAAGCGGTCGTCCTGCCGTTCCTGGCGAACTCCTTCGGCATCCTGCTGATGCGGCAGGGCTTCGTCGACTTCCCCGACGAGCTCCTCGAATCGGCCCGCATCGACGGCTCCGGCGAACTGCGCACCTTCTACCAAGTCGTGCTGCCGTGCGTGCGACCGCAGCTCGGCGCCCTGGTCATCTTCACGTTCATGGCGCAGTGGAACAGCTTCATCTGGCCGCTGCTCATGCTCAACTCCGAGGACAAATACACCGTGCCCGTCGCGCTCAACACCCTCACGGGGCTCTCCCATGTCGACTACTCAGGACTGATGCTCGGCTCGCTCCTCGCCACCCTTCCGCTGATGGCCCTCTTCCTTCTCTTCCAGCGGCAGTTCGTGGCCGGACTCCTCGGCGGGGCGGTGAAGGGATGAGCCGCCTGACCCGTGTCCCGGGCGTCCTCTACGGCGGTGACTACAACCCGGAACAGTGGCCCGAGGACGTCTGGGCCGAGGACGCCGAGCTGATGCGCGAGGCCGGCGTCACGATGGTGACCGTCGGCGTCTTCTCCTGGGCACGCCTCCAACCTGGCCCGTACACATGGGACTTCGCCTGGTTCGACCGGCTCCTCGACGTGCTGCACGCCCACGGCATCGCCGTCGACCTGGCCACCGCGACCGCGTCACCGCCCGCGTGGCTGATCCGCGCCCACCCCGAGATCCTGCCGGTCACGGCCGACGGCGTACGCCTCGAATTCGGCTCACGCCAGCACTACTGTCCGTCCTCGCCCGAGTACCGCGCCGCAGCCCTCCGCCTCACCCGAGCCCTCGCCGAACGCTACGCACGCCATCCGGCCCTCGCTCTGTGGCACATCCACAACGAGTACGGCGACCATGTCACCGAGTGCTTCTGCGCGCGCTCCGCCGACCACTTCCGCGCCTGGCTCACCGACCGGTACGACACGATCGACAGCCTCAACCATGCCTGGGGCACGGCCTTCTGGTCGCAGCGCTACGGCACGTACACCGAGATCGAACCGCCGCGCACCGCTCCGGGACCCGTCAACCCGACGCAACTTCTGGACTGGCGGCGCTTCTGCTCCGACGCCCTCCTCGAATGCCACCGCGCCGAGCGCGAGGCACTCAGGGAACTCAGCCCGGACATCCCGGCCACCACCAACTTCATGTCGATGTTCAAGGCACTCGACTACTGGAAGTGGGCCGAACACGAGGACCTCGTCTCCGACGACGCCTACCCCGACCCCGCCGACCCGCGCGCCCACGTCAACGCATCCCTCAACTACGACCTGATGCGCTCCCTCAAGGGCGGCCGACCCTGGCTGCTTCTCGAACAGGCGCCGTCCGCCGTCAGCTGGCGGCCGGTCAACGTCCCCAAGAGGCCCGGCCTGCAACGACTCTGGTCCCTCCAGGCCCTGGCCCGCGGCGCCGACGGCATCATGTACTTCCAGTGGCGCGCCTCCCGCGCGGGCGCCGAGAAGTACCACAGCGCGCTGCTCCCGCACCGCGGCACCGCCTCCCGCGGCTGGCGCGAGACCGTGCGCTTCGGCGCCGAACTCGCCCGGCTCGGCGAAGTCACCGGCGCCACGACCCGGGCCGACGTGGCGATCGTCCTGGACTGGGACTCCTGGTGGGCCCTCGAAGCCGATGACCACCCCTCCGCCCGCATGCGCTGGCCCGACCTCCTGCGCCCCTGGTACGCGGCGCTCCACGCCCGCGCCGTCACCGCCGACTTCGTGCCCCCGCACGCGGACCTCGACGGCTACCGGGCGGTGCTCGCACCCAACCTCCACCTTGTGCGACCCGAGAACGCCGTACGCGTCGCCGCCTACGTACGCGGCGGCGGCCACCTCGTGTGCGGCCCCTTCAGCGGCGTCGTCGACGGCCACGACCACATCCACGACGGCGGCGCACCGGGACCGCTGCGGGACGTACTCGGCGTGTCCGTCGACGAGTTCTGGCCGATCCCCGATGGTGAGGCGGTGCGCCTGGACTCCGGTGCCGAGGCCACCCGGTGGAGCGAGTGGATCGAACCCGACGCCCCGGACACCGAGGTCGTCGACTCGTACGCGTCCGGAGAACTGACCGGCCGCCCCGCCGTCACCCGCCATCCCTACGACGCCGGCACCGCCTGGTACGTGAGCGCCCACCTCGGCGAAGGCATCGCAGCCGTGCTCGACGACGTGCTGCGGGAAGCGGGCGTACGCCCTGTGCTCGACGTTCCCGAAGGAGTCGAGGCGACCGTGCGCTCCGGCACACAGGGCACCTACCTCTTCGTCCTCAATCACAGCGACCACGACACGCAGACGCAACTGACCGGGCCCTACGCGGCCGGCGGCACCGACCTGCTCACCGGAGCCACCGTCCGCGACCACATCGGCCTCGGCCCGCTCGGCGCCGCAGTCCTGCGCATCGCCACCGACTCCCTTGGAGAGACCGACCAGTGACCAGACACCGGCCCCTGAGCGCCCTGACCGCACTCCTCCTCGCCGGCGGCGCCCTCGCCGCACCGCAGACGGCCTCCGCCCATCCGCACCCGAAGCCGCCCTCCTCGTACGCCGACGTCCTCGACCTGCGCGGCACCCCCACTGCCGCCGAGCCGGGCGACGACGAGGACAACAACCCCGTCACCGTCTTCGCCGACCAGGGAGCCTGGCACGCCTACGCCCTGCCGAAGACCGGCGACAAGGACGCCTACGGCGGCTTCTCCGGGCCCCTCTACATCGCACAGGAATACCCCTGGTGGCTCAGCAAGTCCTTCAGCCGCATCCGCCTCACCGAACACGGCCGCACCCTGGACCTGGCCGGAGGAGGCACGCCACGCTTCACCTCGCTCCCGGGCCGGCTCCAACAGTCGTACGACCTCGGCCGCGGCCTGCGCCTCACCCTCGAACTCCGCTTCGCCACCGACCGCAGCGCCCTGGTGCGGGCCGAGGTCCGCAACACCGGCCCGGCGCCCCGCACGCTGGGTGCCGACTGGACGGGCAGCCTGTTGCGGCCGGCCGACCGGCCGATGCGCGACGCACCCTCGCTGACCGCCACCGGCTCCGGAGTCGGCGTCGGTTTCGCGAAGGTCCGGGAGACCTGGGAGTACCTGACCGACGGCACGGAACGCTTCGACGTCACGCACAAGGACGCCGTCCGCACGACGGTGGACGGCGACACGTACCGCACCGAGGCCGTGGAACCGGTGACCCTCGCGCCGGGTCGCTCACACAGCTTCGACTGGACCGAGTCCTACACCTTCACCGCAGCCGAGCGCGCGAAGGAGAAGGTAAAGGTCCGTGGCGTACTCGCACACCCCGATGCCGTCGTCTCCGCCGCCGCAGCACGCTGGCGGGGCTATGTCGCCGGGGTGACCGAGGGCGTGCCGGCGGATCGCCGGCGCACGGCCGTGAAGTCGCTGGAGACCCTCGTCACCAACTGGCGTAGCGCGGCGGGGCAGATCAAACACGACGGCATCACACCGTCGATCTCCTACAAGTGGTTCACGGGTGGCATCTGGGCCTGGGACACCTGGAAGCAGGCTGTGGGCACGGCACGCTTCGCACCCGACCTGGCCGAGTCGCAGATCCGCGCCATGTTCGACTGGCAGACAAGCCCGGACTCCACCACGCGCCCGCAGGATGCCGGGATGATCCCCGACGTCATCTTCTACAACGACCCCTCGCGCGGCGGCGGCAACTGGAACGAGCGCAACTCCAAGCCCCCGCTGGCCGCCTGGGCAGTCTGGGAGGTCTACGCGAAGAGCGGGGACAAGGCCTTCCTGCGTGAGATGTACCCGAAACTCGCCGCCTACCAAGCCTGGTGGTACCGCAACCGCGACCACGACCACGACGGTCTCGCCGAGTACGGCGCCACCGTCGACCCCGCCAACAACTCGCCCGAGGAGCGGCGCCTCGCCGCGGCCTGGGAGAGCGGCATGGACAACGCGCCCCGCTTCGACGCCGGCCTCGGCACCGACATCGTCGCCAACCGAGCGGCCGACGGAACACTCCTCGGCTACTCCCTGAACCAGGAGTCCGTCGACCTGAACTCCTATCTCGCCTCGGACCAGGGCTATTTGGCGCGCATCGCGGGCACGCTGGGCCGCGGCGCCGACGCCAAGCGGTGGAAGCAGCGGTCCGCCGCCACGTCCGCCGCCGTCCGAACGACGATGTACGACCCCGCGGACGGCTGGTTCCACGACACCGCGCTCGACACCGGCGCACCGCTCACGGCCCGCGGACGCGGCATCGAGGGCGCCGTCCCGCTGTGGACCGGAACAGCGTCCGAGGCGCAGGCCCGTGCCGTGCGCGACAAGCTGACGGACCCCGGGGAGTTCGCCACCACCGTCCCGTTCCCGACCGTGGCGAAGAGCTCCCCCTACTTCTCGCCGACCACGTACTGGCGCGGCCCCGTCTGGCTCGACCAGGCATACTTCGCCCTCGGCGGCCTGCGCCGCTACGGCTACGCCAAGGATGCGGACGCCCTGACGGACCGGCTCCTCGCCCACGCGTCGGGTCTCGCGGGCAACGGACCGATCATGGAGAACTACGACCCGACCACAGGGGCACCGCTCAACGCGCCCAACTTCAGCTGGTCCGCGGCGCTGCTGCTGCCGATGCTGACAAGCGAGCGGTAGGAGGCAGGCGGCCGCCGTTCGCTGCGCACGGGGCGCCGCTCGGCGTGTGCCCCGGTGGGTGGACCGCCGCTGCCCCGCCCCTGGATGCCACTCCGGCCTGCGCCGCATCCTCACTGGATGCGTAGTCGGTGTACTGCGCGGCGTGGCCCAGGGCGTGGCGGTTCCTTCTTGACGGTCGTGCAGCCGCTCACACCTTCAGGGGCGGATCCAACAGCCGGAACCGCAGTCGGCAGATCACCGCCCCCGTCTCGTGGCGGACTGCGTGCGCGACGACCGCGCCTCGCTGGTTCTGCAACAGCCGCTGCCACATGTGGGCCGGTTCCACCTCGGGGATGAGCACGGTGATCCGTACGCCCGGATCAGCGGCCGCAACCTCGCGTACATATGCGGCGACCGGGCGGCCGACCGAACGGCGCTGCGAGGTCACACGCACCAGAGGGACGCCCGGGTTCCACAGCGCCCAGTCTCGTTCCAGTGCCTCGGTCCGGATGCGGTCCTCGGCATCGGGGTGGCAGACCGTGACCGCGCGGACCTCGTCGCCGAGGGACACGGCGGCGGTGAGGGCCTCGCTGGTGAGCCGGGTGAGGGAGGAGACCGGAACCACGACCAGCGAGCGGTCACGGCGCGGAGGCTCCGGGATGCGGCCGATGCCCAGCCGCTCGCCGATCCTGGCGTACGCGCGGTGGACACACTCGAAGCCGGTGACCAGCAACGGCAGGGCGACCACGATCAGCCACGCGCCGTCGTGGAACTTGGTGGCCGTGACCACGACCGCGCCGACCCCGGTCAGGAGCGCGCCCAACCCGTTGAGCGCCGCCTTGCCGGCCCACTTGGGCCCGCGCACACCGTGCCAGTGGATGACCATCCCGGTCTGGGCGATGGTGAAGCCGACGAAGACGCCGATCGCGAAGAGCGGGACGAGGGTGTTGGTGTCGCCCCGGGAGAGGACCAGGAGCGCGGCGGAGACGGCCGCGAGGGCGAGGACTCCGTGACGGTGGACCTGCCGGTCGGCCTTCAGACCGAAGACATGCGGCAGATAGTTGTCGCGGGCCAGCAGTCTGAGCAGCACCGGAAGTCCGCCGAAAGAGGTGTTGGCGGACAGTGCCAGCAGCACCATGGTGGCGAACTGGACGACGTAGAAGGCGAGATGGTGCCCGAAGGATGCGTCGGCGAGCTGCGCAAGCACGGTCACACCTTCGACCGGCTGCAGCCCGAACCGGGAGATCAGCACGGACAGACCGATCAGCATCACACCCAGCAGCGCACCGAGTACCACCTCCGCGCGCTGGGCGCGGCGGACGGCCGGGGAGCGGAAGGAGGGCACGGCGTTGGCGATCGCCTCCACACCGGTGAGCGCCGAGCAGCCCGAGGCGAAGGCCTTGAGCAGGAGCAGCGCACGACCGTGGTGGCGTTGCCGGCGAGTACGGAGGCATGGCTGGCGGCTGCCTCGGTACTCACCGGCGCGGACCGGAAGAGACCTACCGCGATCAGCGCCAGGATCGATCCGATGAACACCGCGGTCGGCACGACGAAGGCACGCGCGGAATCGACGATCCCGCGCAGATTCACCGCGGTGATCAGGATCAGCACGCCAAGACAGAGCCACAGCCGCTCGTCGTACAGACCGGGGAAGGCCGAGGTCAGCGCGGCCACTCCGGCGGTGACGGCGACCGCGACGTTGAGGACGTAGTCCAGGACCAGTGAGGCGGCCGCGACCAGGCTGGTGCGGCGGCCGATGTGCGCCCTGGCGACCGCGTAGCTTCCGCCGCCGTCCGGGAAGGCCGCGATGACCTGGCGGTACGAGGCCACGAGGACGGCCAGGAGGACGGCGATGGCGAGCGTGACGGGGAGTGTGAACCCGAGTCCGTGGCCACCGGCCGCTGCCAGGACCAGGACGATCGCCTCGGGCCCGTACGCCACCGAGGCCATTGCGTCGAGCGAGAGGGCAGCGAGGCCGGTGAGGGTGGTGAGCTTGTGGCGGGCCCCGGTGCCGGGGGGTTCCTCGGCACTTGGTGCCGTACCGACGTCTGAGGTCAGAAGAGACATGTGCTTCGCGGTCCTTCGATCGGGTCCGTTCAGGGTGTTCCCGCTTCCGGCCGGTGACAGCGGCCAATGGCACGTTCTTGGCGTGAAACGGTGATCTCTTCACGCGTTCTTGACGGGGTGGCAGGGGCGACGGGAACGGGGTGGCCGGGACGACGTCGACACGGGAGGTCAGGACGGTGTCAATGCTGTCCCTGGCCCCCGTAGGAACCACCGATCCGCAGCCGCACAGGACCCAGCAAACCGCTGACACGCTGGCCCGGGAAGACGAAGTGGGTCGGACTCGTCGCGTCCAGGTGCGGTGCCAGCGTCCCGAACACGGTGATGTCGAGCGTATGGGTGCCGGGCCCGACCAGACCTGTCAGATCGAAGACGTACGGGGAGCACACGCGCACCCCCGCGGCGACGCCATCGACCCGCACCTCCGCCGTCCCGCGGACCCGTCCGAGGTCGAGCGACACATGCCCCGGGGCAACCTCGGCGGGCACGGTCACCACCCGGCGGTACCGCACACCGCCGCTGTACTCGGCGAGGCCGTGCGTCTCCCAGTCGCCGACGCGAAGGCGGCCCGGCCCCACCTCACAGCGCACGGGACCGGCCAGCGCGGCACCGCCTTCGTACCCGGGGCGCGTCCGGACGCGCAGGGCCGCGGTCCGGGGCCCGCAGGGGCCACCGGCCGAAAGGCCGACGGTCACGGTCAGCACGCCCCGCGAGTCGACGGTGGTGACCGGCCCGGTGCACTCGGAGCCGTCCACGAAGACAGTCGTCTCGCCGCGCACGAGCGCAGTCAACCGGGTGGTGCCCGGCGGTAGTTCGCACCACAGCCACTCCACCGCCCCCCGGCTCCCCGGGACCGCGAACCGGACCGGCACCACCGAGCCGTCGTCCACGGTCGGCTCCAGCCAGGCGGCGCCCGGCAGCGGATGAGGGCGGCGGCGCAGATGCAGGGCGGCCGGGTCACCCACCGGCTCGCGACGTACCGCGACCGGCACACGCCCCTCCGCGTTCTCGGTCCACCAGCGGGCGTCGCTGTGCAGGGTCGCGACACGGTTGCCGTTCCCGTCGTCGAAAACCGCGTCCACCAGGACCGCGCGGTCGCCGCCCCCGGACGTCTCGACCGTGATGTCGTTGTCACCGAGGCGCAGGGCCACCGCCACGTCATGCCGTCGCACGCGCGGGACCGCGTGATCGGCGTACGGGTCGAATCCGCCCTGCCTGCCCACCACTTGTCCATTGACGCGCAGTACGCAGGGCACGCGCGCGGCCACCTGGACGACGGCCCGGGCGGGGAGGGCGGAGAGACGCAGCGTGGTGCCCATCGTCCCGGAGGCATGAATCCATTCCGGACGCCTGTAGCGCTCCGGATCCCGTACGAGCGCCACATGCGCCCGCATATCGCAGTCCTGATCAGGCGTCAGCTCCAGTTCGAGCAGACGGCGGCCCGCTGCCACTCCTACCGGGCCCATCGCGAGGTGGCCTCCGTCGTCCAGGGCGACGGGTGCCCCGTCGAGCCGGGCCCGCTTCGCCGCCGCGGCCCCGATCGCGAGGTGTCCGTCGAAGGCCTCGTCGAGGTGCAGTTCCATGCGCACTCGCACCAGCTCTTCGGCGGCGGTGGAGCCGATGTGCACGAACTCCTCCGGCACATGACCCTTGGGCCCCAGAACGGCGCGATGGATCGGGTCCTTGTACACGCCCAGGGTGTCGGACCATTCGAGGGCCGACGGGACATCGGGGCCGGGGCCGTCGCCGAGCACGAGCGCGTGCGGGCCGAACGTCGCGTGGACCGTGGTCGCGACCGGCACATCGGCGCGATCCGGCACGGCCCAACCGTCGCGTACGCCGTCCTCCCCGTCCTCTTCCACGCGGTGCCGGAACGTCCGGCATTCGGTGACGGCCGGACCGGCGGGCGGGCCGGTCGCGGGGCGGGCGAAGTCGCCCCAGGTGTTGTCGAGGGTCGGCACGAGCGTCATGTCCCAGTCCGCGTCCGGAGGGATCTCGATGGTGGTGATGTCCGGCGCGGGTACGTCGGCCGCCAGAGGCATGGCCGTCTCCCGGGTCCCCGCCGGAAAGACCAGCACCGCTGCCGGGCCCGTATCGAACGGGACATCGACCTCCACGGCCCGGTCGTCGTCATCGGCGGCCCGCACCGGAAGCGTCCGGGGAGCGCCGCCGAACGGATCCAGCAGGACCGCCGGGCCCACCACGTCCCGCACCCGCACCCGTGCGCCGCGCGCATAGCGGTCCGGATCGAAGTCGTATCGGGCATCCAGCCAGCCCAGTGCGGCACCCCGCTCGTCGGGGGCCGCGACGGCCGCTCGGGTTGCCCGTGGGGCGGCGGCGGTCAGGAACACCACCGTGGCGCCGTCCACACGGCGCGCGAGTGCGGGGACCGGGGCCCGGACCACCGGGTGCGCCCCGGCGAGCGCCGCGGCGAGCGAGCCGGACGGATCGTCCGTCATGGGGACGGCGACGGCCCGGCCGTCCGCGAAGCACGCGCGCAGCTCGGCGAGCACGGCCGCCGATCCGGGGCCGATGACGTGTTCGGGAAGGGCGCCGACCGCGATCAGCTTCCCACCGGAGGAGGCGAATTCGATGAGTCGGCGTGCTGTGTCCCGTTCCAGGACGGTGCACGAGGGCAGCACGATCGTGGCGTACGCCTCGTCCGCGACCTTGAGCCGTACACCGCCGTCGGCCGGAGCGATCAGAGCACGCGCCAGGGACGCGTCGTCGATGACGTCGGCGTCGAGACCGAGACGGTCCATGATGCCCGGCCGGGTACGGAACCAGGCCATGTCACCGGTGAGTTGGAGATATGCCGACTGGGCCCGCGCCGCAGCATCCGTGACCCCGTCCAGAGCGGTACCGGCCTGGGCCGTGGTGGTGGGCAGGAGGATCGCGATGTCGCACAGGTGATGGCCGAGGCTCAGGATCGCGCACAGCCGGGTCACGGCGTCGGCGAAGACGCGGTGGTGGCGCCAGTACGGCTGACGCCAGTCGGTCGCAGGTGGCGCCCACTCCCACCAGCCGCCCTTGGTCGTGTAGTAGACGGCATGCGGGTTGTAGAGGGTCGCACCCGCGCGGAGCCACGGCAGCAGCCAGTCGAAGGTCTCCTCCGGTGTGCCGCCCCAGCCGGTGGAGTGGAAGGCCTCGATCCAGGTGCGGGGGCGGCCGTAGAGGTGGGCGAGCGAGGAATGGATGCGGGCGTCCCCGTGGTGGTCGGAGCCGGGGGCCGAGAACCAGCGGTGGGTGCGGGCGTAGTCGGCGTACAACTCCACGCCCGCGACCGGGTGTCCGGCACGGGCGGGGTCCTGCTGGTCGCAGCCGATGAGCAGGCCGTGGCGGTCGTGCCAGGCGGCCAGCGGCCGGAAGAACGCCTCCTCGGCCAGCTCGGCACGGGTCACCTGAAAGTCACGCCGGACCCGGTGGGCGTCCGGATCCGTGCTGTCGTCGTACAGGGCATCGAGCCGTGCAGTGATGTCGTACCCGCGAAGGCGCACGAAGGCGTCGGCGAAACCGGTGGACCAGGTCGGCAGGGAAGGCAGCTCGTCCTGGAACGAGCCGACGACGACGGTCCCGAGCCGGTCGCCCAGGCGGCGCTCGAACTCCCCGTGCACCCGGTCCAGCAGCGCCGCACACGCCCGAGTACCGAGGTAGTCGAAGCCGAGCGGCCTGTGATGATGGAGCGTCAGGCGCCAGCGTCCGGGACCCGGCGCCCGTACGACTCCGTCGTCCACCGCGACCGTGACCGCCGGGCCGACTGTCCGGCCGTCGGCGTCGACCGGTTCGGCGCGGCCCGCGAGCGGCAGGCCGTCCGGGGGACACCGCAGCTCTCCGGCCCGTATCGCTGTGGAGTCGACGACGGCACGCAGGCGGTCGAGCCGGCGTCCCGCGTGCGCGGGCTGCTCGTCGACGAGGCGCGCCTGGAGGTCGGCACCGGAGAAGCCGAGCTGATCGTAGAACCACAGGCTGACGCCGAGTTCGCGGGCGTCGTCGCACACGCCGTCGAGCAGGGACCACCACGCGTCGGACATGAAAGGCGGGTCGTCGGCGTCGGAGCCGAACAGGGGGCCCGACGGAGCCAGGTTGAGGAGCACGAGGTTGTGCACCCCGCCCCCGCGAACCGTTCCAGCTGCGCCCGCAGCCGTGCGCGGTCGAGCCGTTCCCCGCTCCACCACCAGATGGCGGTGGGCGAGAAGGCGCGCGGGGGCTCGGCGAGTACCGCCGCAATGCTCGGGGGAGTGGTGGGCGCGCCGGTTGTGTCATGAGATGCCCTCAGCCCTTGAGACCGCCCGCGAAGCCCTTGATCACATATCGCTGAAGGACCACGAACACCACCAGGATCGGCAGGGCGGCCAGCACCAGTCCGGCGAAGACGAGTCCGTAGTCGGAGACGTACTGGCCGACGAACGCGAACACACCGACGGGCACGGTCTCCTTGTCGGAACCGCCCAGGTACAGCAGCGGGGTGAAGAAGTCGTTCCAGATGAACACGGCGTTCAGGATGATCACGGTGCCGGTGATGGGGCGCAGCAGAGGGAAGACGATCCGGGTGAACGCCTGCCGGTGGTTGCAGCCGTCGATGAGCGCGGCCTGTGCGTAGTCCTGCGGCAGGGCCCGGATGAATCCGGTGTAGAGGAAGACGGTGAAGGGCAGTTGGATGCCCGTGTAGAAGAGCACCATGCCCTGGTAGGTGCCGAGCCAGCCCAGATCGTCGACGAGTTTGTAGAGCGGGATCATGCCGAGCTGGAAGGGCAGCACGATGCCCAGCAGGAACAGGATGTACAGGCCGTATCCGATGCCGCGGGCGCGGCGAGCGAGGTAGTAGGCCCCCGTGGAACCCAGGACGACGAGGATCAGCAGACTCACAGCGGTGATGACCGTGCTGTTGAGCAGGGCGGCCCCCAGCGACGCGGAGGACCAGGCATTGCCGAAGTTGGCGAAGGTGGGTGGGGAGGGCAGCGAGAGGGGCGAGACGGAGATCTGCTGCGGGTCCTTCATCGCCAGGGTGATCAGGGCGTACACCGGGAACAGGAACATGACGGCTACCGCGATCATGACAAGTTCGAGGGCGTACCGCCCGAACCGTGGTCTGCGGCCCCTGCGTCCGGATTTCTGCTTCGCGGGTCTGCGGGACGTTTCGGTGATCACGCGGTCACCTCCCTCGCGCGCAGATGGCGAAGCTGGACCAGGGAGACCGCGGCGACGAACAGCGCGAGGACGAGGGCGACGGCGGTGCTGTAGCCGAACTTCCCGTAGACGAAAGCTTCCTTGTACAGCACGGTCGACAAGGTTTCGCTGGAGGTGCCGGGTCCGCCGTTGGTGGCCGCGTAGACCTGGTCGAAGAGTTTGAGACCGCCGATGGTCGACAGCATGAGGTTGATCGTCAAGGCCGGGGCCAGCAGCGGCCAGGTGACATAGCGGAAGCGCTGCCAGGTGCCGGCGCCGTCGATTCTCGCGGCCTCGTGGAGCTCGGCGGGTACGCCCTGCAGGCCGGCGAGGAAGACGACCATCGAGTATCCGGCGTACTGCCATACGACCATCGCCGCGACGGACCACAGGGCGAGCGAGGGATCGCCGAGCCAGTCCTGACGCAGACCGCCGAGTCCGACCGCGCCGAGGACACCGTTGAGGCCTGCGCCGTTCTCGGGGTTGTAGACGTACTTCCACAGGATCGCGACCATGACGGGGCTGACGACGGCGGGCGCGAAGAAGATCAGCCGCAGCAGCGCGCGGGACTTGATGTCGGCGTGGACGCCGAGTGCGAGCAGCAGGCCGACGCCGTTCTGGACTACGACCACGGCGACGGTGAGCAGCAGTGTGTTGCTCACGGACTCCAGTGCCCGGCTGTCGTCGAGCAGGGCCCGGAAGTTGTCCAGGCCGGTGAAGGAGAAGCTGCCGATGCCGGACCAGTCGGTGAAGGCGTACATCACCCCGGCGAGGCTCGGGTACAGGACGACGACGCCGTAGACGACGAGCGCCGGAACCACGAAGAGCCACGGTGGGACCGTGTGATCGCGGTGCCGGGCCGGGCGGCCGGAGCCGGTCCGCGGCCCGCCTCCGGCCTTGCCGACCTGGCCGTAGGCGGCCTTCTCGGACGTGGTCGTCACGATTTCTTCCCGTAGGCCTTGTCCATCTGACTCAGGGCGCCGTCGACGTCCGTCTTTCCTGCGAGCAGGTTCTGTACGGCGGCGAAATGGGCGGGCTGCACCTCGGCGTTGGGCCAGCTCTGGTCCATGAAGGGGACGGCCCGGTTGTCGTCGATGATGGGCAGGAAGTCATTGAGGACGGGGTCGATCTCGGTGGACGCATCGCGCTTGAACGGAATCGCGGCAACGGACTGCGCCCAGCGGTCGACGTTCTCCTGCTTGCCGAGGAACTCGATGAACGCCTCTGCCCCCGCTGCCTTTCTGGACCGTGCGGAGACACCGAGGCCGACGACGATGCCTGCCGGGATCCACAGGTTCGAGGCGTCGTCACCGCCGGGGAACGGGAACATGCCGAGGTCGTCCGGTGTCCGGGTGGCCCGACGGAAGTTGGCGAGCACGGCGGAGACCTGGACGGCCATCGCCGCTTTACCACTAGCGACCATGGATGTCTGCTGCTCGTACGTCGTTCCGTTGGGGTTGTCGTTGAAGAACCCCCGGCGCTGCAACTCCTGGTACTTGCCCATCGCGCCGGCCCACCCGGAGCCGCGGAAGTGCGCCCGCCCGGCGGCCATCTCGGCGTCGAAACCGGGGTTCTTCGCGTAGACGGCGTTGGGGACCAGCGCGTAGGTGATCAGTTGGGTGACCCAGGCAGTCTGCGCGCCGAGCGCGATCGGAATCACGCCCTTGGCCTTCAATTTCGCGCAGACGTCAAGGAGTTCACTCCACGTCTTGGGTGGCTCGACGCCGGCCTCGGCGAAGGCCTTCTTGTTGTAGATGGCGCCGATGACGCTGCTTCCCGCCGAATACAGATACGTCTTGCCCTTGTACCGGTACGCAGGATGGAAGTTCGCCGGGACCTCCTTGGTCCACGCCTGGTCACTGAGGTCGGAGAGCAGCCCGGCCTTGGCCAGCTCGACCATGGACATGGCGCTTCCGCTGCCGGGATAGAGCACATGCACATCGGGGGCGTTGCCACCCGCGAGTTGGGTGCGCACCACTGTCTGCACCTGGTCCGTGGGTGCGAACGAGGTGGAGAAATCGTCGTCGGGGTGGGACTTGCGGTACAGCGCGACGAGTTCCTCGATCGGTTTCTGCTGGTCGGCGACGCCGACGATGCGCAACTTGCCGGAGCCGTTGCTCGAATCGGAGCAGGCGGTCAGTGCGGAGGGAAGGGCAGCGAGCGCCGCGACCCCACCGCCGATACGGAGAAATCCCCGGCGGCCGACCGTGCCCCGGCCCGGCCGGCTGTGAGAACCCGTCGTCATGGTGTGTCCTCCTCGTGCGAACGGGCGGACGATGGTTTCGCCGCCGGTCCTGATGTGCGTCGGCTCGGGGTGAGCGATGGCTCGGGCCGGTCCGCAGGAGATGTACCGGCGTGGCCGTCTGCCGGTGGGTGAGTCGCGGTGAAGCGGTAGACGCCGGAGGACACGCGGTAGAGAACGTGGTCGGAGGCGGTCGCGAGCAGCGTGATGTGACGGTCGTCGGCCCTTGGGACAACGCCCGATTCACGGATCGAGCGGGGGTCCGTGGTGGGCACGTACACATCGGCGGTGGAGCCGGGCGGCACCAGTACGTGCAGGGCGAGCAGGCCGCCGCGCCTCTCCCAGGTCACCTCGACGGTGCCGCGGACCGATTCGTGGCGGGCGCTCGCGTGGCGCAGGGCACCGGGGCGGGGCCGAATCCGCAGATGCCGGTATCCGGTGGAGTCCGGCGCCTGATCGAGGCCGGCGACACCGCGGTAGAGCCATTCGCCGATCGAGCCGAGCGCGTAGTGGTTGAAGGAGTTCATCGACGGTGCGCGGAACCCGGCATCGGGGGTCCACCCGTCCCAGCGCTCCCAGATCGTGGTGGCGCCGTGCCGCAGCGGAAACCGCCACGACGGCACTTCGTCACGGTTCAGGAGCGCATGGGCGAGGTCGGCGCGTCCATGGGTGTCGAGGACGGGCGCGGCGAGCGCGACCCCCAGGAATCCGGTCAGGAGGGCGGGTCCGGCCGACTCGACGAGTTCGGCGAGACGGTGTGCGGCGGCATCGGCGAGGTCCGCGGGCAGCAAATCGAAGGCGAGGGCGATGAGATAGCCGGTCTGGGTGTCTCCTGCGATACGTACGGCAGGAGGTGCGTCAGCATCCTCGACGGTGACGAAGTGCTCGGCGAACGTGCGGCGAATGTCGTCGGCCAGCCGGTGGTAGTGATCCGCGACGTCCTTCCGGCCCAGGGCATCGGCAGCCTTCGCGGTGAGGTGGGCACTGTGCGCGAAGCAGGCCGTGGCGATGACATCGCGCGGGGTGGGGGTGCCGGGGGCGAGCCAGTCGGAGAAGTGCGGACCCACCCGCCTGCGCCAGACCAGATCCGCGTTATGACGGTGAATCAGGTCTACCCACGCGCGCATTCCCTCCAGGGCCCGGGCGAGGAAGCGCGGGTCGTCATAGGTGCGGTAGAGGTGCCACGGGATGATCACACCCGCGTCGCCCCAGCCGGGCGCTCCTTCGGCGCAGACCCCCACGAGGCGTGGGGCGACATTGGTGAAACCGCCGTCGGGGGTGCGGGCGTCATCGATGTCGCGCAGCCACTTGGTGAAGAACGCGGCGACTTCCGCGTTGAGCGCGGCCGTGGGCAGGAAGACCTGCGCGTCGGCCAGCCAGCCGAGCCGTTCGTCCCGCTGCGGACAGTCCGTGGGCACACTGACGAAGTTCGAGCGCTGTCCCCACGCCACACAGTCGTGGAGCCGCCGGAGCTCGGCGTCCGAGCAGTCGAACTCCCCGGCCCACGGGGTGTCGCTGTGCAGTGCCACAGCCACGACATCGGACTCGGTCAGCTCCGCGATTCCACTGATCTGCGCGTAACGGAAGCCGTGATAGGTGAATCGCGGCTCGAACACGATGTCCGGGCGCCCGTCCCCGACGAGCACATCGGTCGCGGCGGCAGTCCGCAGATTGGCCGTGTACAGCTGGTGCGACTCGTCCAGCACCTCGGCATGGCGGATCACCACCCTTGCCCCGGCGGCGAGTTCATCGATCCGGAGCCGAACGCGACCGGCGAGGTTCTGGCCGAAGTCGACGATGTGGGTGTCCGGGGAGACGCGTCTGACCGAGCGCGGACGCAGTTCGGCCATCGCCCGCACGGGCTCGTCGACGGACGCCACGAGCAGATGATGGTCCCTCCCCGCGACCAGGGCCGGGGACCAGCCGGTGTCGTCGAAGCCCGGCAGATCCCAGCCGTCGGCCGAGTGCCGCAGGTCATGGCACTCGCCCATCAGCAGATCCGCGTGACGGACGACTCCCGTGCTGGTGCGCCACGTCTCGTCGGTGACGATCGCGGTACTGCGGCCATCCGGGCCGGTGAGGTGAAGTTCGGCCAGGAGCTGGGGGAACGAGCCGTAGTGTGCTCCGGCCCTGCGCGGCTCGAAGCCGACGAATCCGCTCCACCAGCCGTCGGCGACCGTCGCGGCAAGAACGTTCTCACCCTCACGCAGCAGCTCGGACACGTCATAGGTCTGGTACTGGATGCGGCAGTGGTAATCGGTCCAGCCGGGGGCGAGTTCGGCGTCGCCGACCCGTACGCCGTTGAGCCGGACCTCGTACAGGCCGCGCGCGCTGACAAGGAGCCGGGCGCGCGTGCCGGGCGAGCCGGTAAAGGTGCGTCGCAGGACGGGGCAAGGGGCGAGCCCGTGGTCGTCGAGGGCGAACTCGCCCTCGGTGGGTGCGTCCATGACGTCGACCGGATGCGGGTCGTGGGTGATCCACGATGCCCGCCACGCCCCGCTGTCGGTGAAGGCCGTCTCGAACCAGGACGTGGCCTCGGCGGGCACCGCCGTTCCGGCCGGCCATACGGAGACCCGCCAGTGACAGCGGGTACGGCCGGGGAGAGCGGGGCCGGCGTACTCCACGGCGGCCGCATGGGAATCCGACACCCGTCCTGTGTCCCACAGGAGTTGACCGTCCCTGTCCAGCTCCTCGGGGCGTTCGGCAACACGGACCCGGTAGGCCACCGGGTCGTCGCCGCGGCGGTCGGACGCCAGCCGCCAGGAGAGCCGGGGCGCGGGTTCGTCGATTCCCATCGGAGTGGTGCGGTGCTCGCATCGCAGGCCGTACGGCCGCAGCGTCCGGTCTTCGGGACGTCCGGCCGTTGATCCTTCGGCGGGGCGGTGGGCGGGCACATCCGCTGCCGAGGGACCGGACACGAGCACGTCCTTCCGTCGCACCGATTTTCCCGATGTGAAATCTAACGTTAATTCTGTGGCGTGGAGACTATGAGCCCCCCTGAGGGGTGTCAAGGGTGTTGCCGTCCCGTCCTCGGTCGCCTCGGGAAATGGTCGATGTCTCCCCAACTAACCGCCTGTGAACGGTATTGCGACCACCGGCGTGTGGTCTTGTGGCGTGTGATTCCCCTGTGATATTCAGCCTGTGATTACCACATGAGCGGACGTGAAATCACGCGTCGATCCCACCTCGTACCGCACGGGATCCCGCCCGACGAAGGGACGAGTTTCATGCAAATGAACAGTGGGTCAGGCGGCACCGGAGGATTCGGCAGACGGGCGATGCTCGGTGGGACGGTCGGGATGGCCCTTGCCGCGGCCGGTCTGTCGGCGGGCCACGCCTGGGGTGACGCCCCCTTCCACGACGATCCGTTCGCCCTGGGAGTCGCCTCCGGCGACCCATGGCCGGACGGATTCGTGCTGTGGACCCGCCTCGCGCCCCAGCCCCTCGCCCCCGACGGGGCCGGAGGAATGCCGCCGTACTCCGTCGACGTCCAGTGGGAGGTCGCCCGCGACGAACGCTTCCGATCCGTCGTACGCCGGGGACGGACCCGCGCAGTGCCCGAACTCGCCCACTCCGTCCATGTCGAGGTCTCCGGGCTGCAGCCGGGAAGGCACTACTACTACCGCTTCCGCGCCGGCGGTGTGCACAGCCCCGTCGGCCGCACCCGCACCGCACCCCCGCCGCACAGCCGCCCCAAGGAACTCGACTTCGCCTTCGTCTCCTGCCAGGCGTGGTTCGAAGGCTTCTACACCGCCTACCGGCACCTTGCCGAGGAGGACGTCGACCTGGTCCTGCACCTCGGCGACTACATCTACGAGAACGCCATCGACGCGATGGGCGGTGTACGCAACGTCCCCGTCGCCGCCGAACTGCGCCCCGAGCCGATGGACCTCGTCCAGTACCGCAACCGCCACGCCCTCCACCGCTTCGACCCCGACCTCATGGCCGCCCACCGGGTCCACCCGTTCGCCGTCGTCTGGGACGACCACGAGGTCGAGGACAACTGGGCGCGCGACAGGTCCAAGGCCGACACCGAACCCGACCAGGACCCGGCGGTCTTCCGGCAACGCGCGGCGGCGGCCTTCCAGGCGTACTACGAACATCTTCCGCTGAGGCTGCCGAACAAGCCGAACGGCTTCGAGGCCCGGATGTACCGCAGCCTGCGCTACGGGCGGATGGCCACGTTCCATATCCTCGACACGAGGCTCTTCCGCGATGACCAGCCCTGCGGCGACGGCACCAGGAGTGGCTGCGACGAACGGCTGACACCCGGCCGCACCATCCTCGGCCCGGAACAGGAGCAGTGGCTCTACCGCGGCCTCGGACGGTCGGACACGACGTGGAACCTGATCTCCCAGCAGATCCCCGTGACCCAGGTCGACACCGACCCGGGCCCCGGCCAGGCATTCGTGATGGACTTCTGGGACGGCTATGTGGACGCACGCCAAAGGTTGTTCAAGGAGATCACCGACCGCAGCGTGAGCAACCCCGTCGTGCTCACCGGTGACATGCACCGTCACCTCGCCGCCGATCTCAAGCAGAACTTCGACGACCCCGAATCGCCCACGCTCGGCGTCGAGTTCGTCGGTTCGTCCATCTCCACCACGAAGGACGGGATGGACCTGGACCCCTCCGGAGCCAGGCTGCTCGCGGCGAACGAGCACATCAAGTTCACCAACTTCCAGCGCGGATACGTACGTTGCTCGCTGACCAAGGAGAGCTGCCGCGCCGACTTCCGGGTCCTCCCGTACGTCACCACCCCCGGCGCCCCCGTCTCGACCCGCACCTCGCTCGTGACCGAGGCGGGCCGTCCCGGGATTCAGTCCGCCTGAGAAACATCGGCCGCCCCCTGCCGGGAGAGCGACAGGGGGCGGATCGTGCCGGGCGTGTCCCTCACCCGGCCCTCGCCCCGTCGCCGCCCATACGGACGGCGACGGGGAGACCAGGTCAGGGAGCGGTGCCCCAGGAGAGGGTGCCGCCCGCATAGACGGCGATCTTCGAAGCGTCTGCGTAGGCCGTGTTGGTTCCACGGCTGTAGTCGTCGGCCTCGTCGAAGTTGGACCAGTCGGTCTTGTTCAGCCGCAGCTGGATCTCCCCGGTGGAGGCTCCCGCGGCCAGGCTGCCGCTGCCGAAGCCGACCTCCAGGTAGTGGCTGGCACCCGCGGCCGAACCGCCCGAGGAGGACACTCCGCTGTTCACATGGGAGCAGCCGATGACCGCGTAGTCGCACGCGGTGGAGAACGTGCGCGCACCGGCCTCGGGTGTGAACCAGTACCGCACCTTCACCGTGGACAGATCCACCGCGGTGGATCCGGTGTTGACCAGTTGCAGACCCATCCGGATCTGGTTGTCGGTAGTGGAGGAATCGGTGTTCTTGTACTGGACCTTGAGGGCGCCGTTCCCGGTGCCGCCGCCCTGGTCGGTCGTGGCCGAGACCGCCGCGGAAGCCGCCGAGACATTGCCGGCAGCATCCCGCGCCCTGACCGTGTAGCTGTACGCGGTCGAGGCCGTCAGGCCCGTGTCCGTGTAGGAGGTCGAGGCGGAGGAACCCACCCGAACTCCCGCCCGGTACACGTCGTACGCGGTCACCGCGGTGTCGTCGGTCGACGCCGTCCATGACAGCGAGACGCTGCCACTGGTCTTCCCCGTGACCTTCAGACCCGTTGGCACGGTGGGCGCCTGGGTGTCGTCGTTCCCGCCGCCACTGCCGTCGAGCGGCGGGTAGGCGTTGCGTACCAGCTCCTGGAACTGCGCGGAGAACCAGTGACCCGCGAGCGGGGAGTTCGGCAGGGCGCCGGTCAGGTTGTTGCCGTTACGGCCGTTACCGGTGTACGTGGGGTCGCACATCCGGTCGAATCCCTTGCCCTCGTCGTTGTCGATGGGCCGGCTGTTGCCGTCCGACTCGCCCGGCGGCTTCGCCCAGACGTAGGCGTCGATACCGGGTTCGGGGGCACTGGTGGGCCGCTCACCGATGCCCGCACCGCTCTGGTTGCACCAGTTGCCCGCGTGGATGCGCCGGTCGACGCGGCCCCCGTTGACATAGTCGTCCACGCTGGTCAGCGGTCCTGCACCGGTGGGCCGGGCGGAACCGCCCCAACCGTTGCGGGCCGTGTCGATCAGCATGCCGATGTTCGAGGCAAAGCCCTGGCTGACCAGCTCCGTGCGCAGAGCCTGCGCGAAGGAGAGCTCATCGACATAGAAGTTCCAGTCGACCCACGTGGACTGACGTACCGTTGTGCCGTTCACGGTGTCGCTGACCTTGAAGTTCGGCTCCTTCAGGGCCGAGTAGTTGGCCGTGTTCACGATGAAGCCCTGGACATCGGCGACCGTGGCGCCCTCCGTCGTCGCGGCCTTCTTGAACTCCTGGGCCGCCGGGACGAAGTTGGAGTCCCAGCCCAGCCAGCCGTGGTGGGCCGCATCGATGTAGTTGTACACGTTGGGAATCGCACCGAGGGCGTGCAGGGCGTAGCCGACACCCTTCTCGTAGTTGCCGTTCGCCTTCATCGTCGCGCACGCCTCGGTGGATCCGGCCGAGCCGCCGGCGTTGGTGACCAGGTTCGGCAGCGAATCCGGCTCGATGACGGTGACGATGCGCAGACTCGCGTAGGCCGGGTCGGCAAGGATGCCGGCGATGGGGTCGATGTACTCGGTCTTGTACCGGTCGAGCTCGGTCGGGCCGAGCTCACCGTTGGACGCCAGCGCGGCGCAGTCCCGTCCCGGCAGGTCGTAGATGACCACCTGGAAGAGGTTCGCGCCCTGGTCCAGGGCGGTGTCGAGGTGCTCGCGCAGGCTCATCGCGTCGCCCGCGCCCTCGATGGCGGCTATGCGGTCCATCCAGACGAAGGAGGGCTCGTCGGCGATCGCACTGCCGCCCGGTTCGGCCGCCGCCTTGGCGGACCAGTCGGGGTTCACGTACGCGGTGGCGCCCGCGTACGGGTTGTCGACCCGGGCTGCGGCCGACGCCGGCGAGGGTATGGCCACCGCCAGCGCCGCGCCCAGCGCCAGGGCGGAGAGCGCGGCCATTGTGCGGCGTACTCCATGCAGGGTGGTGCCTCTGGTTCTCATTGGGGCTCCGTGCTCCTCTCGTACGCCTGCGGAGGTTCTCCGCAGACGGGTTCGTGGGGGTGTTGCTCAGGGGCGGCGGCCTGGTCATGGGAGCGCTCCCAAAGTGGCGCGATGATGCGCACCTGTCAAGAGTCGAATCACAACTGCTTTACGGGTTCGTGAACGTGACGCCCTGTCGAACGGTCGGCCCTCGGCACGCGATTGCTGGTGACACGAGGTGCGCCTGAGGCCGCAACCGTGTGTTGCGCCCGCGCGGGATTCCGTGCGCGTCATCGGACAGTGAGCGAACCCTTCATGCAAGGGTGAATGGTGCAGATGTATGGATACGTGCCGGCCTTGGCCGGTGCGGTGGAGATGACCGTTCGCCCTGCCGCGACATCGCCGGCGCCGAAAGCCTTGCTGCCGCTCGTTCCGGCGGCACCGATCAGAAGATCATCTTGCCGGGTTCCCGAATGCGGGCCGTCCAGGGCGCCCGAGACGTACCCGGTCCATCCCCTGGACGCCCCCGACCCCCGAGCCACAGGAGTTCTCCAATGCGCCTGCGCGCCGCTGTCGCCGCCGCTGCCCTGCTCGCTCTCACCGTCGCGGTGCCTGCCGCGGCCGACGAGTCCAATGCCCCGGTGCCGGACCGCGGGCTCCTCCTCACCGTCTCGGGCAGTGAGGACACCTGGATCCGCGGCGTCGCACTGTTCTGCCCGCCCGCCCCGGACGCCCATCACCCCCATGCGGCCGCCGCCTGCGCGGCGATCGACCGGGCGGAAGGCGACCTGGACGCCCTGCCCGGCAGCCCGCGCCTGTGCGTCGAGGGGTACGCCCCGGTGACGGCCACCGCCACCGGCACCTGGGACGGGCGCCCCGTCAGGTGGCAGCGGACGTTCCCGGACGCCTGCGTGATGGACGCGGTCACCGGACCTGTCTTCCGCTTCTGAGCCGGACCGGCCCGGGCCGGGTGACCCACCCGGCTCAGGACTCGCGCGTCGCGGCCATCCCCAGGGTGATCAGGCCGAGCACCACCCATCCGAACCAGAGCCAGCCGCTGCTCCCCAGCGCCACCGTGTAGCCGGTGACCGCCACCAGGGCCGCCACGGTGATCACTCCCATGGTCTTCGTGGATCCGGACATGCCCGCACCCTCCTCGTCGGCCACGCGGCCGTGGATGCCATCGTCACCCCGGAGGCATGCCCACCGCTACTGCCCGCGCGCCTGCAACGAGGCGAGATAGGCGTTGTACGCCTGCAGCTCCTGGTCCCCGTCCCGTTCGGCCGCCCGGTCGGAGCGCTTCGCCGTCCGCTGCTCGGAGCGGTACCACTGGAAGACCAGCGCGATCAGCACCAGCACCGACGGGATCTCGCTGAATGCCCAGGCGATACCGCCTGCCCAGTTCTGATCGCTCAGAGCGTCGATGCCGAGCGAGGCCGGCGGATTCTTGTACGTCTCCACCATCGGGGATGTCGCCATCATCAGCGCGATACCGAAGAACGCGTGGAACGGCATCCCCGCGAACAGCTCCAGCATCCGCATCACATAGCCGGGCCGGTGCGGCCCCGGGTCGACGCCCATGATCGGCCAGAAGAACACCAGACCGACCGCGAGGAAGTGCACCATCATCGCGATGTGCCCGGTCTTCGAACCCATCAGGAAGTCGAAGAGCGGGGTGAAGTACAGCGCGTACAAGCTGGCGATGAAGAGTGGAATCGTGAAGACCGGATGCGTGATGATCTTCATGTACCGGCTGTGCAGCAACATGAGCAGCAGCTCGCGCGGGCCGGTGCGGTCACGCCCCGCGACCGGGAGTGCACGCAGCGCCAGAGTCACCGGAGCGCCCAGCAGCAGCAGAATAGGCGACAGCATGCTGATCACCATGTGCTGCACCATGTGCACGCTGAACATGACCATGCCGTAGTCGTTCAGCTTGGTGCACATCACCAGGGCGATGGACAGCACACCGACGACGAAGAAGACGATCCGGCCGGCCGGCCAGCTGTCCCCGCGCCTGCGCAGCCGCAGCACGGCGTACCCGTACAGGCCGATGGCGAGCACGCAGCCGATGAGAAAGAACGGGTCCGCGGAGAATTGGAGCCCACGTCCCAGCGTGAACGGCGGCAGATCCATGTTCATGCCGTGCCCGCTGTGATCCATCTGTTCACTCCTGCTGGGGACGTCCCCGATTCGCGCCGGTTGTCCCGACCAGAGTAGAACTGCCCCCGGCCGCAGCTGCGGCCGGGGGCAGTTCGTCGGACAGGGGTGTCACTCAGAGCACGCACTCCGCCTCGGCGTACCGCTCGGCCGGGACCGTCTTGAGGGTCTCCACAGCCTCACTCAGCGGCACCATGGCGATGTCCGTGCCGCGCAGCGCCGTCATCATGCCGAACTCGCCACGGTGCGCGGCCTCCACCGCGTGCCAGCCGAAACGGGTGGCGAGAACACGGTCGTACGCGGTCGGGGTGCCGCCGCGCTGCACATGGCCGAGGATCACCGGGCGGGCCTCCTTGCCCAGGCGCTGCTCCAGCTCGATGGAGAGCCGCGTGGCCACGCCGGCGAACCGTTCGTGCCCGTAGATGTCCTTGGTGCCCTGCTCGAATTCCATGGAGCCGCCCGGGCGCGGCTTGGCGCCCTCGGCGACGACGACGATCGCGAACTTCTTGCCGGCCGAGAAGCGCTTGCCGACCAGCTCGGTCAGCTCGTCGATGTCGAAGGGGCGCTCCGGCACGACGATGGCGTGCGCACCGGCCGCCATGCCCGAGTGCAGGGCGATCCAGCCGGTGTGGCGGCCCATGACCTCGACGATCAGCACCCGCTGGTGGGATTCGGCGGTGGTCTTCAGCCGGTCGAGGGCCTCGGTGGCGACACCGACGGCGGTGTCGAAGCCGAAGGTCACATCGGTGGAGGCGATGTCGTTGTCGATCGTCTTCGGTACGCCGACGATCGGCAGACCCGCCTCGGAGAGCAGATTGGCCGCCTTGAGTGTGCCCTCGCCGCCGATGGGGATGATCGCGTCGAGACCGAGATCTGCGACATGGCCCCTGGCCTGTTCGACGCCACCGCGCAGATGGGCGGGCTGGACCCGGGAGGAGCCGAGGATGGTACCGCCGCGGGCGAGAATGCCGCCGACCGCGTCGAGGTCGAGCTTGCGGTAGTCACACTCGAGGAGACCCTTCCACCCATCGTGGAAGCCGATGACCTCGTCGCCGTGGTCGACCACCGCGCGATGGACGACGGAACGGATGACGGCGTTGAGGCCGGGGCAGTCGCCGCCGGAGGTGAGCACACCAATTCGCATTGCCCGGGAAACCTTTGCAACGTGGGCCGACGACCGGACCACGTCGTCCGGTTGGATCCCCGCCACCCTACCGGCGCAGGGTGGCGGGACCGAACCGGGCGTCCGCCTGCTGGACTCCGCTCAGTTGAGCGAATTACGCGTCATACGGGTCACGCGGGCTGGGTCGCCGAGGCGATGCGCTCGGCGCGCAGCGCCTCGTACCAGCGGTCGTCCGTCGGCGGCAGGGCGTTGACATCGAGTGCAAGCTTCAGCAGCAGATCCGCGATCAGCGGGTTGCGCGCCATCACGGGCCCGTGCATGTACGTACCGAAGACGGTGTCGTTGTACGCACCCTCGGTGCCGTCGCCGGTGCCGTTGCCGCCGCCGAACTGCACCCGGGCGAACGGCCGTGCCGTCGGGCCGAGATGGGTGATGCCCTGGTGGTTCTCGAAACCGGTCAGTGGCGGCAGGCCGAGGCGCGGGTCGATGTCGGCCAGTACGTCACCGACGCACCGGGCCCCCTCGCCGCGGGTGGAGACCACGTCGAGCAGCCCGAGGCCGGGCTCGCGCTCACCCAGGTCGTTGATGAACTCATGACCGAGGATCTGGTACCCGGCGCAGACCGAGAAGATGATCGCGCCGTTGGACGCGGCCCGGCTGAGCCCGCCGTCGCGGCGCAACCGCTCCGCGGCGAGGCGCTGCGGCCGGTCCTCACCGCCGCCGATCAGATAGATGTCGCCGGACGTCGGGACCGGCTGGTCGCTGCGGACGTCGACGCGCTGCACGTCGAGACCGCGCTGGCGGGCCCGGCGCTCCACCACGAGCGCATTGCCCTGGTCGCCGTAGGTGCTGAGGAGGTCGGGGTAGACCCAGACCAGACGCAGACCGTTGTTGCTCATGCTTCGTCCTCTCCGGAGGTGGCCGGGGCCGGGGTCAGTTGCCGACACGACGGCGCAGGTCCTGGAAGGCGGTGTAGTTGGCAATGACCTCGATACGGCCGGGCGGAGCCTGCTGCACGGCTTCGTCGAGGTTCTCGCAGACCCGGAAGTCGAGACCGGCGACTTCGAGGCGGACCGCGAGGTCCAGCTTGCGGTCGCCGAGCACGAAGATCGGGTGACCGGCGAGCTGGGTGTAGTCCACGTCCCACAGCCAGGAGGTGTCCGTGCCGTCCGCGCCACGGGCGTTGACGGAGAGGATCACCGGGGTGGGCGGCGGGTCGATCAGGGAAAACGTTTCGAGCCAGCCCGCAGGGTTCTTCGCCAGCAGCAGCCGCAGCTCACGGCCGAGGAAGCTGACCACGTCGTAGCGGCCCGCGACGGCCTGCACCTGGTACATGCGCTCCAGCGCGACCTGCGGCGGCACACCGAAGACGGCGGCCACGGCGGCGGAGCTGGTGGCGTTGGCCTTGTTGGCGCGGCCGGGGAGCTGGAGGTGGATCGGCCACGCCGAACCGTGCGGGTCCAGGACGTAGTCGCCGTGCAGCACCCAGCTGGGGGCGGGGCGGCGGAATCCGCACTCGCCGCAGAACCAGTCATCACCGGGACGCTGCATCACACCGCCGCAGGACGGGCAGGACCAGGCGTCGTCCTTCCACGCCTGGCCGGCCGCGACCCACACCACATTGGGGGAGGAGGACGCCGCCCAGACGATCAGCGGGTCGTCGGCGTTGGCGACGATCACGGCCTTCGAGCCGGACAGCCCCTCACGCCACTTCTCCGCGAGCATCCGGGTCTCCGCGGCGCGGTCCAGCTGGTCGCGGGAGAGGTTGAGCAGCGCGATCACCTTGGGCGTCGTGTCGCGAGCGACCCCGGCGAGGTATTTCTCGTCGACCTCTATCACGCCGTACTTCGCGTCCGAGCCGCCTGCCAGTGCCGAGGTGATGCCCGCCGGCATGTTCGCTCCGAGCGCGTTCGACACGACCGGGCCCGCAGCCCGCAGTGCCTCGGCGATGAGCCGGGTCGTCGTCGTCTTGCCGTTCGTCGCCGACACGAGGATCACATCCAGGTGCTGCGCCAGCCGCCCCAGCAGGTCGGGGTCGAGCTTGAGCGCCACCCGGCCGCCGATCACCGATCCGCTGCCGCGCCCCGCAGCGCGCGACACCGCTGCCGCGGCCTTACCCGCCGTCACGGCCAGCTTGGCCCGCGGCGACAGCGGCTCCGTGTTGCCTGCCATCGTCCTAGATCCTCCTTGCATCGGTCCGCGCCCAGCCTATCGATGTCCGGCGCGGCGACTGCACCGCGGCACCGCCGGGAAGGTGGAGGTCACGTGGAACGTACGATTGCCTCCATGCGAAACCGCCCGATCCCCGGCAGTTCCGGACTGATTCGTGCCATGAGTCTGCTCGGTGATCCGGTGCTGCACGGTGCCTGCGAACCCGTCACGGACTTCGGTCCCTCGCTCGCCCGCCTCGTCGAGGACATGTACGCCACCATGTACGCGGCCCAGGGGGTCGGACTCGCGGCCAATCAGGTCGGCGTTCCGCTGCGGGTGTTCGTCTACGACTGCCCGGACGACGACGACGTCCGTCACCTCGGGCATCTCGTCAACCCGGAGCTGGTCGAGGCGGACGGCATCACCGTACGCGGCCCGGAGGGCTGTCTTTCGCTGCCCGGCATCGAGGCCGGCACCCCGCGCTTCGACCGCGCCGTCGTCGAGGGCGTGAACGTGGCGGGCGAGCCGGTGCGGGTCACCGGGACCGGCTTCTTCGCCCGTTGCCTGCAGCACGAGTGCGACCACCTCGAAGGCACGGTGTACACGGACCGGCTGACCGGGCTGCGCCGGGCGAGAGCGCTGCGCGCGGCCCGCCGGGCGCCCTGGGCGCCGGGCGGCTGACCGCACAGACCCTCAGAATCCCGGGCCGCCGGGCCGGTCGCCCGCCTCGGCCAGCCTGCCCCACAGCAGATCCGCCAGGCTGCGTACCAACTGCTCGCGGGAGCAAGGGCGTTCTCCCAGCCACCAGTCGCCCGCGGCGTGCATCATGCCGACGATGCCGTGGCCCCAGATGCGGGCCATGGCCTCGCTGTCCGGGCCCAGATCCACCCGCTCGGCGATCACGAGGGCGAGCTCCTCGCCGAGCCGGCGCAGCAGCGGTGCGGAGTGCCTTCCGACATCGAAGCCCTGCTCGGTCGAGGGGGCCGCGTCGTCGGACGGGTGCATCAGGAAGCGGTAGACCTGCGGGCGGGCCTCGATCGCCGCGAGATAGGTGTCGAGCGTCGACTCCACGCGCCGACGGCGCTCGGCGGGTGCGTCGAGCGCGGCCCGCAGAGCGATGAGCAGGGCATCGGTGTGGCGCTTGGCGAGGGCGCGGTAGAGGCCGCCCTTGTCGCCGAAGTGCCGGTAGAGGATGGGCTTGGTGATTCCGGCCTCCGCCGCGATGGCGTTCATCGAGGCGCCCGGCCCGTCCCTGAGCACCACGCGGTCGGCGGCCTCGAGCAGCTCTCGGCGGCGGCTCTCGGCCGCTGTCCGCTGGCGCTCGGCCTGTCGTGTGGTCTCCATGTCGCCTCTCCCCACCCCTGGCCATGCAATTGCGTCCTGCCTGCGCAACGTAACACCCTGCCCTGCGGGGTGCGGATCGGCACCCGGGCGGTTGACAGAGGCTACTTGTCGGTAACAGACTGCGGTTACCGCAAGTAACGATTGGCTTTTCAGGGCAGTACGTGGAGGGGAACATGGCCGAGTTCACGCTCGAACTCAACGATGACCAGAAGCAGGTCCGTGACTGGCTTCACGGCTTCGCCGCGGATGTGATCCGGCCGGCGGCTTCGGAGTGGGACGAGCGTGAGGAGACGCCCTGGCCCGTCATCCAGGAGGCGGCCAAGGTCGGCATCTACTCCCTCGACTTCTATGCCCAGCAGTTCTTCGACCCGACGGGCCTCGGCATCCCGATGGCGATGGAGGAGCTCTTCTGGGGGGACGCGGGCATCGCCCTGTCGATCGTCGGTACGGGCCTGGCGGCCGTGGGCGTCCTCGCCAACGGCACCGAGGAGCAGATCGGCACCTGGATCCCGCAGATGTATGGCGACGCCGATGATGTAAAGGTCGCCGCCTTCTGCTCCTCCGAGCCGGACGCGGGTTCCGACGTCGCCTCGATGCGCACCCGTGCGGTCTACGACCAGGCCAAGGACGAGTGGGTGCTGAACGGAACCAAGACCTGGGCGACCAACGGTGGCATCGCAGGCGTCCATGTCGTCGTCGCCGTGGTCGACGCGGAGCTCGGCTCCAAGGGGCACGCCTCGTTCATCGTGCCGCCGAACACCCCCGGCCTCTCGCAGGGGCAGAAGTTCAAGAAGCACGGCATCCGTGCCTCGCACACTGCCGAGGTCGTCCTCGAGGACGTCCGTGTCCCCGGCCACTGCCTGCTCGGCGGCAAGGAGAAACTCGATCAGCGTCTGGCCCGGGCCCGCGAGCGCGCCTCGTCCGGTGGCGAGCGAGTGAAGAATGCCGCGATGGCCACCTTCGAGGCCTCCCGCCCCGCGGTCGGCGCCATGGCTGTCGGCACCGCCCGTGCCGCGTACGAGGTCGCGCTGGACTACGCGAAGACCCGCACCCAGTTCGGCCGGCCGATCATCGACAACCAGGGCATCGCCTTCCAGCTCGCCGACATGCGTACCCAGATCGACGCGGCCCGGCTGCTGGTCTGGCGCGCCTCCTGGATGGCGACCACCGGCAAGCAGTTCACCTCGGCCGAGGGTTCCATGTCCAAGCTGTACGCGAGCGAGACGGCGAAGAAGGTCACCGCGCAGGCCGTGCAGATCCTCGGCGGCAACGGCTTCACCCGTGAATACCCGGTGGAGCGGATGCACCGGGACGCGGCGATCTACACGATCTTCGAGGGCACGAGCGAGATCCAGCGCCTGGTGATCGCCCGCACCCTTTCGGGCATGCCGATCCGCTAGGGGGGCGGTGGTGTGCAAGGTTTCGCGCTCGTGCGGCCCGCGCCCCGGCGCCGGCTGTCCTCGATCGCCGGGCAGGCCGAACTTCCGGCCCGCCCGGCGATCGAGCGCAGAGCGGCCGTCCGGTGTCGAGGACGGAATCGGTCAGGCGGGCAGCTGGGACTCGATGGCTGCGATGAGCTCCGGGGCCTCCGGCTCCGTGCGCGGGCGCAGGCGCGCGACCGGCTCGCCCGCGGGCGAGATGAGGAACTTCTCGAAGTTCCACTGGACGTCACCGGCCTCGCCGTCCTCGTCCGCGAGTCCGGTCAGCGCGGCATAGAGGGGGTGGCGCCCTTCTCCGTTCACGTCGGTCTTCTCCAGCAGCGGGAAGCTGACACCGTACGTCGTCGAGCAGAAGGTCTGGATCTCCTCCGCGTTCCCCGGCTCCTGGCCGGCGAACTGGTTGCACGGCACGCCGAGCACGGTGAAGCCGCGGTTCGCGTACTCCTTCTGGAGTCGTTCCAGGCCCGCGTACTGCGGGGTGAGTCCGCACTTCGACGCGACGTTCACCAACAGGACCGCCCGGCCACGGTAATCGGCCAGGGAGGTGGGCTCGCCGGTGAGCGTGCGCAGGGGGATGTCGTGCAGCGTCATGAGGTTCTCCTTGTGAGGGTGACTTCCACAGCCATTGTCACGCCCGCAAGTTGATCGGCACGAACCCGATCGCCCGGATTCAGCCGAGGGTGTTGCCTACAGGGACGTCGATGGACTCGCCGCCCCATCCGATGTTCCCTGCGCGGAGCCGACCGCCTTGTAGTAGAGGGTCGTCGGTTTCAGGATGCCTGTCGGGTCGCAGGCGTAGTCCGGAATCGATCCGCACTCCGCCCAGCCCGCCGAACGGTAGAGCCGTTCGGCAGGACTGCCGCTCTCGGTGTCCAGCACCAGCAGTGTCACTCCCGCATCGGCGGCCGACCGCTCGGCGGCGGCGAGCAGCGACCTGCCGAGACCCCGGCCGCGGGCCGACGGACGGACCATCAGCTTGGCCACCTCCGCACGGTGGCGGGCGTTCGGCAGCGGAGCCCGGACCAGGCCGATGGTCCCGGCCAGCCGTTCCGCGTCCCGGGCGATCCAGACCTGAAGGTGTCCCGCATCGACGGCCTCGGCCCTCTCCCGCCACCAGGCGGCGGCCACGTCACGGTCCAGCGGTGCGAGAAATCCCACCGACGATCCGTCGTTCACGGTCTCCACCAGGAGCGCGGCCAACTCATCGGCGTAGGTGACCAGTTCGGGTCCGGAGACCGGGACGATCTCGGTCATGAGGCGGGTCCTTTCACGGCTTCACAACATTCACGGCAGGACGATCATCAGTGCGTAGCGGACCTGTTCCGGTCCCGGGCAGTGGAAGCGCGAAGGGCCGCGCAGCCGGAAGCGCAGACAGTCGCCTCTGCGCACGGTGTGCACGGAGCCGTCGACGGTGATCTCGACCGTTCCTTCCAGCACCCAGACATGCTGTTCCACGCCGGACACGGGCGCTTTCTCGTACGCGATGGCGGCCCCGGCGTCGAGAGTGCCCTCGATGACCTCCGCGCGCAGACCGGTGTGCGGCGGCGAGACCGAGCGGCGCACGAAGCCCGATGCCTCGTCCCGCCACACCGGTTGCCGCGCGGCGGGAACCAGCTGCGGTGGTTCCGCCTCCACCTCCATCAGCAGCCGGGACATCGTCCGCTCGTAGACCGTGCACAACTTGCCGAGAAGGGAAGCGGTCGGGCTCAACTCGCCGCGCTCCAGCCGGGACAGCGTTGAGCGGCTCACCGCGCTGCGCCGGGACAGCTCATCCAGCGACCAGCCGCGTTCGCTGCGCAGTTCGCCCAGCCGCGCGGCGAGCCGGGCGTCGACGGTGCCGGGCTCCGCCTCTTGGAATTCTCTCACAGTGGAGACGATATCCCTGATCGGAGAAGGTTGTGTCATGGGTGGCGGCCGGACATGGTTGTTCTGCTGACCGGGTGCTGTCGTGCCACGCTTGTTCGGAGAGGTCCCGGCGGGCCCACCCGGGTCTGCCGGGTTGCTCTGCTACCCGAGGAGGCCGATATGGCCAGTGCCAGCACCGGGCCGAGTGTGGCGCGTGATGCCACCCCGAGTTCGCATCATCCCTTCCGGTACGGCTGGACCGCCTTCGCGGCGGTTCTGATGATCTTCGGCGGAGCGATGGCGATCTTCGAAGGGATCGCCGCCATCACCAAGGACAACGTCTTCGTCGTCAGACGCAACTATGTGTTCGAGTTCAGCCTCACCGGCTGGGGCTGGATCCACCTCATTCTGGGCATCGTCATAGTCCTCGCCGGCTGTGCGCTGTTCACCGGGGCCGCATGGGCACGCGTCGTGGGTATCGTGCTCGCAGGCCTGGTTGCACTCGCCAACTTCCTGTGGCTGCCCTTCTACCCGTTCTGGGCCATCGTGCTCATCGCCATCAACGTCTTCATCCTCTGGGCGCTCTGCGCGGGTCTGCAGGAGGAGGAATGGGCCTGAGGCCACGGCCTGCCCGTCATCCTCGATCCGGTCCGGAGCCGGCACCCGACGGAGCATCGGGTGCCGGAGGCAGGGCGGCCGATGACGGAGCGAGCCTGAGCGTGACGACATAGGAGACCACGACCGAGACGATCACCAGCGGCATGACGGTGAGGCCCTCGGACCCCAGCAGCAAGGTGGCCAGCAGCACCGAGGTCATCGGCAGTTTCAGCATCGCCACACACATGGCACCGATGCCCATCGCGAAGCCCGACGTCAGATTCAGCCCGGGGAGATGGGACAGCGCGATCCCGCCCGCCGCTCCTACGAACATCGCCGGAAAGACGGGGCCTCCCCGGAAACTGCTCAGGGACGCGCAGTACGCCAGTGCCTTGCACAGGGCGAGCGCCAGGAGCGCGGCAATCGAGTAGCCCGCGCTCCGGGAGAGCAGCGGGCCGAGCGCGCTCTCCCCGGAGAACAGCACCCCGGATGCGTCCCTTCCCGTGCCCTGCGCGTACGCGAACGCCACCAGGCCGACGACCAGGCCCATGACCACGGTGGTCACCACCGTCCGCCGCTCGACCCGAGCCTGCAGGAACAGGGCGAGCCGCTGAATGCCCGTGCCGGCGAAGGCTGCCGCGAGGCCCAGCACGACTGCCCAGCCGAACTGCGCGATGTCGGGCTCCTCGGCGTGGGGCACATGGCGCAGCGCCAGGGAGTAGGTTCCCAGGCCGGTCCATGAGCCGAGGCCGGTGAAGATGAGCGACCCGATACCGGCGGCGAGCAGTCCCGGCACCAGGACCGTCCCGAGCATCATCCCGGCCAGCCCCGAGGCCTCCATCAGGAGAAAGGCGCCCAGGAGCGGAGAGCCCAGCAGTGCGCTGATGGCGGCGAAGCTCCCCGCGGCTGCCACCACGGCACTCGCCTTGGGGCTGATGCCGGGCTTGACCAGACGCACCGCGTACACGGCCAGACCGCCGCCGAGCGCGATGAGCGGCGCCTCGGGACCGAGCACCGCCCCGGCACCCAGCGAGGCGAGCGCCGCGACTGCGATACCGGGCAGCTCCACCGCAGAGGGCGCCCCCGTGTGCATGAGACCGTCGGCGGGCCGGTGTCCGCCTCTTCCGGGGAGGTGGCGGACGGTCAGCCCGACCAGCAGACCGGCCGCGGCCAGCAACGGCACCGGCCACCAGGAGGGCGTGCCGGTGAAGCCGAGCACCCTCGGCAGATCGTCGTAGGTGAGCGACTGGAGTTCGTGGACGAGGGCGAGGAAGCCGAACGCCGCCGCCGAGACCGGTACTCCGAGAAGCGCCGCCACCACGAGGAGCATGGTGTATGCGCGGGTGCGGATCAGCGTGAAGGGGTCCGGCGGCGCCTTGGTGGTGGCCGGCATGATCGTTGTCTCCTCAGCGTCGGAACCCATCTGGAACACGCTGTTCCGCAAGCGCCCACAAGGAGTTAGCACAATGCGGGGGCGCGGCCGTGATGCCCCCGCTGTGTGCGGGCGGCGATTTCCGTACGGCCATTCGCTTGGACCAGCGCCGGGGGCGGCCCGTCGCCCAGGGGGTCAGCATGCGTGCCGACGCCTCCCACGCCGACCACCTTGCGTGCCATGTCCACGAATCGGAAGTCCGCCGGCAGGGTCCGCCGGTCCGACGGGAGGCTGCGGCCACCTGGTCGGTCAGGCCCGGCGGGCTCACCGCGCGAACATGGATCACGTCCATCGTGAACGTCCGCGAATCCCGCCCCGGCACCGCCGGACGGTCCCGGACCGGAGGTGCCGGGTGGACTCCCTTCCGGTAACACCGCAGGCGACACGTCCAGCAATCCGGCCCCTGGCATCGGGAGCCCCGGGTGCCGCGTCGGTGAGGCCACATCAGGCGATCAACGGACGCCGGACGGATGGCGGATCGCACCGGGACGAACCCTCGGCGAGGCGCTGGAGCGGGCACGCGACCGGGAGCGTCGCCGAAGACGGCCGCCATCAGGCCGACAGCTGCCTGGGCGGGGGGCTCAGCAGGACGGCGATGTCTCCCGGATGTACAGCCGGGATGCGGTCGTTCGTGACCGGGGCGAGTCGCCCGTCCGGGCGCACGACGAACAGCACGTCGTGCCCGGCCGGGACGGCTCCGTCGACCCGGTCCCCGCAGGAATCCGGGCCCGCTCCGCAGGCCGTCCGCGCGCGACAACCATCCGTGGCGGCGGGGGACGGGAGGGGTGTGGCTCGCACCACTCGGCCGTGGGAGGGACCCGCTGTCCGTCCAATGGCCCAACAGGGCCCGGGCTCACCCACGTCCATGGCCGAGATGCGCTGCGGTCCACCCGCTGGTGCAATGGCCAGGGCCGTGGTCTCCGGCGGAACCGGGGCAGTCGACATTCTGAGGAGCTGGCGTGAGCGGCGAGAGCGACGAGACGGGACCGATCGACTACCTGGTGATCGAGTTCCCGGCGGGAAGCCGGATGACGGGAGAAGGACTGCCCCTGTTGGTCGACCTGGTCGACCGGGGCATCATCCGGATCCTGGATCTGATCTTCGTCAGGAAGAACCAGGACGGAACGGTCGAGGGCGTGGAACTCTCCGAGGCGACCGGCGACGGCGGCGATGGCCTCGCCGTGTTCGAAGGGGCGTCCTCGGGCCTGCTCGGCCAGGACGACATCGACGAGGCGAGCACGGTCCTCGAACCCGGCAGCGCTGCCGGAATCCTCATCTACGAGAACGTGTGGGCGGGACCGCTCGCGGCCGCGCTGCGCCGCTCCGGAGGCCGCCTCGTCGCCAACGGGCGTATCCCGATCCAGGAGGTCCTGGCCTCGCTCGACGCGGCCGAGTCCAGGGTCTGAGCCGTTCACGGTCCCGTCGGGCCGACCGTCCCCGTAGAGCCAGTCAAAGGAGATGCACCATGCCAGGCCTTCTTCGCGGCGTCGCCCGTACAGCGGTGATCGCCGGAACCGCCACCTCGGTCTCCAACCGGGTCTCCCGGCGGCAGGCGGGCCGCTGGGCTCAGCAGGACGCCGCGCAGGCACAGGCCCAGCCCGCCCCTGCGGCGCCGCCGCCCGCTCCCACGTCTCTCGCGCCGGAGGACGAGATGAGCAACAAGATCGCTCAGCTCAAGGAACTCGGTGACCTCAAGAGCCAAGGAGTGCTGAGCGACAGCGAGTTCGCGGCTCAGAAGGCCAGAATCCTCGCCCCCTGACGGGTCCGGGCCGACCACCGGCGCCCGCTGCGGCTCACTGCCGCTTGTCGTCCCAGGGAGTGCCCATCCAGCTGTCGAAGGTGCGGATCAGCGCCGTCAGCGCGGCTGCGAGCCGCCAGTCGACCCATGGTGCGTGGACATGGATCTCGTCGTCGTCCGACCGGAACTCCAGCGGGACATCCTGGCCGGCCCGCCAGATGATGCGCCGCGGCCCCCGCGCCACATCGCCGCCGCCGCTCAGGAGGCTGCCCACGCCGATGGCCACCTGGACGGGGAACAACAGCCACCACACGTACCACCAGAAGATCCGGCCCTTGAGGCCGACCGCCTCCTGGCAACCGGTCTGCGCGACCGTCCAGCGGGTCCGCAGCCCCTTCCCGGAGAGGGCCTTCTCGCGGACGACTGTGCCGATGGGCTCACCCTGCGCGCCCAGCACCTGGTACGTGGCGACGCCATCGGCTGCGGACGTGGTCACCAGGGTCGCCAGCCGGGCCCGGCGATCGGGGTCGGCCCACAGGACGAAGGAACGCGCACCCGTCTTGCGGGCCGCGAGGTACGCGGGTATCCCGCCCTGCGGCAGCTCGCGCTCCACATGGGCGACCACCCGGGACTCCCCGCCCGGCTCGTCCGCGAACTCGATGACATGGCCGATGGACGCGACCGCATCCGGGGCGATGTCCTGTTCCGCCTTCTTGTCCTTCTTCGGCCGGGGGACCGACTCCAATGTCAGCACGCTGCTCACCCGCGAACTCCTCCGTTGTGCGCTGTCGGAAGTCGCAGAGTAGACGGGCGTCTTGAGAAGATCGATCCGTGGAGTCCGCTGAACCCTTCCCCGAATCCGGTGTCGAGCCGTCGCCCGACCGGACCGCCCGCCGACAGGTGGTGCGCTGCCGCATGTGCGGGCGCCCGCTCACCGGTACGGAGTCACGCCGCACCGGCCTCGGCCCCGCCTGCGACGCCAAACTGCACCCGGCGCCCCCGGACATCCGCACCCGCCGCCACGAGGTCGAGCAGGACCCGCTCCCCGGCATCTGAGCCCGGGCACGGCTACTCGCCCAGGCGGCGGAACAGCCCCTCCTGCACCACGGACACGAGCAGATTGCCTCCGCGGTCGTAGATCCGGCCGCGCGCCAGCCCTCGCCCGCCTGTTGCGATCGGCGACTCCTGGTCGTAGAGGAACCACTCGTCCGCCCGGAACGGCCGGTGGAACCACATCGCGTGGTCCAGCGACGCCATGTCGAAACCGCGCGGCCCCCAGAGCGGCTCCACCGGGATACGGACCGCGTCGAGCAGCGTCATGTCACTGGCATACGTCAGCGCACAGGTGTGCACCAGCGGATCGTCGCCCAGCGGGCCGACCGCACGCATCCAGACCGCGCTGCGCGGGTCCGCGCCCTCGGTCTCCTCCTGAGTCCAGCGCAGCCGGTCGACGTACCGGATGTCGAAGGGCTGGCGGCGGGCCATGCGCTCCAGTGCCTCCGGAAGCGCCCCGAGGTGCTCACGCACCTCCTCGGCGACGGTCGGCAGCCCCTCGGGGTCGGGGACCTCGCGGGCGGGCGGCAGCTGGTGCTCGAAGCCCGCCTCCTCCGGCCGGTGGAAGGACGCCGTCAGATTGAAGATCGTCCGGCCCTGCTGGACGGCCGTGACCCGGCGGGTGGTGAACGACCGGCCGTCCCGGACGCGCTCGACGTCGTAGACGATCGGCACGCCCGGACGCCCCGGACGCAGGAAGTAGGCATGCAGCGAGTGGACAGGCCGGTCCCCGTCGGTGGTACGGCCGGCCGCCACCAGCGCCTGCCCGGCGACCTGGCCGCCGAAGACCCGCTGCAGGGACTCCTCGGGGCTGCGCCCGCGGAACATGTTGACCTCGATCCGCTCCAGGTCGAGCAGGTCGACCAGGCGCTCGGCGGGGTTCGTCATGCGTTGCGTCTCCGCTCTCGCAGGGGTTCCGGATGCACGGCGGGCGCGGTCACAGCTGGCCGACCGAGGTGACCCTGACGACCGCCCGGCCCTCTTCGTCGGAAGCCGCCAGATCGATCTCGGCGCTGATGCCCCAGTCGTGGTCGCCGTTCGGGTCGGCGAAGGTCTGCCGGACCCGCCACAGGCCGTGCGCGGCGTCCTCGTCGATCTTCAGCAGCTTCGGCCCGCGGGCGTCCGGACCGGTGCCCAGGTCCTCGTACTCGTCCCAGTAGGCGTCCATCGCATCGCCCCACGCGTCCTCGTCCCAGCCCGCGTCGCCGTCCAGCAGGCCCAGCTCGCCGACCTTGTCCAGCGCGGCCAGTTCGACCCGGCGGAACATCGCGTTGCGTACGAGCACTCGGAAGGCGCGGGCGTTGGCCGTGACCGGCTTCACCTCGTCGGCCCGCTCCTGCGCCTCCTCGGCGGTCTCCACCTCCGGGTTGGCGAGCTGCTCCCACTCGTCGAGGAGGCTGGAGTCCACCTGACGGACCATCTCGCCGAGCCAGGCGATCAGGTCCTCCAGGTCCTCGGACTTGATGTCGTCCGGGATGGTGTGCTCAAGAGCTTTGTACGCGCTCGCGAGATAGCGCAGCACGATGCCCTCGGTGCGGGCCAGCTCGTAGTTGGAGGTGAACTCCGTGAACGTCATGGCGCGTTCGTACATGTCACGGATCACGGACTTCGGCGACACCGGGTGGTCACCCACCCACGGGTGGCTCCTGCGGTACACGTCGTAGGCATGCCACAGCAGCTCGCTCAGCGGCTTCGGATACGTGACGTCCTGGAGCAGCTCCATGCGCTCCTCGTACTCGACTCCGTCCGCCTTCATCTGCCCGACCGCTTCGCCGCGCGCCTTGTTCTGCTGGGCGGCGAGGATCTGCCGCGGGTCGTCGAGCGTCGACTCGGCGACGGAGACCATGTCCAGCGCGTACGAGGGGGAGTCGGGGTCCAGCAGGTCGAACGCGGCCAACGCGAAGGTGGACAGCGGCTGGTTGAGCGCGAAGTCCTGCTGGAGATCGACGGTGAGCCGGACGATCCGGCCCTCCGCGTCCGGCTTGTCGAGCTGCTCCACGACACCGCCGTCCAGCAGCGAGCGGTAGATCGCGATGGCCCGGCGGATGTGACGCAGCTGCGCCCTGCGCGGCTCGTGGTTGTCCTCCAGCAGCTGCCGCATCGCCTCGAAGGCATTGCCGGGGCGCGCGATCACGGACAGGAGCATCGTGTGCGTGACCCGGAAGCGGGAGGTCAGCGGCTCCGGATCGGACTGGATCAGCTTGTCGAAGGTGGTCTCCGACCAGGCGACAAAGCCCTCGGGGGCCTTCTTGCGGACCACCTTGCGCTTCTTCTTCGGGTCGTCGCCCGCCTTCTTGACGGCCTTCTCGTTCTCGATGACATGCTCGGGCGCCTGCGCCACGACGAAGCCCGCCGTGTCGAATCCGGCCCGGCCCGCGCGGCCCGCGATCTGGTGGAACTCACGTGCGCGCAGTGTACGGACGCGGGTGCCGTCGTACTTGGTGAGCGCCGTGAACAGCACAGTGCGAATGGGTACGTTGACGCCGACGCCGAGGGTGTCGGTACCGCAGATCACCTTCAGCAGGCCGGCCTGGGCGAGCTTCTCCACCAGGCGCCGGTACTTCGGGAGCATGCCCGCGTGGTGCACCCCGATGCCGTGGCGCACATAGCGGGAGAGGTTCTGGCCGAACTTGGTGGTGAAGCGGAAGTTGCCGATCAGATCGGCGATCTTCTCCTTCTCCTCCTTGGTACACATATTGATGCTCATCAGCGACTGCGCCCGCTCGACGGCCGCGGCCTGGGTGAAGTGCACGATGTAGACCGGCGATTGCCTGGTCTCCAGGAGTTCGGTGAGGGTCTCGGTGATCGGGGTCAGCCGATACTCGTAGCTGAGCGGCACCGGCCGGGTCGCGGAGCGCACCACGGAAGTGGGGCGGCCGGTGCGGCGGGTCAGGTCCTCCTCGAACATCCTGACGTCACCGAGCGTGGCCGACATCAGGATGAACTGGGCCTGCGGCAGCTCCAGGAGCGGGATCTGCCAGGCCCAGCCCCGATCCGGCTCGGCGTAGAAGTGGAACTCGTCCATCACGACCTGGCCGATGTCGGCGTACTTCCCGTCGCGCAGCGCGATGGAGGCCAGCACCTCGGCCGTGCAGCAGATCACCGGGGCGTCGGCGTTGACGGAGGCGTCGCCGGTGAGCATCCCGACGTTCTCCGTACCGAACAGCTTGCACAGGTCGAAGAACTTCTCCGAGACCAGCGCCTTGATCGGTGCGGTGTAGAAGGTGACCTTGTCCTGGGCCAGGGCGGTGAAGTGCGCAGCTGCCGCGACCAGGCTCTTGCCGGAGCCGGTCGGGGTGGAAAGGATCACATTCGCGCCGGAGACCACCTCGATCAGCGCCTCCTCCTGAGCGGGATAGAGGGTGATGCCCTGCGTCTCGGTCCATGACGAGAAAGCCTCGAAGAGGGCGTCGGGGTCGTCGGTCGGGGGCAGCTGATCGATAAGGGTCACGCCCCCATCTTGCCTGGCTTCCGCCCGGATGAGGGAACCGGACGACCGTATGAAGATCACGGACGATACGCTGCCCACTCAACTCGGCCGTGCCCGGGCGGCAATGGCAGCAGGACAACTTTGGGGGCGGGAAGACAATGATGGGACCGGCACACTCACTGTCAGGGGCGGCGGCCTGGCTGGGGGTGGGCGCGGCGGCGGCCGCCGCCGGCCACGCGATGCCGTGGCCCGTCCTCGTCGTCGGTGCGCTGATCACCGCCGGAGCCGCGCTCGCCCCGGACCTCGACCACAAGTCCGCGACCATCTCGCGCGCCTTCGGGCCGGTCTCCCGGGGACTCTGCGAGATCGTCGACAAGCTCTCGCACGCCGTCTACAAGGCGACCCGGGGCTCCGGCGACCCGCGCAGGAACGGCGGCCACCGGACCCTGACGCACACCTGGCTGTGGGCGGTCCTGATCGGCGCCGGGGCCTCCGCCGCGGCGATCACCGGCGGCCGGTGGGCGGTCCTGGCGATCCTCTTCGTCCACCTGGTGCTCGCCGTCGAAGGACTGCTGTGGCGGGCCGCCCGGATGTCCAGCGACGTCCTGGTGTGGCTGCTCGGCGCGACCAGCGCCTGGATACTCGCCGGCGTCCTGGACAAGCCGGGGAACGGCTCGGACTGGCTGTTCAGCGCCCCCGGCCAGGAGTATCTGTGGCTCGGGCTGCCGATCGTGCTCGGCGCCCTCGTCCATGACATCGGTGACGCGCTGACCGTCTCCGGCTGCCCGATCCTGTGGCCCATCCCGCTGGGCCGCAAGCGCTGGTACCCGATCGGGCCGCCGAAGGGCATGCGATTCCGGGCCGGCAGCTGGGTGGAGCTGAAGGTGCTGATGCCGGTCTTCATGGTGCTCGGGGGAGTGAGCGGGGCGGCCGCGCTGAACTTCATCTGACCGCCGTGGTCCGACGGCTGTGGTCCGACCGCCGGGTTCCGGCCGCCCGGATCAGGCCGTCGGAGCGCTCAGGCCGACTCGCGGGGTACCAGGCGGTGGGCCAGGACGATCTCCCTGGCCGTTCCCGGACCGTCCCCGTCGAGCCGGTCGACCAGCAGCTGCGCGGCCGAACGGCCGATCTCCCGGGCCGGGTTGAGGACCGTGGTGAGGGCGGGGGAGACCAGTGAGGCCGCCTCGATGTCGTCGTATCCGGTGATCGCCACGTCGTGCGGCACCCGCAGCCCGGCGGCCCGCGCCGTGTCCAGCGCGCCGATCGCGATCAGGTCGTTGGCGCACACCACGGCGTCCGGCCGTTCCGTGGCGCTCAGCACGGTGGTGGCCCCGGCCCGCCCGCCCTCGCGGGTGAAGCCGGTCCAGGCGACCAGCTCAGCGGGCACCGGCAGCCCGGCCGCCTCCAGCGCCTTCCGATAGCCCGCGAAGCGTTCCTCGCCCGGCTCCACCCCCGGCGCACCGCCGATGAAGGCGATACGCCGGTAGCCGCGGCTCACCAGATGGCTGACCAGGTCGTACATCCCCTCGGTCTCGGCGGCCCTGACCACGTCGCCGAGCGCCGGCTCCAGTCGTCCGCCGAGCCGTACCAGTTTCGATCCCGAGGCCACGATCCGGTCCAGATCGCGCCGGGTGGCGCCGTACCGGCCGATCACGATGCCGTCGATGCGGCGCGCAACCAGCTGCCGGATCACCGCGGGCAGGTGCGGGCCGTCCATCGGGGCCTCGCAGACCACCGTCAGATACTCGTGGGTCAGGGCGATCTCCTGCATGCCCGCGGCGATCGAGGTGTTGAACGGGTTGGTGATGTCCGGGACGACCAGGCCCAGGGTGCGGGTGCGCTGGGTGCGCAGACCGCGCGCCGAGGGGTCGGCCTGGTAGCCGAGTCGCTGTATGACGTCCTCGACCCGGGCGCGGGTGGTGGCCGAGACCGGGCGGCGGCCGCTCAGCACATGGGAGACCGTGGTGACGCTGACGCCCGCTTCGGACGCCACATCCACGATCTTGATCCGGCTCCCGCCCTGCACCATCGACCTCCCGTTGTCGTCCAGGATCGTTGTCCTGGTGTTCGAAGTCACTCTACCCATTGTGCAAAACGTTTTGTATGGTGCTCGCTATCGCGCCTGACAGAGGCCGAGCCAGGCTATGCAAAACGATTTGGAGAACCGATGTCCATCGCAGGCCGGAGAGCCGTATGACGAGCTCTCCCAGCCGCAGAACCGTGCTCGGCGCCGCACTCGGCGTGGCGTCCGCGGCGGCCCTGGCCGGCTGCTCGGGCGGCCGCCCGGCGGACGGCAGAACAGCGGTACGGTTCCTCGGCCCGGAGACCCCCGAGACGTTCCGGGCGGTCATCCGAGGCTTCGAGCGCGCCAACCCCGACCTGCGGATCGACTACACCCCCGTACCTCCTGACCAACTCGGCGACGTCCTCCAGCTGCGGCTCTCCGCGAAGGACAGCGCGATCGACGTGTACACCGTCGACCAGCCCCGAGTACCCGCCCTCACCGCCCGCGGCTTCCTCACCGACCTCGACGCGGTCGCGGACCGCACCAGGCCGCCGTCACCCCCGAGCAGTACGGCGTCAGCTCCTGGCAGGGCAGGCTCCGTTCCCTGCCGATCTGGACCTCCACCCAGTACCTCTTCTACAACGCGGACCTGCTCACCAAGGCCGGTGCACCGCTCCCCGGAGAGGCCCCCGCGGACCGCTGGAGCTGGGAGCGGACCAAGAGCGTAGGCCGCCGGACGATGGACAGGGCAGGCGCCGACTACGCCCTGCTGCTGGAACAGACCGACCTCTATTACGGGCTCCAGCCGCTCATCGAGTCCCTGCACGGCGGCTCCGGCATCACCGGCAAGGACATGCTCACCCCCGCCGTCACCACCCAGGGCTGGATCGACGCCCTCGACTGGTACCGCACGCTCTTCGCCGACGGCTCGTCGCCGCGCGGCATCCCCTCGTACCAGCTCTCCTCCCTCTTCACCTCGGGCCGGGTGCCGTTCTTCGTCGGCGGCCCGTGGAACCTCGGCGCCTTCGCCGGACTCAAGGACTTCGCCTGGGGCACCGCGCCGCAGCCGAAGTTCGCCCACGGCCGCGCCGTCACCCCCACCGACTCCTGGTCCTGGGGTGTGAACCCGTACGCCGAACACCCCGACGCGGCACTGCGGTTCATGGAGTACGCCGCCCTGACCACCGACGGCAGCCTCGCGACCGTCGAGGCGTCCCCGCTCATCCCGTCGAACCGCAAGGCCTTCGACCGCTATGCGGCGGATCTGGATCACAAGGCCACGAGGAGCACCGCCGGCGTGGCCACGATCATGCGGTACGAACTCGCGCACACCGCCGTCAGCCGGCCGCGCAGCATCGGTTACACCCAGTTCGAGACCGTCATGGGTTCCGCCTTCTCCGACATCCGCAACGGCCTCGCAGTGGAACCCCGGCTGGCGAAAGCCTCCGGAGAACTGGTGCGCACCTGGGAGCGACTGCGATGACCACCCCAGCAACCCGCTCCCCGAAGCGCACGTGGCGCCGCCGCTCCACCTCACAGGGCAGGACCGCCCTGTACTTCCTGGCGCCCGCGCTGATCGCCCTCGTGGTCCTGCGACTGCTGCCCGCCGCGATGGCACTCGTCAGCAGCCTGCGCCACCACAGCCTGGTCGACGGCGTCACCACCTTCGTCGGCTTCGACAACTACGCGGACCTCATCGGCGACAGCCAGTTCTGGCAGAGCGTCCGCGTGACACTGCTCTTCAGCCTGGTCATCAACCCGCTCCAGGTACTGATCGCCCTCGGCCTCGCCGTTCTGCTGAACCGCCGTTTCGCGGGTGTCCGCTTCTGGCGGTCGCTGGTCTTCGCGCCCATTGCCGTGCCGCCGGCCGTCTCCGCGGTCATCTGGGGCATCCTCTACCGTCCCGAAGGGCCGCTCAACGCGATCCTCGGCACGATGGGCATTCCGCCGCAGCCCTTCCTCACCAGCTCGCAACAGGCACTCTTCGCGCTCATCGTCCTGATGTCCTGGGTCGGCGTCGGCTACTGGATGATGTTCCTCATCGCCGGGCTGCAGGACATCCCGCAGGAGTGCTACGACGCGGCCGCCGTCGACGGCACCTCCGCCTGGCAGCGGTTCGTCCATGTCACACTGCCGCTGCTGCGCCGCCCGCTCGCCTTCGTGCTGGTCGCCGACACCGTTTCCAACTTCCTGGTGTTCGCCCCCGTGCAACTGCTGACCCGCGGTGGTCCCGACGGCTCGACCAATCTCATGATGTACGACGTGTTCCGCCGCGCATACAGCGTCGGCGACATCAACTTCGCCCAGGCCGAAGTGGTGGTGCTCGTCGCGATCACCCTCGCGGTCGTCGCCGTCCAGTTCCGGATGATGCAGGGCAAGGGCGAGGAGTGAATCGATGAAGACAACGACCGTCCCCCAGCAGTCGATGGGACGCCGCCCCTCCGCGCTGAGACACATGCCGCTCGCCACCGCCGTCGTCATCGGCGTGCTCTTCGCCCTCCCGCTCCTGTGGGTGCTCATCGGATCGCTCCGCCCCGGCGACAAGGTCCTGGCCGGACTCGACCGGCTCTCCTGGAACAGCCTGATCCCGACCGACGCCACGCTGCACAACTATGTGACGCTCTTCCAGGGCGACTTCGGCCGCGCCGTGCTCAACTCCATCGGCGTGGCAGCCGCCACAGTCCTGCTCGGGCTGCTGCTCTCCGCGATGGCCGCGTTCGCGCTTTCGGTGTTCCGATTCCGTGGCCGCGGCCTCGTCTTCGCCGTGATCCTGCTCAGCTTCATGATCCCGTTCGACGCCATAGCGATCCCGCTCTCGGACATCTTCCGCGACTGGGGCCTGCAGAACACCTACACCGGACTGATCCTGCCCGGCATCGGCAACGGCCTGGCGATCTTCCCGCTGCGCCAGTTCTTCCTGGCCATCCCGCGCGAACTCGTCGAGGCCGCACGGATGGACGGGCTCGGCTGGTGGGGCATCTTCCGGAAGGTCTACGTACCCCTGTCGTGGCCCGCCTTGATCGGCGCCGGGCTCACCCTGTTCACCTTCCAGTGGCAGTCCTACATGTGGCCGCTGCTCGTCGGCACCGAACCGGACAGACAACTCGGTCCGATCGCCCTCGGCACCCTTCAGGGCCAGATGGTCGTCGACTACGGCCAGGTGTTCGCCGCCGCCGTCGTCCTGACCGTCATCCCGCTCGTCGTCCTGCTGCGCCTGCAGCGCTATTTCACACAGTCGATCGCGGGCAGTGGTCTGAAGTGACGGCCGCCGGACCGACCGCCGGAACACCGAAACCCATCCCCACCGACCCGAGGAACACCGTGACCCACCCCCTCGCCGACATCCTCCTCGACACCGACATCGGCAGCGATGTCGACGACGCGCTCGCCCTCGGCGTGCTGCTCGGCTCACCCGAGGCCCGGATCACCGGCATCACCACCGTCTACGGCGACACCCTGCTCCGGGCCCGCCTCGCGCACCGGCTCGGTGCCCTCGCCGGACACGACCTCACCGTCGTCCCCGGAGCCACCGAGACCCTCTCCGGCAAGGAGGTGTGGTGGGCCGGACACGAGGGCAGGGCCTTCACCGACCTGGAGACCGAGCCGGTACGCGACACCGTCGCCGCCGACCGCTTCCTCGTCGACTCCGTCCTTGCCCGGCCCGGCGCGACCGATATCATCGCCATCGCCCCGCTCGCCAACATCGCCCGCGCGATCAGGCTCGACGACCGCTTCGCCGCAGGCGTACGCACTCTCTACATGATGGGCGGCAGCTTCGGGCCCGGAGCCAAGGCCGAGCACAACATCGTCAGCGACATCACGGCCGCCCGTGCCGTCTTCGGCTCCGGCATCCGTACCGTCGTCACCGGCCTGGACATCACCACGCGGCTGCGCATCGAACAGCCCGGCATCGAAGCGATCCGCGAGGCCGGTGCGTACGGTGCGGCGCTCGCCCGTGAGATCGACGCCTGGACCGGCTTCACCGGCGAACCGTGGAGCGTCCCGCACGACCCGATCACCGCGCTCTCCCTGCTGCGCCCCGACCTCTACACCACCGAGCGCGGCACGGTCGAGGTCACCGACGAAGGGCTGACCGTCTTCACGGCCGATCCGGACGGCAATGTGGACCTGGTCGTGGACGCCGATGTGGAGGCCGTCGCGCAAGAGATCGTGACCCGGATCGTCCGGGCCTCGAAGCGCGACTGAGGAGCCGTCATTCGATCGCCGCGGAGACGGTCCGTGTGCAGTCGCAGATGCCCACGCAGGGGACCTCAGGCCTCCTCGGTTGCGGTGGAGGGTGCGCCTCACATGGCCCGACGGATCGCGCTCCGAAGGTCGGATGCGGTGGTCGGAGTGATCCGGGGGCGGTCGACGAGACCGGCGTCGATCAGCTCGGCGAGCCGCCGGGGGAGGGAGGGCAGTCGGTCACGTACCGGCACCGGCGGCTCGCGCAGGACGACGGCGACTGGGTCGGCGCCGGGCGGGAAGTCACGTGGGGCCGAGCCGGTGAGCATCCAGTACAGGCAGGCCGTCACGGCCCACAGATCGGCCTCCGGGCGCACGTACTTGAAGTCGATCACCTGGCCGCGCGGCATGAAGGCCAGGCTTCCGCCCATTGCGCCGGTCAGGGTGTGCCCGGACAGTCCGGCGCTGTCGAACGCCTTGGCCAGGCCGAAGTCCGCGATCTTGAGTGTCATCCGCTCCCGGTCACCGGTGAGCAGCAGATTCTGCGGTTTGATGTCGCGATGCACCAGCCCGCGACGCACAGTGACGGTCCCGTCGGGGAGCCGTACGGGTACCTCTGCGGCATGCGCGTAGTCGAGGCCGCGCAGCGTCTGCAGAGTGATCGCCACCGCCTGTTCGACGCCCAGTCTGCCGCCGGCCCGGACGGCCCGGTCGGCGACACTGCCCCAACGGCAGAATTCGCAGGTGAAGTAGAACGTGCTGCCGTGCACGCCGCCACCGTGGAAGGCGACCACATTGCGGTGCCGCAGCGCCCGTGTGCAGGCGAACTCGCGCAGGAACCCGTCGCGGGCCGCCCGGCTGACGGAACCATGGGCCGACAGCGTCTTCAAGGCGAGGAGTTCACCGGTCTCCTCTCGGCGGGCGAGGTGGACGACGCCCTGGCCGCCACGGCCGAGCTCCTGGAGCAGTTGGTAGCCGCGGATCTCGGTGAGGTCGGTTTCGCCCGCCTCCGCGGCGGCCAGCAGCGTGTGCAGGGCGTCGGCGGGGTCCTGGCGGGCATCGGGCACGGTCGCGGGCTTCGCGTCGGTGACAGTGACCAGCAGGTGCGCATTTCCGAGGCGGATCTCGTCTCCATCGGTCAGCTCCCGGGCGGCCGGGCTCCCCTGCAGCGGCCTCCCGTTGACGTACGTGCCGTTGCGGCTGCCGAGATCCTTCACCCGCAGGTGCGGCGGATTGACGTCGAACATGCAGTGATGGCGGGAGACCTTCTTCTCGCTCCGGGCCAGCCGGATGCCGCATTCCTCGCCACGCCCGACCAGGCAGGTGGTACGGCGGGTGAAGGTGTGGACCTCGGCGGACGAACCGGCGCGGACTGTCAACGACACCGAGGCGGGCACGCTACTCGCAGCCTTCCCCGCCCGGTGACGGCTGTGGCGTGAAGTCGAAGTCCCAGTTGAGCTCCCACCCCCGCACAGTGCCGTGGTAGTCGCCGCTCACCAGCCGGTGGTCGTCTTCACCGAGGGCCAGGGTGTGCACCTTGCCCCGATGTCCCTCCAGAGCGCGCAGCAGGCGACCGGTGTCCAGATCCCAGACGCGGATCTGCCGTCCGCGGACGCCGGTCACGGCGAACCGGCCCTCGCCGGTGAGGGCGAGCGCCGTGGTCTCGCCCGCGTCGGGGATCGATCGCAGGACGCGACCCGTGGCGAGGTCGAAGACGGTCAGCGTCGAGTAGTCGGCGGTCACGCCCCGCCGGCTGTCGGCGCTGGTCGCCAGAATGTGTTCGTTGTTGGTGCCCTCCACCGAGTAGAGCTGCCGGCCCGTCAGGGCGTCGAAGGCCCACAGGCCGTGGGCGCCGTAGTCCAGCAGCGTTCGGCCGTCGGGGCTGAAGTCCAGGCTCAGGCCGGGAGGCCGCTCGGTGCGACTCCACAGCCGCTCGCCCGACCGCAGATCCCACAGGCAGATCTCGTCCTCATGGCGGTACCAGGTCTCGGACACATCCTCGCGGGTATGGGCCCTCGACGCCGCGAACCGGCCGTCGACGCTGATGGCGACGGCGGCCACAGCACGGCCATGGGACCTGACAGCGTTCCAACGCGCATTGACCGTGCGCTGCGCCCTGTCGATCACCAGATCGCACCAGCGCAGTTCGCCGCTGCTCTCGCCGATGAGCACCCGGTCCCCCGCCGGAGTCATCGCCATCGCTTCGGCCTTGCCGGAGCTCGACAAGGGGTAGGCGCAGTCGCCGACGAGATCGAGCAAGGACACGTTGCGGCGGTAGTTGTCGTGGAGGACGGCCGCCTGGTCGTCGCCGGTCAGAAGGAGGGCGCTCGCCGTCCCCATATCCCAGGTGAATTCGGCGAATCGTCGGCCGTCGGCCGCATTCCAGACGTCGATCGGTCCCCCGAGCCGGACGGTGGCGAAGTAGTTGCCGTTCCGGCTGAGCGCGAGGGTGAGCGGATCGGGGAAGTGCCCGGCCCCGTCGAGGTCGAAACCCGACCACGCGCCGCGCAGCCCCACGCGGCGCCCGTGCCGGCCCACCTGCCTCCAGGCGTCCCGCAGTTCGGGGTGCCGCTCGAAGCCGGGAACTGCCTCCGCGGCCCGCAGGCAGTCCGCGGTCTGCGCGAACCGCCCCTGGCGTGCGAGCCGGAGCGCCTGCTCCATCCGGGCCCGGAACCGCTCGCCGTGGTCGGTCAGTTCCCCTGCGGCCTTGGGACGGGCATACGCCCAGGGGGCCCGGTAGCCGACCGACGGCATCGGCTGCACGCGGATGGCCTCGTACAGCCCCAGAACGGCGGTGCGGCCGTCGGCACTGACCGCGGCGGATCGGGCAGATGCCGTGTCGTCCGCGCGATCCGGATCCTCGGATTCGAGCGTGCGCAGGCAGCGACCGGTCAGCGGTTCCCACACGCGCACCGGCGCGCCGCTGATTCCCACGACCGCGAGGGAGGCGCCCGGGGCGAGCGCGCTGATGTGCACGTGCCGGAGGTGGTGCTGTACCTCGGCGACGACACGGCTTGTCCGGGAGTCCCACAGGACCATCGGTCCTTCGGCCCAGATCTGCAGCGCGTGCCGCGCGTCGGCCGAGAGGGCGCTGCCGTAGTGGACCACCCCCCAGGCCCCCTGTCCCCGCGCGTCCCGCGGCGCGGTCAGAACCGCATGACACCGTCCGGTGGCGACGTCCCAGGCACGGACCGTCTGATCTCGCGGCACGTCGGACGAGGCGGACAGCGCGACGGCGCCGTCGACGCTCAGGCTCATGGCGTCCACGGGCCCTCCATGGCCCCGCACCCGCCGCAGGATCTTCCCGGTGCGGAGGTTCCAGAACTGCAGGGTGCCGTCACCGTGACCGGTGGTGCCGACCGTACCGTCACCGCTGAGCGCGACAGCGGTGACCGACGCGGTTTCGATCCCGTCCGGCAGCGGCACCCGCTCACCGCGGGTGAGGTCCCACATCTCCAACGGCGCCTGGTTGCGGACCACCAGGCCGGTCAGGCCCTCGGCGTCGACGGCGGTTGCGACGACATCGGCGCCGTCGGGAGTCAGCTCGTGCAGGCAGCGACCAGTGTCCACCGCCCACACACGTACGCGTCCGTGGTAGTCGCCGGCCAGCACCCGGCGCCCGTCGGCGGTCACGGCCACTGCGGTGACGCTGTTGACGTGCCCGGTGAGGACGATCGGCCGCAGGCCCGGACGGCGCTCCGCCTCGGCGAGCGCCTGGGCGATCTCCGCCGACTCCGGCTCCTCACGCGCGGCCTCTCGCAGCAGTTCGACGGCCCGCTCCGGGTCGTCGCGCTCGAGGTGGACGAATCCCAGCAGGCGGCCGGCGAGCCGGGCGTCCCCGCCGACGTCCCGGGCGGCCTCCAACTCGGCGACCAGCTCCAGGTCGGTCTTGTCCCCCTTGCGCCACTGGTACAGGCCGTAGTTGAAGCCGGCTGTCGGATGGTGAGGGTCGGCTGCGATCGCCTCCCGCCACAGTGCCTCCGCCTCCTCGGCGCGCCCCAGGTCGAGCAGCGACAGTGCCTGGTTGGACAGCCCGTCGGCCAGCAGCCCGACAGCCTGCGGCGCCTCCGGGGGAACGGCGTGCCCGTGAGGTCTCCGTAGAGATCACCGAGGACGTCGGCGAGATGCCCCGGAGCCGGACGGGCCTCGGGGGCGGTCACGAAGCACTGGCGCAGCAACCCGACGACCGCCGGGGGCACGGCGGGCACCCGGGCATCGGCCGGCCCGCCCGCCATCAGTTCCTCGAGCGCTTCGGCGGCGGCCTGGCCGTGCCGGGTCGGGCGCCGGCCGGTGAACAACTCCAGTACGGTGAGCGCCCACGACCACACGTCGGTGGCGGGCGTCAGCCGGATCTCCCGCCGCCCGGTGGCGGCGAGTGCCTGTTCGGGGGAGCAGTAGGCGGGCGTCATCCCGCCGAAGGTGACGTCGGGGGGCGCGTCGTGCGGGGTCCCGTTGCCGGCCGGGCGTATCCCGGCCAGGCCGAAGTCGGTGACCTTGGCGGTGCCGTCGGGTTCGAGCATCACATTGGCGGGTTTGACGTCCTGGTGGACCAGCCCGGCGGCGTGCGCGTGGTCCAGGCCCCACGCGATCTGCACGGCGATGTCGAGGATCCGCCGCAGGGCGGTGACCGGGCCCCCCTCGTAGAGCCTCCCGCCGGTGACGGCCTCGGCGAGGCTGCCGCCGTCGACCCACTCGGCGAAGACCCGGGGCAGGCCGTCGACGGTCCGGACGTACGAGCAGTTGACCGTGTGAGGGTGCAGCCCGAGACCGACCCAGGTGCCCGCCTCCGCCTCGAACCGGCGTCTGCCCCCGGCCGAGGCGACCAGTTCCGGGCGGGGTGTCTTCACCGCGAGGTCGACGTTCCAGCCGCGGTGCCGCACCCGGTGGACCACGCCCATACCACCGCTGTGCACGACGTCCAGCACCTCGTACAGGTCGAGGATCACCTCGCCGGGCTGCCAGCTCTCCGGTGCCATCAGTCGGCCATGGCTACGTACAGAGGACTGCCCAGGAGTACCCGCATGTCCGGACGGGGGTCCAGTTCGGGGTACGGACTGGCGCCCTCCAGCAGGCGCCGGGCCACGAATTCCACGGACTGCGCCGGACCGCGCAGAAGGCGTCCGGCGGAGTGCACCCAGGCCAGTGCCGACGGGTCGGTGGGCATCTCGACGCCGTCAGCGGCGAAAGCCGCGGCGAGACCCGCGAGCAGTGACGGCATCGAGGACGCCGCGAACACCGGATCCTGCGGAGCGCTCCCGCCGAACACATGGCTGCCGGCCCCACCGAGCCCGACGATCGTCCGCGCGGTTCGTCCGCCGAAGTACACCGTCGAACCACCGCCCTCCCCACGCAACGGTCCCCACTGCATCGGCAGGGTGCCGCGGAAATAGGGACCCGGATCGTCCACCGACCCTGTCTGTTCGTGCTCGCGCAGGTACGCGAGCACCCGCTCCAGCCTGGCCACCCGGTCCGGCGCGGACGCCTCGACACTGCGCTTGAAGCTGAAGAGCTTCAAGCTCATGCCGGCCTCCGTGGTGCGTCGACCGGCGAAGGACGGGTCGATCTGCGAGAGCAGCATGTCGACCTTGGCGTCGCTGATGTAAAGGTAATAGCGAATCGACACCCCGTCAGGCTAGCGCCACCCCGCATCTCCTGACCCGGTTTTTGTCGAGGAGATGGATGACTCGCGAGGCCTCGTCGAGGGGGTTCTGGCCCCCTGTTGGGGGGTGACGGGACGATTGCGGTGGTCGAACAGGTCGAATCCTGCGGCTTCCTCGATGGTCGATCTCGGCGTCGGCGATGGTGCAGGATCCATGCAGGATCCATGTGGCCTTGAGAGTCGGTCGGGCCGATTCCGGCCGGCTCTCAAGGCCACAGGCCCGGACGTCGTCGCTGATGCGTGCCGTTCCGAGGCACAGGAGGCGTGCAGACTTTCTCAGCCGTGCCAGGACCGCCACAGCGCCGCATAGGCGCCGTCCGCCGCCACCAGCTCGTCATGGCTTCCCAGTTCGCTGATCCGGCCGCTTTCCACCACCGCGATCACATCCGCGTCATGTGCGGTGTGCAGCCGATGGGCGATCGCCACCACCGTGCGACCGTCCAGCACCCGGGCCAGTGAACGCTCCAGGTGGCGCGCGGCCCGCGGGTCCAGCAACGACGTCGCCTCGTCGAGCACCAGGGCGTGCGGATCGGCCAGGACCAGCCGGGCCAGTGCGATCTGCTGGGCCTGAGCGGGCGTCAGTGCCAGGCCGCCGGAGCCGACCTCGGAGTCCAGCCCCTCCTCCAGGGCCCTCGCCCAGCCGTCCGCGTCGACCGCCGCGAGCGACGCCCACAGCTCGGAGTCCCCGGCGTCGGTACGGGCCAGCAGGAGGTTGTCCCGCAGCGAACCGACGAACACATGGTGCTCCTGGTTGACCAGCGCCACATGTGTACGTACGCGCTCCGCCTTCATCCGGGACAACTCCGCGCCACCGAGCGTGACTTCACCCGCACGCGGGGCGTAGATCCCGGCCAGCAGCCGGCCCAGCGTGGACTTGCCGGCACCGGACGGGCCGACCAGCGCGAGGCGCGTACCCGGTGCGACGTCCAGCGACACCTTGTGCAGGACGTCGAGCCCGGCGCGGTAGCCGAAGTGCACCTCGTCCGCCCGGACATCACGGCCGTCCGGGACGACCTCCGCATCGCCCGCGTCCGGCTCGATGTCCCGTACGCCGACCAGCCGGGCCAGCGACACCTGTGCGACCTGCAACTCGTCGTACCAGCGCAGGATCAGGCCGATCGGGTCGACCATCATCTGCGCCAGCAGCGCGCCCGTCGTCAGCTGCCCCACGGTCAGCCAGCCCTCGATGACGAACCAGCCGCCGAGCATCAGCACCGCGCCGAGAATCGTCACGTAGGTGACATTGATGACGGGGAAGAGCACGGAACGCAGGAAGAGCGTGTACCGTTCCCACGCCGTCCACTCCTTGATCCGCCGGTCCGACAGCGCCACCCGGCGCGCACCCAGACGGTGGGCCTCCACGGTCCGTCCGGCATCCACGGTCTCCGCGAGCATCGCCGCGACCGCCGCATATCCGGCGGCCTCCGAACGGTACGCGGACGGTGCCCGCCTGAAGTACCAGCGGCAGCCGAGGACCAGGACGGGCAGGGCGACCAGAACCGAGAGTGCCAGCGGCGGAGCCGTCACGGCGAGTGCGGTCAGGAGCAGCCCCGCCCACACCACACCGATCGCCAGCTGCGGCACGGCCTCGCGCATCGCATTGGCCAACCGGTCGATGTCCGTGGTGATCCTGGAGAGCAGATCACCGGTCCCGGCCCGCTCCAGCACGCCCGGCGGCAGCCCGACCGACCGTACGAGGAAGTCCTCGCGCAGATCGGCCAGCATCTCCTCACCGAGCATCGCGCTGCGCAGGCGCATCATCCGGGTGAATACGGTCTGCACGATCAACGCGAGCGCGAACACCCCGGCGGTGCGCTCCAGATGCAGGTCGGTGACGCCGTCGGAGAGGTCCTCGACCAGCCCGCCCAGCAGATAGGGGCCGACGATCGAGGCGATCACCGCGATGGCGTTGAACGAGATGAGCACGGTGAACGGCCTGCGGTGGCGCCGCAGCAGCTCCCGTACATAGCTCCGTACGGTGGTGGGGGTGGCGACCGGCAGGGTCGTCGCCGACTCCGGTGCGGCCGGGTCGTACGCCGGTTCTGCGACGCCGATCATGCCCGTTCCTCGACTTCCTCGATCGTCCTGATCCGCTTGATCGCGTCCTGAGAGGTCAGGACCGCGATTTCGTCGTCCGTCTCGCGCGTCACGACTGCCCGGTATCGGGGGTCCGTGCGCAGGAGTTCACGGTGTGCGCCGACCGCGACGACCGTGCCCCGGTGCACCAGCACCACCTGGTCCGCGAGGTCGAGCAGCAGCGGTGACGAGGCGAACGCCACGGTCGTGCGGCCCTGGCGCAGTGCCTTGATTCCGGCGGCGACACGGGCCTCCGTGTGTGAGTCGACGGCGGAGGTCGGCTCGTCGAGAACCAGCGCCTCCGGGTCGGTCACCAACGAGCGGGCCAGTGCGAGCCGTTGGCGCTGACCGCCCGAGAGCGACCGGCCGCGTTCGGTGATGCGGGTCGTCATCGGGTCGCCGTCCGTGGCGACGGACGCCTGCGCCAATGAGTCCAGCACATCGCCGCACTGGGCGGCGGACAGCGCGTCCTGTGCGGTCACCCGGCCGGACGACGGAACGTCGAGCAGCTCGCGCAGCGTGCCGGAGAGCAGCACCGGGTCCTTGTCCTGGACCAGTACGGCGGTCCGTGCCGAGTCCAACGGGAGTTCGTCCAGCGGTACGCCACCGAGCAGGACGGACGGGGTCTTCTGCTCGGACGTGGCGTCGTCCGCCCAGTCGCGCGCTCCGTTCTCCGTTGAATCCTCCGCCCCGTTCCCGACCTCGTCCGCGTCCACATGCGGGTGTCCGCCGAGACGCTCGGCCAGCCGGCCCGCCTCGTCCGGATCGCCGCAGACCACCGCGGTGAACAGGCCGGCCGGGGCCATCAGCCCCGTGACCGGGTCGTACAGATCGCCGGTCGGTGTTGCGTCGACGCTCGACGGCCGGTCCGTGCGGTGCAGCGACAGCACCCGGACCGCGCGCTGGGCGGAGGGCCGCGAGAAGGAGTACGCCATCGCGATCTCCTCGAAGTGCCGCAGCGGGAACAGCAGCAGTGAGGCCGCGCTGTACACCGTGACCAGCTGACCGACCTCGATCCGGCCGTCGCGGGCCAGCGTCGCCCCGTAGACGACCAGCGAGATGAGCAGCGCGCCCGGCAGCAGCACCTGGATCGCCGAGATCAGCGACCACATCCGCGCGCTGCGCACCGCGGCCTTGCGGACCTCCTGCGAGGCGCGCCGGTAACGGCCCAGGAACAGCTCCTCGCCGCCGATCCCGCGCAGTACCCGCAGCCCGGCAACCGTGTCCGAGGCCAGTTCGGTGGCCTTGCCCGCCTTTTCGCGCTGGAGGTCGGCGCGCCGGGTGGCCCGGGGAAGCAGCGGCAGCACGGCCAGTGCCAGCAGCGGCAGGGCGAGTGCCACCAGGACACCCAGCGACGGCAGATAGAGGATGAGCCCCACGCAGATGAGTACGAGGGCGGCAGCGGCCGCCGCGAAGCGGGAGAGCGCCTCGACGAACCAGCCGATCTTCTCGACGTCGCCGGTGGACACCGCGACGACCTCCCCCGCGGCCACCCGGCGGGTCAGTGCCGCGCCGAGCTCCGCGGTCTTACGGGCGAGCAGCTGCTGAACGCGCGCGGCGGCAGTGATCCAGTTGGTGATGGCGGTCCGGTGGAGCATGGTGTCGCCCAGCGCGATCAGCACGCCCAGGACGGCGATCAGGCCGCCCGCCCAGGCGAGCCGGCTGCCGGAACGGTCGACGACCGCCTGCACGGCGAAGCCGACGGCGGGCGGCAGTCCGGCAAGGGAGCACTGGTGCAAAAGGCCCCAGGACATGGACTTGAGCTGGCCGCGCAGCTGATTGCGGCCGAGCCAGATCAGGAAGCGTGGGCCTGACCGGACATCGGGATCGCCTGGATCCGGGTACGGAAGATCGCGAATCTGCATGACGTCCCATGGTTCGGTGCGTGTCGGTCTGTTCGGTGAATGACTCAAACCGTGCAAGGTTCGCGCGAGGACGTCGTCGGAGCAATTGGTTTTCTCCAGGAACGGCACTTATCGCGCCATGGTCACGATGCGGGCCGCGGAGCTGCTGCGGGGGAGGTGCTGCGGGGCCGGCTCGACCGGAGCAGGCCCCGCAGCCCGTCGTACCGGCCCGTCAGGCCTTCTCCGGATTCTCCGAGTCCATGCCGGAGCGGGCCTTCTTCCACTCGCCGCGGGTGAAGTCCGGAATCTGCTGCGGCGCGCCCTTCGCCTTGATGGACAGATGGCTGAGCGGAACGGGTGACGTCCAGGTCGCCGCGTCGTACACATCGAAGTCGGGGACGAGACCGAGCCGCATGCACTGCATCAGCCGGAACACCAGCATGTAGTCCATGCCGCCGTGACCGCCGGGCGGGTTGGCGTGTTCCTTCCACAGCCAGTGGTCCCACTGGGTGTACTTGGCGAAATCACCCCAGTTGTCGTCCGTGTGGTCGGGCTCGATGTAGATACGGGCCGGGTAGTCCTCGAAGACCCCCTTCGTACCGCCGAGACTGTTGATCCGCGAGTACGGATGCGGAGTGGACACATCGTGCTCCAGCCGGATGACCCGTCCCTTGGCGGTCTGGACGAGACTGATCGTCCGGTCGCTCTCGATATAGGTCTCCTTCCAGCTCGGATCACCGGCCGGCATGTTCTTCTCCCGGTACTCGGCGAGCCCCAGCGACGGGGATCCGACACTGGTGATGCTCACCGCACGGTCGCCACGGTTGATGTCCATGTAGTTGGCGACCGGACCGAACCCGTGGTTGGGGTAGAGATCGCCCCGCAACCTGGTGTGCCACAGCCTGCGCCAGGGACCTTCGTAGTACCCCGGGTCGAACATCAGGCCGCGCAGATCGTGGTTGTACGCGCCCGCGCCGTGCAGCAGATCACCGAAGAGGCCGGCATGGGCCATGCGCAGCACCCGCATCTCGTTCTGCCCGTAACAGCAGTTCTCCAGCTGCATGCAGTGGCGTCTGGTGCGCTCGGAGAGGTCGACCAACTCCCAGAGTTGGTCGAGCTGGAGAGCGATCGGACACTCCACGCCGACATGCTTGCCGTTCAGCATGGCGGTCTTCGCCATCTCGAAGTGGAAGTCCCAGGGCGTCGCCACATAGACGAAGTCGATGTCCCCGCGCCTGCAGAGATTCGCGTAGTCGTCCTCGCCGTTGGTGTAGACGGCGGGCGCAGGCTGACCGGCGGCGGTCACCTTCGCCGCCGCTCGTTCGGCCTTGGTCTTGACCGGGTCGCACACGGCGACGACCTGTACGCCGGTGACGGCGAGGAAGAGATCGATCATGCTGCCACCGCGGTTGCCGAGGCCGACGATGCCGACCCGGACGGTGGAGCGCCGGTCGAACGGCACGCCTACCATGGTGCGCCCCTGGCGCTTCGGAGCGGCCACCTGTCCCACGGGAGTGGCCTCCGGGCCCCGGGTGGGGGTGGCAGCGGCCGCGGTGCCGCTGCTGAGACCGCCGAGTGCGAGCCCGGCACCGGCCACTGAGGCGGTCGTCCACAGGACCGAGCGGCGGCTCACCGAGCCTTCGTCGCCGTCCTGCGTAGCGTCGTCCTGCTGTGCTGCGTCGTTCATCGATCCTCCAGAAGGGGGGTCTGACGTGCGCGGCTGGTGAATGAACCTCGGTAAGGACCTTGGTAGTTGGGGCTGCTGATGCGCAAGGGGAGTGATTGGACTCCTGCTTCGAAACCATGGACTTTTGTGCCCACGCAAAAGCCGGGCGGGCTCGGAAACCGAGCCCGCCCGGCTGTGCGAGGGCATCGTCAGGCCCGTCGGGCGGCAGAGGACGAATCGGCCGCCGGACGGGCCCGGTGATCAACGCACCACAGCGCCCGGCCGAGTGGCCCGCTCCAGCTCCATCAGCACCGAGTAGTACGACTGCCCCGTGGCCCGGTCCATACCGATCTCGCACATACGGTTGGCCGAGAGATACGCGTCGTACTTCCGCGCATTCACCTCGGCGGCCTCCTTCGCCGTCGCGGAGGCCGTCAACTCCTTGTGCAGCATGCCTCGGTCGCCCGCGAAGGCACAGCACCCGGCGTCGTCCGGGATCACGACCTCCTCCGCGCAGGCCTCCGCGACCGTGCGCAGCTGCTCCACGTCGTCCAGATGCTGCATGGAACACGTCGGATGCAGGACCGCCGAGTCGATTTTGCGGAGGACTGTCAGCTCAGGAAGCAGTTCGTCCGCCGCCCAGACCAGGGAGTCGACAATGGTCAGCTCCCGGTGCAACTCCCGGTTGTCGGGGGTGAGATAGGGCACCACCTCATGGGCGATGCCCAACGTGCACGACGAGGCGTCGACGACCAGCGGCAGCTTTCCGCCCGCCGTCCAGCCCCAGGCCGCCTCCACGATGCGGTTGGCCATCACGGCATTGCCCGCGTCGTATCCCTTGGAGTGCCAGATCGTCGCGCAACAGGTCCCTGCGACATCGTCCGGAATCCATACCGGCTTTCCGGCGCGGGCGGAGACGGCGACGACGGCCTGCGGCAGCGACGGGCCGCGATGGCCTTCGGGACCTCCGAAGATACGGTTCACACACGCCGGGTAATACACAGCGCTCGCCCCGACACGGGAGGTGCGGGGCAGCTTCCGGGCGGCGGCGCCGGGGATCTCGGGCAGCCACTCGGGCACCAGATCGGGGCGCACGGCCTTGCGGGCGAGCCCGGTGAGCGTCTCCAGCGGCCCGTCACCGATCCGGTCGCCGATCCGGTCGGCCGCGGCGACCGCGAGCCGTGCCGCCGCCTCCACCGCCTTGAAGTTCTTCGCAGTGAGCGCCGCGATCCGCTCCTCGCGTGGTGAGTGCCGCTGGTGCCGGAAGTCCTTCATCATGGCGCCGGTGTCGATGCCGACCGGGCACGCGAGCTTGCAGGTCGAGTCGCCCGCGCAGGTGTCGACGGCGTCATAGCCGTACGCTTCGAGCAGCTGCGCCTCCACCGGTGAACTGTCCGGCTGTCGCATCATCTCCCGGCGCAGCACGATCCGCTGGCGCGGAGTGGTGGTCAAGTCCTCGCTCGGACACGTCGGTTCGCAGAAGCCGCACTCGATGCACGGGTCGGCGATCAGCTCGACCCTGGGGATGGTCTTCAATCCGCGCAGATGGGCCTTCGGGTCGCGGTCGAGGACGATCCGGGGCGCCAGCACTCCGTCGGGGTCGATGATCTGCTTCGTGCGCCACATCAGCTCGGTCGCCTTGGGGCCCCACTCCAGCTCCAGGAAGGGGGCGATATTACGGCCGGTGGCATGCTCCGCCTTCAAGGAGCCGTCGAAGCGCTCCACCGTCAGCCGGCAGAAGTCGTCCATGAACGCGGCGTAGCGGTCGACGTCGGACGGCTTCGCCGCGTCGAAGGCGAGCAGGAAGTGCAGATTGCCGTGCGCCGCATGGCCGGCGACGGCGGCGTCGAAGCCGTGCTCCGCCTGGAGCCCGAGCAGGGCCTCGCAGGCATCGGCCAGCCGGGAGGGCGGCACTGCGAAGTCCTCCGTGATCAGCGTCGTACCCGCAGGCCGGGAGCCGCCGACCGCGGTGACGAACGCCTTGCGGGCCTTCCAGTAGCCGGAGATGACCTTGGCTTCGCGCGTGAACTCATTGGTCACCGAGGCAACGGGGGCGACCAGGTCGAGCCCCTCGACGACGGCGGCCGCCGCCCGCTCGTACGCCTGCTGGCCCGCCTCGTCCGGAGCCCGGAACTCCACCAGCAGTGCCGTGGTCTCCTTGGGCAGCTCGGCCCAGTCCGCGGGCACGCCCTGGACGCTCACCGACGCACGCAGCGTGTTGCCGTCCATCAACTCGACGGCGATCGCCCCCGCCTCGTTGAAGCGGGGCACGGCGGCGGCCGCCGCGGTCAGGGAGGGGAAGAACAGCAGGGCGGTGGAGATGCGGCGGTCCAGCGGCAGTGTGTCGAACACGACCTCGGAGATGAAGCCGAAGGTCCCCTCGGAGCCGACCATGAGACCGCGCAGGATCTGCACGGGTGTCGAGCCGTCGAGGAAGGCGTCGAGCCGGTAACCGTTGGTGTTCTTGATCTCGTACTTGGCACGGATCCGGGCGGTGAGCTCGGCATCCGCCTCGATCTCCGCCTTGAGGGCCAGCAGCCCCTCGCACAGCTGCGGCTCGGCATGGGCCAGGTCCTCGTCCGCTGCCGGATCCGCAGTGTCGACGACCGTGCCGCTCGGCAGTACGAAGGTGAGGGAGGAGACGGTGCGGTACGAATTGCGGGTCGTTCCCGCGGTCATTCCGGAGGCGTTGTTGGCGACGACTCCGCCGATCGTGCAGGCGATGGCGCTGGCCGGATCGGGCCCCAGCAGCCGGCCGTGCCGGGCGAGGGTGGCATTGGCCCGCAGGACCGTCGTACCCGGCCGGATGCGGGCCTGCGCGCCGTCGTCCAGGACCTCGATGCCCGCCCAGTGCCGGCGTACGTCGACAAGGATGTCCTCCCCCTGGGCCTGGCCGTTCAGACTGGTGCCGGCCGCCCGGAAGACGACCTCGCGGCCCTTGCCGTGCGCGTACGACAGGATCGCCGAGATGTCGTCGATGTCCTCCGGGACCACGACGACCTGGGGGACGAACCGGTAGGGACTGGCGTCGGAGGCGTACTTGACCAGGTCGGAGACCTTCCACAGCACCTTCTCCGGCCCCAGCAGGTCGATCAGCTCGCCGCGCAGCGGTTCGGGCGTCCCCGGAGCCTGCCGGTCGGGGACCCGGTCCGGGGACGGTGTACGCACCGCACCGGGGCGGAGTGCTTCCGGCTTCGGCTCCAGCAGTGGCATGTCGGGCTCTCCTCGGCGGTTCGGTTCGGTACTGGTACGGCGACGGCGCACACGCGGCACCCATCCGGTGTACGCGTGCCCGCACAGGTTCAGCAGCGGCGCTCCGGCATTCCGTTGACCAGGGCGGACAACAGCCCGCCGAGCACCTCGCGCTGATCGGCGGTCAATGGAGCCAGGATCTCCTCCGCGGCGGCCCGGCGCGCGTCGCGCAGCGACCGGAGGGTGGCGAGGCCCTCCTCGGTGATTTCGATACGGACCACCCGTCGGCTGTCCGGATCGGGGGTGCGACGCACCCGGCCACTCGCCTCCAGGCCGTCGACCAGACTGGTCACGGCACGCGGGACGACATCCAGGCGCTGCGCGAGGTCCGCCATCCGGGGCGGCCCGTCGTAATGCGCCACCGTGCGGAGCAGCCTGAACTGTGCGGGAGTTATACCGATCGGCTCCAGTTGGCGGCTCTGAATCCGCTGGAGCCTGCGGGTCACCCGCAGCAACTGCTCGGCGAGCACGCCATCGGCGTCGGAGGAGTCCATGAGGGGAACAATATCAGGACCTTGTGCATTGTGAACATAGGTAACAATGAGCTATGCTCTCAAAAGTTAGAGTCCCCAGTCCCATTCCTCGCTGTTGTGCGCCCGATGAAGGAGCCCATGAAACCCGACGAAATCACCTGGACACCCCCGCCCCGGGACGGGAGCCGCCCGCCCGCAGAGCTGCGCCGCATCCTGCGTCTCTTCCGTCCCTACCGAGGCCGGCTCGCCCTGGTCGGGCTGCTCGTCGGCGCCTCGTCGCTGGTGTCGGTCGCCTCGCCGTTCCTGCTGCGCGAAATCCTGGACACCGCCATCCCGCAGGGGCGTACGGGACTGTTGTCGCTGCTCGCCCTCGGTATGGTCCTCACCGCCGTGATGAACAGCGTCTTCGGTGTCCTGCAGACTCTGATCTCCACCACGGTCGGCCAGCGCGTCATGCACGACCTGCGCACCGCGGTCTATGCACAGCTGCAGCGGATGCCGCTCGCCTTCTTCACCAGGACCCGCACCGGCGAGGTGCAGTCCCGCATCGCCAACGACATCGGCGGCATGCAGGCGACCGTCACCTCCACCGCGACGTCACTGGTCTCCAATCTCACCGCGGTCGTCGCCACGGTCGTCGCGATGCTCGCGCTCGACTGGCGGCTCACCCTCGTCTCGCTCCTCCTGCTTCCGGTCTTCGTCTGGATCAGCCGCAGGGTCGGCCGTGAGCGCAAGAAGATCACCACCCGGCGCCAGAAGCAGATGGCCGCCATGGCGGCCACGGTCACCGAGTCGCTCTCCGTCAGTGGCATCCTGCTCGGCCGGACGATGGGCCGGGCGGACTCCCTCACCAAGGGCTTCGCCGAGGAGTCCGAGAAGCTGGTCGACCTCGAAGTGCGCTCCAGCATGGCCGGGCGGTGGCGGATGTCCACGATCGGCATCGTCATGGCCGCCATGCCCGCCGTCATCTACTGGGCGGCGGGCCTGGCCCTGCAGTCCGGCGGCCCCGCCGTCTCCATCGGCACGCTCGTCGCCTTCGTCTCGCTTCAGCAGGGCCTTTTCCGGCCCGCCGTGAGTCTGCTCTCCACCGGGGTGCAGATGCAGACGTCCCTCGCGCTCTTCCAGCGGATCTTCGAGTACCTCGATCTCGAGGTGGACATCACCGAGCCCGAGAACCCCGTCCGGCTGGAGAAGATCCGCGGCGAGATCCGCTTCGAGGACGTCGACTTCAGTTACGACGAGAAGAGCGCCCCGACCCTCAGCGGCGTCGATGTGACCGTGCCGGCCGGCGGCAGCCTGGCGATCGTAGGACCGACGGGGTCCGGCAAGTCCACGCTCAGCTATCTGGTGCCCAGGCTCTACGACGTCACCGGCGGCCGGGTCACGCTCGACGGTGTCGACGTGCGCGATCTGGACTTCGACACCCTGGCGCGGGCCGTGGGCGTGGTCTCTCAGGAGACGTATCTCTTCCATGCCTCGGTCGCCGACAACCTGCGCTTCGCCAAGCCGGATGCGACCGACGCCGAAATCGAGGCAGCCGCCCGTGCGGCGCAGATCCACGACCACATCGCCTCACTGCCCGACGGCTACGACACCCTGGTCGGTGAACGCGGCTACCGCTTCTCGGGCGGCGAGAAACAACGCCTTGCCATCGCCCGTACGATCCTGCGCGACCCGCCCGTCCTGGTGCTCGACGAGGCGACGAGCGCCCTCGACACCCGCACGGAATTCGCCGTGCAGGAAGCGATCGACGCACTCTCCGCGGGACGCACCACCATCACCATCGCCCACCGGCTCTCCACCGTCCGAGACGCCGACCAGATCGTCGTCCTGGACGGCGGCCGAATCGCCGAGCGCGGCAGTCATGACGAACTCCTCCAACAGGACGGCCGCTACGCCGCCCTGGTCCGGCGGGACACCGAACTGGCCCCCGCGCCAAGCTGATCGGCGGGGTCGGGCGTGCCCCTGCCGAGGCTCTGCACGCGGCGACGCCGCCGCTCCCGTGGGACGGGGAACGACGGCGCCGGGCGGAGCAATGGTCAGACGAGCCAACCCACGAAGTGGACGATGCCGGCGAGCAGGTTGGTGATGAGGTTCATCCGGTGTTTCTCCTTGTACATGGTGCATAAGTGGGACTGCGCAGTCGCGGTCTGCAGCCCGTCGCTTGCGCCCCGTAATCATCATCTGCCGCAGGGGAGTTGAGCAACGAACAGCGAAACGATCACGCGTTTCAGCGAACACCCGATCCCCTGTTCGTGTGTTCTGTTCATGGAGTGTGGGCCCGTGTCGCCCGGGTGGGGGTTCCGGGCGGCGGGATAGCGTGCCCGCATGGTGAACGAGTCCCCGGACACCCCGCCCCGTCGCACTCTCCGCCCGGCCAGGCGCCGTCGTCTGGTGCTGCTCATCGGTGCCGTCCTCGTCCTCGCCGTGGCAGCGGCTGTCCTCGTACCGCTGCTGACACCTGGGCCCAAGGTCGAGCGGGCTCGCCCGCTCGTGATCCCCGAGGGATGGCGGGCGTCCCAGGTGTACGCCGCAGTCGACCAGACCCTGGCCGTGGCATCCGGCATCACCGAGAAGGCTGCCGGTACGGCAGATCTGCCGCTTCCGGCCGAGGCGAAGGGCAATCCCGAGGGTTACCTCTTCCCGGCGACGTACCCCGTCACCTCCGACTCCACCCCGCAGGACCTGCTCAGGTACATGGTCGACACGGCGGTCGAACGCTTCGGCGCGGACCACATCACCGCAGGCGCGCGGCGCAACGGCGTCTCGGCGTACCAGACGGTGACGATCGCAAGCATCGTGCAGGCCGAGGCGGACACCGAGCGCGACATGGGCAAGGTCGCCAGGGTGATCTACAACCGGGTCGACCGGGGCATGCCGCTCCAGATGGACTCCACACTCAACTACGCGCTGAACCGCAGCACCCTGGACACCACCACCGGCGACACGAAGATCGACAGTCCGTACAACAGCTATGAGCGCAAGGGACTGCCGCCTACACCCATCGGCAACCCGGGCGAGCAGGCGATGACGGCGGCGATCACCCCAACCCCCGGACCGTGGCTGTACTTCGTCACGGTCGCGCCGGGGGACACCCGCTTCACCGGCAGCTATGCGGAACAGCAGAGAAATGTGGAGGAGTTCAACCGCAACCGCCGCAACGCGTCCGGGGGCTGAGTACCTGCGCCGTCACACCACGGCCGGGATGAGCTCTTCGTCCGTCGTTGTTTCCGTCTCCGCTTCGGTCTCCGTCCCGGCCTTGTCCAGCAGCCGTGTGATCGCACGCACCGCGGCCCGCCCCGCCCGGTTGGCGCCGATCGTGCTGGCGGACGGCCCGTACCCGACAAGATGGATGCGCTCGTCGCGTACCGCCTGTGTGCCCTCGACCCTGATGCCGCCGCCCGGCTCACGCAGTTTCAGCGGCGCGAGATGATCGATGGCGGCCCGGAACCCGGTCGCCCAGAGGATGACATCGGCCTTGACGGTCCGGCCGTCGTCCCACGCGACCCCGGTCGGTGTGATCCGGTCGAACATCGGCAACCGGTCGAGTACCCCCTCCTCGCGAGCGCGCCGGATCGCGTCGGTGAGCGGAAGCCCGGTCACGCTCACCACACTCTGAGGCGGCAGCCCGCGCCGCACCCGCTCCTCCACCATCGCCACGGCGGCCCGCCCCTGGTCCGCGCCGAACGGCCCATCCCGGAAGACCGGCGGCCGACGCGTCACCCAGTACGTTCCGGCGGCCACCTCGGAGATCTCCATCAGATGCTGCGTACCGGAGGCGCCGCCGCCCACCACGACCACACGCTGCCCGGCGAACTCGGCGGGCCCCGGATAGTTCGCAGTGTGCAACTGCCGCCCCCGGAAGCTCTCCTGACCCGGGTAACGCGGCCAGAACGGCCGGTCCCAGGTGCCGGTGGCGTTGATCAGGGCGCGGGTGGCGTACGTACCCTCGGACGTCTCGACGAGCAGTCGCCCGCTCTCGCCCTCGCGCACGGCGCTCACCTCGACCGGCCGGTGAACCCGCAGGTCGAAGGTGCGCTCGTACGTGTCGAAGTACTCGCCGATCACCTCGGAGGAGGGCCGGCTGCCGTCGGATCCGGTGAGTTCCATGCCGGGCAGTGCGTGCATACCGTGCACCTTGCCGTACGTCAGCGAGGGCCAGCGGAATTGCCAGGCGCCGCCGGGGCGCGGGGCGTGGTCGAGCACGACGAAATCACGGTCGGGCTCCATTCCTGCGCGTCGCAGATGGTAGGCGCCGGACAGTCCTGCCTGTCCGGCGCCCACCACGACGACATCGACCGTGTGCGTTGCGGCCACCCCAAAGTTGTTCACGCTTCTACCAACTTCTTCGGGGGTGAGGATCTTCCCGCGATCTGTAGCGGTTCCCTCACACCGGCCGACGCACCGGCCCGCAGGCCCGGCCTTCCGGCTCATCGCACCTTCCGTCTCGGCGTCCACCGGCGATCAGCAGCGGAGCCCCGCCCGGCGCGGACGCCGGCCGGCCGTTCGCCGCGGGCGCACCGAGCAACGGCGACGCCGATACGGTCGAGAGCAGACCACGCGCCGCCAGCTCGGGCGTCACGCCCTCGCCGAACCAGTACGCCTCCTCCAGATGCGGGTAACCGGACAGCACGAAGTGCTCGACACCCAGTGCGTGGTACTCCTCGATCCGGTCGGCGACCTCCGCATGATTCCCGACCAGCGCGGTGCCCGCACCGCCTCGCACCAGACCGACGCCCGCCCACAGATTCGGCGCGATCTCCAGCTTGTCGCGTGAGCCGCCGTGCAGCGCCAGCATCCGCTGCTGCCCGACCGACTCGCTCAGCCCCAGCGCCTGCTGAGCGGCGGCGATCGTCTCGGGGTCGAGATCGCCCAGCAGCCGGTCGGCCGTCGCCCATGCCTCCCGCGACGAGTCGCGGGAAATGGTGTGCAGCCGGATACCGAAGCGGACCGTACGGCCCTGCTCGTCCGCCAGCCCGCGGATCCAGTCGATCTTCTCCTTCACCGCGGCCGGTGGCTCGCCCCAGGTCAGATAGACATCGGCATGCGCGGCCGCCACCGGTCCGGCCGCTGCCGACGACCCGCCGAAGAAGATGTCCGGCAGCGGGTCCGGCGGCAACGCGGTCAGTCCGCCCGCCACCTGGTAGTGCTCACCCTCGAAGTCGTAAGGCCGCCCGCTCCACGCACCGCGCACCACCGAGAGGAATTCGGCGGTCCGTGCATAGCGCCGGTCGTGGTCCAGATGGTCGCCGAACCGCCGCTGCTCCGTCGAGTCGCCACCCGTCACCACATTGAGCAGCAGCCGTCCCCGGGTGATCCGCTGATACGTCGCGGCCATCTGCGCCGCGAGCACCGGCGAGACGACACCCGGCCGGAACGCCACCAGGAACTTCAGCCGCTCGGTGTGCTGAGCCAGTGCCACTGTCGTCAGCCAGGCGTCCTCGCACCAGGTGCCGGTGGGTGTCAGCACCGCCTCGAAGCCCAGCTGCTCGGCGGCCTTGGCGATCTGCGCCAGATACTCGATGTCGGGCGCACGCACCCCACTCGCCGGAGTGACCCGGCCCCGCCTGATCCCGCCGTCGGTGTATGCGTGCCGGTCGACGAGCGTACGTCCGTCGCCGCCGGTGGGCAGGAACCAGTGCAGATGAACATTCATGACGAGGCCTTTCCGTACGAACGGGGGGCTGCGGAGGACGGGGGCAGATCTCGGTTGAAGCGGGTGTCGACGCAGTCCTTGAAGGCGAAGCGCCGCGGAATGAGCTTCAGATCGGCGACGGTGTCGGCGATCGCCTGCTCGGAGGCGATCGCCGGAGGACCGATGGCAACGGGCACCCGGGTCCCGTAGCTGCGCTCGACCGTGTCCAGGGCCACCTCGATCGGCAGCCCGGCCTCCTCCGCCCAGACCTTCGCCCACGCCTGCGGGTGCTTGAACACCCAGGCCTGCGCCCGATGCAGACGGAGCAGCAGGTCACCGATGGCCTGGGACTTCTCGGCATCCTTCAGCGCGGAGGGCGAGGTCACCTGGAATGCGCCGTCAGCACCCGGGCCTTCGTGCTGCGGAGCACCTGCGAGGTGTACGGATCCCAGGCGGCCCACGCATCGCCCTTGCCCCGGCTGGCTCCACGAGCAGTCCACGGACAGGGGGAGGCACACCCCGGCCACACGCGTGCGCGAACCGCTGCTGCCGCTACGGCACAGGGGCTACGACACGCGGGCGACGAGGCGGGATACGCAGGGGCACATGTGAACAGGCATGTACGGCAGCGGGAACGGGCAGCCGGAACGCCCGGTCACCAGTGGGGGGAAGGTGCGCTGAAACGACGTCAGCAGCCGCGACGACACGCGGCGGAAGCCACCCGCAGCAGGTCGATGTGACCGCGCGAAGTGAGCAGGGTTGAACGGGACATGGCGCTGAACGTAGCGATCCATGGCTGAAACGGTCAAGGGTGTCTCGGCACGTGGACGCGTGATCTCGCCGCATGAGCGAGAGGATGGACCCATGTCCCACGCCTTCGCGACCAGCGTCCTGCACATCACCACCGGATCGACGGAGACCGTCACCGACCTCACGCACGACTGCGAGCAGTTCCTCGTCCGGACCGCCGCCAGGGACGGTCTGCTCAATATTTTCGTACCGCACGCCACCGCCGGCATCGCCATCCTCGAAATCGGATCGGGCAGCGACGAAGACCTGCTGGCCACCCTCCACACCCTGCTCCCCGCCGACGAGCGCTGGCAGCACCGTCACGGCACGCCCGGTCACGGCCGCGACCACGTACTCCCCGCCCTCGTCCCACCGCACGCAACGCTGCCGGTGATCGGGGGGCGGCTGGAACTGGGGACGTGGCAGTCGGTGTGTCTGGTCGACACCAACATCTCGAATGACAACCGTAAGGTGCGCCTGAGCTTCCTCGGCTAGTCAGTCGCTTCGGTGGGACTGCAGAGGGGAAATCCGGCCGCACCAACTGAGTGGCGCGCAGGTTGGCGGATGAGCGTGCCACGCCTGCCAGCAGGTTCTTCGTCTGCTGGTGGTACAGGCGTCACGCGTCGCTGACCCGCATAAAACGTGGCCACGTGTGGCTCGTTGGAGCCGTCGGCCCGGGAATGGTCCGGATCTTGTCCTCAGCGAGACGAGCCTGGTCATCTGCCGACGCCGCACCCTACAGCTCGTGGACAGCTCCATGCGGACGTGTTGGCCCGCCCACTGCTACGGCGAGGCGGGCAGGTTCGGGGAGCGGAGCACGAGCAGGGTGATCTCGCTGGGGGCGAAGACGCGGAACGGCGGGCCCCAGAAGCCGGTGCCGCGGCTGGTGTAGAGGAGGGTGCGGGTGCCGTGGTGG
>NZ_FMDF01000025.1 GCF_900091955.1 Streptomyces sp. Ncost-T10-10d
TGACGACTTCTTCGCCCTCGGCGGCCACTCACTGCTGGCCGCCAGGCTGGCCAGCCGCTTGCGGGCGGCGCTGGGCACCGAGGTGCCGCTCCGCTTGGTCTTCAAAGCGCGGACGGTGGCACTGATCGCAGAGCAGCTCGAAAACAAGAGTTCAGCTAGGCCGACGTTGCGGCCGATGCGCAACCAGGAGGAGTCCTGATGGTTCCGTTGTCGTACGCGCAGCGCCGGTTGTGGTTCATTTCCCAGCTGGAGGGCCCGAGCGCCACCTACAACATCCGGATCGCCCAGCGGCTGTCCGGCCCGCTGAACCGAGAAGCGCTGAACGCGGCCCTGCGGGATGTGATTGCACGCCACGAGGTGCTGCGGACGGTCTTCCCCGCGGCCGACGGCGAGCCGTACCAGCGGATCACCACGGTGGACGATCTCGAGTGGGAGCTGTCGGTGTCCGAGGTGGCGCCGGAGGGCTTGGACGCGGCGGTGGCCGAGGCGGCAGGGTATGCCTTCGACCTGGAGCGGGAGGTGCCGATCCGCGCGTCACTCCTTGAGCTCGGCCCCGAAGAGCATGTACTGATCGTGATCATCCACCACATCGCGGGCGACGGGTGGTCGATGGGTCCCCTGGCGCGGGACCTCGCGTCGGCGTACGCAGCGAGGTGTGAGGGCCTGGCGCCGGACTATCCACCGATGCCGGTCCAGTACGCCGACTACGCGCTGTGGCAGCGTGAGGTCCTCGGTGACGAGAATGACGCCGATAGCCTGATGACGCGTCAGCTCGACCACTGGCGCGCTGCCTTGGCGGGTGCGCCCGAGGAACTGGAAATTCCCGTCGACCGTGTGCGGCCGACGGTGTCCTCCTACCACGGGCACTCGGTGTCGTTCGACGTCCCAGCGGCGCTGCACGAGCGTCTGGCGGAGGTGGCCCTCGCCGAGGGTGTGACGGTCTTTTCCGTGCTTCACGCGGCTCTCGCGGTCGTGCTGTCGAAGCTCGGGGCCGGTACCGACATCCCGATCGGCACGGTGAACGCCGGCCGTGCGGACGAGGCGTTGGACGATCTGGTCGGCTTCTTCGTCAACACCCTCGTCCTGCGGACGGACCTCTCGGGCGACCCGACCTTCCGCGAGCTGCTGGAGCGTGTGCAGGAGACCAGCCTGTCGGCGTTCGAGCACCAGGATGTGCCGTTCGAGAGGCTGGTGGAGGAGCTGGCACCGACCCGCTCGCTGGGCCGGCACCCCCTGTTCCAGGTGATGCTGATGCTGCAGAACACTTCCGAGGTCGCGCTGGAGCTGCGTGGGCTGCGAGCCGCGGAGGTGCCGACGGCCGAGCTGTCGGCCGCGAAGTACGACCTTGAAGTGAATGTCGAACAACTC
>NZ_FMDF01000102.1 GCF_900091955.1 Streptomyces sp. Ncost-T10-10d
GGGCCCCGTACCGGCGGTCGCGAAGGACGCGCCGCGCTCCAGCCGGTCGAGCCGGGCCTGCAGTGAACGCTCGTCGTCGAAGGCCGCGGGCAGCAGCACCCGGGCGCAGATCAGCTCGACCTGGAGGCGCGGCGAGGTCGCCCCGCGCATCTCCGTCAGCCCCTCGTTGACCAGGTCGGCGGCGCGGCTCAGCTCGGCGGCGCCGAAGACGGACGCCTGGGCCTGCATCCGCTCGACGACATCGGCGGGGGCGTCGATCAGGCCCTTCTCCCCGGCGTCCGGCACGGCGGCGAGGATCACCAGGTCACGCAGTCGCTCCAGGAGGTCGGCGACAAAGCGGCGCGGGTCGTTGCCCCCCTCGATCACCCGGTCCACGACCTCGAAGGCCGCGGCCCCGTCGCCCGCCGCGAAGGCGTCCACGATCGAGTCGAGCAGCGAGCCGTCCGTATATCCGAGCAGGGAGGTCGCCATGGCGTATGTCACACCGTCGTCGCCCGCGCCGGCCAGCAGCTGGTCCATCACCGACATCGAGTCACGCACGGACCCGGCCCCGGCCCGCACGACCAGCGGCAGCACGCCGTCCTCGACGTAGCTGTTCTCCTTGCCGCAGACCTCGGCGAGGTATTCGCGCAGCGTCCCCGGCGGCACGAGGCGGAACGGGTAGTGGTGCGTACGCGACCGGATCGTGCCGATGACCTTCTCGGGCTCGGTGGTCGCGAAGATGAACTTGAGGTGCTCCGGCGGCTCCTCGACCACCTTCAGCAGGGCGTTGAACCCCGCCGATGTGACCATGTGCGCCTCGTCGATGATGTAGATCTTGTAACGACTCGACGCGGGCCCGAAGAACGCCTTCTCCCGCAGATCACGGGCGTCGTCCACGCCACCGTGCGATGCGGCATCGATCTCGATGACATCGATCGATCCCGGCCCGTTGCGCGCGAGGTCCCGGCAGGACTGGCACTCTCCGCACGGCGTGGGCGTCGGCCCCTGCTCGCAGTTCAGACAGCGGGCGAGGATGCGGGCGCTGGTCGTCTTGCCGCAGCCACGCGGACCGCTGAACAGGTACGCGTGATTGACCCGGTTGTTCCGCAGGGCCTGCTGCAGCGGGTCAGTGACATGCTCCTGCCCGATGACCTCGGCGAACGACTCGGGGCGATAGCGGCGGTACAGCGCAAGGGACGACACACATACGAGGTTATCCGGGCGGACCGACAACCGGCCCCGCACCGGCGAAGCGCCGCGTACCACCCTGAAAACACAAGGGCCCCCCACGCACCCGCCAGAGCCGACCTACCCTTGCTGCCTTCCGGCCCTGGGGGAGTTCAGTCAGATAGCGCCACGTGAGGGGCTGAAGCCCACCTTAGCCGATCCCCACCCCTGTCAGTCCACTGCCCCACCTTCCGAAACCTCCCCGGACGAGCCGGAGGGGAGCCGGAGGGGAACGGGTTCGCGAGCACTCCTCAACGTCTTGTATTGTTTGCCGCGGAGGATTCGCCTAGTGGCCTAGGGCGCACGCTTGGAAAGCGTGTTGGGGGCAACCCCTCACGAGTTCGAATCTCGTATCCTCCGCCATTGCTCTCACCGGGCAATACGTCGAAGGCCCCCGCTGCTTGCAGCGGGGGCCTTCGACGTTGTCTCAGCCCTCGTTGTTCTGGTCTTTGTCCACATGGGCACTCGGTGCGGGCCCCCAGATAGCGTCCGCGAGCTTCTGCGCCACCTCCTTCAGCATGGCGTCGGGCACGTGCAGGTACCGCGCGCGCATCCGTGAGGACGTGCCTGCCTCCCAGCCCATGATCTGGTCGATCACGCGGTCCGGGATGCCGAGCAGCATGAGGACGGTGGCGGCGGTGTGGCGGACGTCATGCAGGCGCCCGTCACGCACTCCCGCGTCATCGAGCAGCTTCTTCCAGTCGTGGTAGTCCGTGTTCGGGCTGAGCGGGCCCCCGAGCGGCTTCGTGAACACGTAGTCGGACTCGGTCCACAGGTTGCCGGCGGTTTTCCGCTCCAGGGCCTGGGCTTCCTTGTGCTTTCCCAGCATCACGACCAGGGGGCGCGGCAGGGGAACCGCACGGCGGCCAGCGCGCGACTTGGTGTTCTTCGTCTCGCGCCGTACCTGCTTACGATCCAGGCAGTATCCGGCCTTCCGGCCGCATGGATCTGCCTCCTTGCACCCGTGCTCGTACTTCGGGCGCAGCCGGTTCCGGCGCAGCTTCAGGTACTCGTGTTCCAGATCCACGTCGACCCAGCGCAGCCCCAGCGTCTCCCCTTGCCGCAGACCGAGGGCCAACGCCAACATCCAACGGGCGCTGTTGCGGCGCTTGTTTGGGGCGCTCGGAGATCAGGAGGGGCTGGCTGCGAATGGGGATCGCGACAACTACTTGGGAGGTTCGGGAGTTTTCGTCTCACAGGGGGTCTGGCGTTTCTATGCTGGTCTCTTTCGGAGCCGAGTGGGTCGGGGGAGCGAGTGAGTTCTGAGATCGTGCAGCTGGTTGAGCAGGCTGGTCCGTATCTGACGACTGCGGTCGGGGCGTACGGGGCGGCTGTTCTGACCCGGGCTGAGGGTGCAGCGGCGGACGCCACGGCTGCTCTCGGGAGTCGCATCCTTCAGGCAGTGTGGCGGCGCCGGGACGAGGCGGGCCAGGCGGAACTGGCACGTGTGGTGGGCGAGGCCGCCAACGAGCAGGACGAGTCCTACACCGCAGCCGTGTTGGGCAGGCTGCTCAAGCGTGCGTTGCAGGACGATGCCGAGTTGCGTGCGGAGCTGTCCGCGATGCTGCCGACTCCGGCCGCCGGTACGGTCACTGTCACGGCCTCCGGTGAGCGGTCAATCGCTGCTCAGCACATTGGTACCGCGATCACCGGTGACGGCCACACCCAATCACCCGCATGAGTACGGACGATGTCCGCTTGTGCATCGAGACGGCCGGTCCGAGGTCTATCGCCGCCAAGGAGATCACTAACGCCTACACGGGCGATGTGCTGCCCGCAGAGGCGTTGCACCTGCCGGAGAAGGTCACTGCGGCACCAGGCACATCCAATCTTCCTGCGGCCAATCTCTGCCTGGGGCGGGAGGATGAGCTGGCACGGCTGCGGAGCATCCTGACCAATCAGCATGAGGGCGCGATCACGCAGAGCGGGGCGGTGCACGGCCTGGGCGGGGTCGGTAAGAGCACTCTCGCCCTGCACTACGCCCACCGTCACCGCGGGGACTACGCCCTGATCTGGTGGATCAAGGCCGCTTCCCCCGACGAGATCGAGACCTCTCTTGCCAGCCTCACCCAGACGCTGGTGCCCGGCTGGTCCGACATCGCCGGGCGGGGTGCGCAGGTCGCATGGGCGATGCAGTGGCTCACCTGGCATCCAGGCTGGCTGTTGGTCTACGACAACGTGGAGAACCCCGGTGACCTCACCCCCTACACCGGCGCACTCCATCAAGGCCATCACCTTGCCACCAGCCGCCGCACCACTGGCTGGCCCGATAGGGCACGCACTCTGACCTTGGGCAATCTCGACCCCGACGACGCCACGACTTTGCTGTGCCAGCTCGTGTTCAAGGAGAACAGCCCCACTCCCCGCCGTCGGGGCGAAGCCCAATCACTTGCCGCCGAGCTGGGATATCTCCCTTTGGCTATCAAGCAGGCCGGCGCCTACCTGGCCCAGAACCGCGGCATCAGCCTCGACGCCTACCGCCGTCGTCTGGGCACCAAACTCGCCAAAACCGCCCATGGCGGTGACACCGAACGAACCATCGCCCGCATCTGGAACGTCACCTTCCAAACCTTGGAGAGGGCTGATCCGCTGGCAGTGGAGGTGCTGCACACCGCCGCCTGGCTCGCCCCCGACGACATCCCCCACAGCCTGCTCACCCCACCCGGCATCGACCCCGACGACATCGCCGAAGCCGCCGGAACCCTTGCTGCCTACAGCATGATCACCGGCACCGGCACCACCCTGAGCGTCCACCGCCTGGTTCAGACTGTCCTACGCACCCCACAGATCCTCGACGACACCCAACCGGCCCGGCACCTGCAAGGACGCGACCGCGCCGAACAAGCGGTCGTCCACAGCCTGACACCTTCGCCGGGCCAGGACACACCTACCGAGGACCAGTGGGACACCCTCACGCCCCACCTCCTCGCCCTTGCTGCCACCAGGCCGCCCGGACACCACAACGCCCCACTTACCAGCGCGTATCAAACTGCTGGCCAACGGCTCCATCAGCAAGGCCACACCGTCCGTGGCATCCCCTTGTACGAGGCCATAGTCGCCCAGCACGACCAAGTCCTGGGCGAGGAACATCCCCGCACCCTGACCAGCCGCAACAACCTCGCCTACGCCTACGAGGCCGCAGGAGACCTGAAGCGTGCCATCCCCCTGTACGAGGCCACCCTCGCTCTGCGCGAGAAACTCCTGGACAAGGACCACCCCGACACCCTGGGAACCCGCAACAACCTCGCCTATGCCTACGCGGCGGCGGGGCGATCTGAAGCGTGCCATCCCCCCTGTACGAGGCCACCCTCGCCCAGTACGAGCAGGTCCTAGGCGAAGACCACCCCCACACCCTGACCAGCCGCAGCAACCTCGCCAACGCCTACTACACGGCGGGCGATCTGGGGCGTGCCATCCCCCTCCTAGACGCCACCCACGCCCAGCACGAGCAGGTCTTGGGCGAAGACCACCCCGACAGCCTTCGAAGCCGCAGCAACCTCGCCAGCGCTTACTGCACGGCGGGCGATCTGGAGCGTGCCATCCCCCTCCTAGAGGCCACCCTCGCCCGGCGCAGGCAGGTCTTGGGCGATGACCACCCCGACACCATGATCAGCCGCAACAACCTCGCCTACGCCTACGAGATGCGAGCAGGTCCTAGGCGGAGACCACGCAAACAACCTGGCCAGCCGCAAGCACCTCGCAATGGTCCGTGAAGCCCCGTACCGCAACTGGGCACCGCAACCCCAGCGCCTGTCTCCGGCCAGCAACCTCCCGGAGAAGCTACCGAACCACCTATATGACCGGCACCGACTGATCCACTTAGCGCTTCGGATCTGAAGGTTATGGAGACCATAGATCACCGCACCTACCGCGAGCTTGAGCCAGCGCTAGGCCAGACCTCCCTCACCGCTGCTCATTGTCCTGCTGTTTGTCCAGTTCGCTCACGCCTGCCTCAGTTTGCCGACGTACACCGCCCCTCTCTGAGCGGCCAAACGGCCGGCCATGAACGCTCACGAACAGCCACTCGCACAGTTGGAAAGCGTGTTGGGGGCAACCCCTCACGAGTTCGAATCTCGCATCCTCCGCCATTGCTCTCACCGGGCAATACGTCGAAGGGCCCCACCGCTTGCGGTGGGGCCCTTCGACGTACGTGGTCTCGGTTCTGGTCTCACTTGCTCCTGGTTGCTGTCCCGAAGGAGCCAACCCGGTCGTTTGCCTGCGCCGAAACCACTGCCCTCGGAGACTCCCCGACCAGGACCTGTCCGGTCGATCACGGTCGTGGGTGGTCCGGCTGGGTGCTCGAGTGGGCATCATCGTCGAGTTCTTCGCCGCTCCGGATGATGTGCCGGCGGCTCTGGTTCTTCAGACCGGGCCGCGACGCGCATTCGAGTCGCTCTCTTTCGGCAACTTCGATCCCGAAGAAGCTGTGGTCGAGTGGGAGTGCCTTCTCGTCGACGGCAGCTTCGAGGAACTCGTCGAAGCCGGCGAGCCTCGTGTCGTCGCCGGCCAGGGCGACGACGGGTGCGTCGCGTTCGCGCTCTCGTCTCGCCTGGCCGCGGCACTCGCCGAAAAAGACGTAGCCGCGCTTGTCGTAGCGCGTGGCGACGGCTCGGAACTGTTTCAGGCGGTTGAACGCCCTCTCGACGGTGTTGCGCTTCCTGTGGCGGTCCTCGTCGAACCCGGGCGGCCGTCCGCCGCGTGAGCCTCTGCGCAGACGGGCGGCCCGACTGTCGCTCTTCTCCGGGGTCGTGTGGCGGATCCCGCGCCGCCGCAGATACTCGCGGACGGGAGCGTTGCCGCAGGCCTTGTCGGCCGCGATGCTGTCCGGCTTCACACGTGGCCTTCCCGGGCCGGGCCCGGGGAAGCGGATCTTCTCCAGCACAGGGATGAACTGGGTGCAGTCCGCCCGCCGGCCTGGCGTCACGATCAGGGGCAGTGGGCGGCAGCGGCCGTCCGCGCCAGGTGGATCCTGCTGGTGAACCCGCCCCGCGAACGGCCCAGGCAGTATCCACGACGAACTTCATTCAGAAACGATCAGTAAGCCATGGACGCACTCGCGGAACTCACCTACGCCATCCGCGACTTCAAGTCGTGCACGGCTCAATGCGTACGATCTGGCGCATGGGTGGGCTCAGTATGAACTCGGTGTACTGGGGCGGATATGGCGTGGTGATGGCGGCCGCGCTCATGGCGGGCTGTCTGGCGATGGCATCGACGGCACCGCTCCTTGTCGTCGCCGCGTTGGTCGCCGTCGCGGCGGCGATGTTTCCCGCGCTGTGGTCGCCGCGTACAGCGCACTGGGTCCCGGTCATCGTGGTGGGCACCTGCGCGGTGTCCCAGGTGGCCACTTTCGTCTTCCAGGGGCCGGTTGCCGGTGAAGCGGAGACCTGGTGGCTGGTGGAGAGTGTCGGCTTGATGGTGCTGATGGTGCCGGCGGTGCGCAGGCCCCGTGGACGCACTGCGCTGGTACTCACAGTGCTCCTGACCGCGACCATCACGGAACTACCGCTGCGGATGGTGCTGAGGGTGGATCCACCGGCTACCTTCGAGCAAGCCGTCAAGCTCTGTCTGGCCTGGCTGCTGTTGGCCGCGGCGGCCAACGGCACTGGCTGCTATCTGCGGGTTCTGGACGCGCGCGGCAGCGCGGCGCTGGCTGCTGAACGACGGACCCAGCGACTCGAACTCGCCCGGGATCTCCACGACTTCGCCGCCCATGACGTGACGGGGGTGGTGGTCCTCGCGCAGGCCGCCCAGGTCCTTGTGGACCAGGACCCGAAGCGAGTCGGGGAACTGCTCACGCGCATCGAAGAGGCGGGCAGGCAGGCTCTGTCCTCGCTGGACCGCACCGTGCACGTGTTCACCGGTGACGACGCGGCGACGGTCCGGCACGGGCGGCATGCCGGGGAGACGGCCGACGCGGGCGGCGACGCGCTCCGCCCGCGTCCGCGGGATCTGGACGGGCTGAAGGCGCTGACCGACCGGTTCGCCCGCACGGGCCGTGCGGCGGTGCGGCTTGATCTGGCCGACGGCGCCTTGGCTGACCTCCCGCGGCGCGTCAGCGAGTTGGGATACCGAGCGGTGGTGGAGGCGCTCACCAACGTACGGCGGCATGCCCCCGGCGCGTCCGAGGTGTGCATAGCGGTGTCCCGTGCGCCGCACGGCGGCATGGACACGCTCAGCATCACCGTGATCGACGACGCGCCGAACGCCGGCGCGGAGGAGGACTCGGGGGAGCCCGGAGAGCCTGAGCGGCTGGGCGGTGGGACCGGCCTGGCGGATCTTCAAAGGCGCGCGGCGGACATGGGGGGTGAACTCGCCGCGCATCCGCACCCTTCGGGGGGCTGGCAGGTGAGCGTGCTGCTGCCCCTGGTGGCATCGGGGCCTGGCAGTCGTAACGAACAAGACCGGCCGAACGGCTGATGCCACGGAAGCAGGCGCTGCGCGACGATGAAGGGGCCGGCTGAGGGACACGGTCCGTTCCTGATCCGGTGATACACCCGCCCGGGAAATTGCTGGTCAGGAGATTCGGGGGGATCTTCCGGATGATTCGCATTCGCATGTCTGCCGAGGATCTGACGTGTATTCGTATCGGCTCGGGCCTTGGTCCGGAAATCGAGGCGATTTTCGCGCTCGAAGTCTTGCGGGGGAGTGCGAACCACTTTCAGGCGTGGCGGAAAGGCGTGCGTAAACGGCTCTCCTTGCAAGGGGATTTGGCGGCCCGTCTTGATCACCTCGTTCGGACGCCAGGAGTGTTCCGGGACGTCCTGAGGATCTGGACGGGCGACCACGACATGGCATCGGGCGAGAAGACGATGCCTCTTCGGTCGCACGCTGAGGTAAGAGCATTGGTACGGGCTTTCTGCCGTGTGGCCATGGCGCCCGGCTGGTCCGCGATTCAGGCGCGCATCGACGCCGAGACGGACGCTTGCCGGCAGATCGCGGGCAGTGCCGGAGTGAAGACGCTGCTGAGCAGCTTGCATCCACGAATTCGCTGGCAGGGCCGGAGCCTTGAGATCCCTGCGGACGAGCCGAGCGAGGTCGTCCTGGACGGACGGGGGCTGGTACTCGCCCCCTCGCTCTTCCTGCAGAGCGCGGGAGAGATGCTGGTGAACGCCGAGGGGGCCGGGAACAGCGTACCGACGCTGGTCTTCCCGGTGCGGCTCGACCCGCGCCGGGAAGTTCTGCTGACCGGCGAGTCCGACGGCGCCATCGCCGCACGCGACAGACAGCAGTCGCTCGGGGCGCTCGTCGGGCGGACCAGGGCCGCGCTCCTGCACGCGGTGCTCGACGAGTCCACCACCAGCGAGCTCGCCGACTCGCTCGGGGTGACAGCCGCAGCGGTGAGCCAGCATGCGGCCATCCTTCGATCAGCCGGACTCATTACGAGCCGTCGCAGCGGCAGCAGCGTGCTGCACACGGTGACGCTGCTGGGCCTGCATCTGTTGCGTGGCGAGAGCGCCCGGCGAGCCGGTCATCGAACCGCCTCCGGTGCCCGGCTCACGGCCCGGGCCTGAGGCCCGCTTCCCAGGCCCAGGCGGCGATCCCCACCCGGTTGCGCACGCGCAGCTTGCGCTGCAGGTTGCTCAGGTGGGACTTGACGGTGCCCAGTGAGATGAAGAGTTCCGCGCAGATGTCGGCGTTGGTGAGCCCTTCGGCCACCAGGGTGGCGATCTCCTCCTCGCGAGCGGTCAGAGGTTCCACCGGTTCGGACGGGCGACGACGCGGTTCGGTATAGCGGCGCAGCAGCCTCATCGTGATCTCGGGGCTGATGAGCGCGTCGCCGGCGACCGCGGATCGTACAGCCTCGGCGAGCAGCGCGGGCCCGGAGCGTTTCAGGAGGAAGCCACACGCGCCGTAGCGCAGTGCGGTGTGCACGTATTCGTCGAGGTCGAACGTGGTCACCACGACGACCTTCACCTCGGGGGCGACGCCGACCAGTCGGCGGGTCAGTTCCAGGCCGTCCATGCCGGGCATGCGGATGTCGGCGAGCAGTACGTCCGGTCGCAGTTCCCGGACGGTCTCCAGTGCGCTGGGTCCGTCGGCGGCCTCGGCCACGACCTCCAGGTCCGCCTCGGCTTCCAGAATGTGCCGGAAACCCTCACGGACACTCGCCTGATCATCCGCGACTACTATGCGCGTCTTCATGATCACATCATGCCACGAAGGGGGTGCACCGACGGCTGCTTGTTATGGCCGCGTTAATTGATTCATGGCGGCGCTCATCGCGCTCGCTCATCGCTGTACCTCGCCGCAACCATCTCTGACTTGGTGAATTTAGAGACCGCTAAATGATGTTGGCACGGAGGTTCGAGATGGGAAATCTTAAGTGTCGTCACCGAGGCGCGGAAGTCCGGAGATGGAGAAAGGGGGTGGGTGTCTTATGGGCGCGAGATACGAGTCCTGTGCGATTGCGGATCCAGCGCGGTACCCCACTCGACCGGCATGGAACGGAGGTGAATGACATGGCGAACATCCTGGCGCTGCAGGAGCTCGCCGAGGAGACCGCTCTCGACGCTCCGTTCAGCTCGTACTCCCTCTTCAACTGCTGAAACAGCTCGGCGTAGAAGCAGGAGTTGTTCCGGGAAGGCCGCGGCTCGTGCGGCCTTCCCGGAAACCGAACATACCCGTACCGAAGGGTAGGAAATCGCCATGTCCTCAGCGCCGACCGTACCGACACAACCTCTTCAAATTCCAGGGGTCATAAGGTTGTTCACGTCTGAGGTACGGGTGCATCCAGGGCGCGTCGCCGGAGCCGCGGTGGCCTGTGCGGTCACCGCCGCCGGTGTCGGTGCGTGCCTGGTGCTGATGACCGGCGTGAGTGGCACGGGCCATGCCGAGAACTCGGCCGCGGCGGCCACCGCCGACAGCGCACAGGACCTCCTGTCCCTGTTGCTCACCCTGCTACTGATGTCCGCCGTCCTGGTGACCGGGTCCACGGTCTCGCTGTGGACGGGCCAACGCCTCGGCCAGTTCGCCGTGTTGCGAGCGCTCGGGGTGTCGGCCCGCCGACTGCGCGCCATGGCGATGCTGGACGTGGCCGCGCTGTCGCTGCTGTCCGCAGTGGTCGGCGTGGGCGTCGGCATCCTGCCCCTGGCCCGGTTCGTCCGGCAGGTGATGGCCGACAACGACCTGTACCCCGCGGCTGCCGGGCTGCCTTCCCCCGCTGTGACCGTACTGGAGGCGGCCGCGGTCTGCGTGGGAACCTCCGTCGTCGCGGTGGTGGCGGCGCTGACCGCTGTCCTCGCGGCGGGCCGGGTACGCCCGATCGACCTGCTCAAGGACGACGCTCTGGCGATGGCGCCGAGCCGACGGAGCCCGGTGCGGCTCTGCATCGGTATCGCACTGCTCGTCACGACGTGCCTGCCGCTGCTGGTCCTGATGGTCGTGCCCATGCTGCCGGGGATACTCAAGGCGGCGCTGGCCCCGGGCCTCGCCCTCATGATCATCCCGGTGCTCGCGGTACTCGCCCCGTGGTACGTGCCCCTGCTCGTGCGGCCTCTCGGCGGGCTGCTGCGACTGCTCGACAGACGTGTCGGACGGATCGCGGCCGCCGGGCTGCGGGCGGCACCCGTGCGTACGACCGCGGTCGCCGTGCCCGTGCTCCTCGCCGTCGGGCTCGCCGCGGCGATGCTCGGCGCCGGAGCGACCATGGGCGAGGCGGTGCGGGACCAGACTGAGCGCGGCCTGAGGGCCGACGGCGTGGTCAGTGCCGAGCCGGAGCACCGGCTGCCGGCCGGGGCCGGCGCCACCGCCTTCCCCGGCGGCACCGCGACTCCTCTCGTGCACACCACGGTCACCGCGCCGAAGACCTTCTACGACGACAACCCCGAGCCGGTCCGCGCCTGGGGCGCCGACGCGCGGGCGCTGCCCGGGGTCCTCGACCTCGACGTGGAGCAGGGCCGCCTCGACGCGCTCACCGAAAGCAGCTTCGCCGCCGGTGCCACACAGGTTGAAGGGCACCACTGGAAGATCGGCCAGACGGTCGGGCTGCGGCTTGCGGACGGCAGTTCGCACCGGCTGCGGCTGGCCGCCGTCTACGGCCGTGACCTCGCGTTCCCCGAGTTCCTGCTGCCCGGCTCCCTCGCGATGGCCCACACCCCGGATGCCTACGCCGAACAGATCCTGTTGCGCGGCGACATCACCTCCTGGCCGAAGGCAGCAGGCCGGGAGGTGGCCTCGCGCTCCGCGTATCTCGCCGACCTCGCGCCGCGCAGCCCGCAGGACGACCTGGCCGCCCATCTGATCGTGGCAGTGGTCAGCGGCTACGCGCTGCTCGCCGTCGCCAACACCTGCGCCCTGGCCCAGCGCGACCGCCGTGCTCAGCGGGCGCACCTGCGTGCCCTGGGGCTCACCCGGTGGCAACTGCTGCGCTGTGTCCTGTACGAGTCGTCGGGCGGCGCCGTCGTCGGCGTGGTGCTGTCCGCGCTGACCGCACTGATCTGCCTGACTCCGCTGGCGGCCGCACTCGGCGTACATGCCATGCCGACGTTCGACGTGCCCTGGACGCTGGGCGTGCTCGGCGCCGTACTGGCCGCGGCGGTGCTCGCCTCGGCCCTGTCCGCACGCCCGCTGCGTGACATCCGTGAGCAGTTCGCGGGCAGTGCGTCATGACTCGCCCGCCGCGTACGCGAGGATTCGGCCGGTCCTTCCGGCCGTTGTTCACCGGGGAGTCCGCCTCGGCCCTGGGCACCGCCGCATCCGTGATCGCTCTGCCCGTGGTCGCGTTGCGCCTTACCGGGGACGTGCGTCAAGCGGGCCTGACGGGTACGGCGTTGTCGCTCGGCATCCTGCTCGCCCGGCTGCCCGCCGGGGCGATCGCTGACCGCTGCGCGCGGCGCGACAGGGGCACCCCCCGATCACCGATGAACCCGAGGAGCACAGCATGACTTCACCCCGCCCCTGGCCGGTCGGCGTCCCGCCCCACCGCACGCCGCCCGTGGACCCCGCGGCGGCGGCCTCCGCGGTGAACCTGACCAAGGTGTACGGGCAGTCGGACGCCCAGGTCGTCGCCCTCGACAGGGTCTCCGTCGCGTTCCGCCGCGGCGAGTTCGCCGCGATCATGGGGCCTTCGGGTTCGGGCAAGTCGACGCTCATGCACTGCCTGGCCGGACTCGACTCCGGCACATCGGGCGGGGCCCGGCTCGGCGACGTGGAGCTGTCGCGCCTGGGCGATCGCGCCCTGACCCGGCTGCGCAGGGAGCGGATCGGCTTCGTCTTCCAGGCGTTCCACCTGATCCCGGCACTGACCGTGCTCGAGAACATCGTGCTGCCGCTGACCGTCGCCGGACGCAGGCCGGACCAGCAGTGGCTGCGCTGGGTCATCGACACGGTCGGCCTCGCCCACCGGCTCGGCCATCGCCCGGCCCAGCTGTCCGGAGGGCAGCAGCAGCGGGTCGCCTGCGCGCGCGCCCTGGTGGGCCGCCCGGAGATCGTCTTCGCCGATGAGCCGACCGGGAACCTGGACTCACGAGCGGCCGCGGACATCCTCGGGTTCCTGCGCCGGTGCGTGCGCGAGCTGGGCCAGACGGTCGTCATGGTCACCCACGACCCGCTCGCGGCCAGCCACTCCGACCGCATCGTCTTCCTCTCCGACGGCCGCATCGTCGACGAACTGGCCCACCCCACCCCGGACCTCGTGATGAGCCGCATGCGGCAGTTCGACACGAGCATCGGCATCAGCCACTGGGCAGGGCCCGACGCGGGGCCATGACCAGTCCGGCGAAGTCCGTCACCTGCCACCCACGCAGGACCGTCCGCGAAGGAGTCATGCATGTTCGGCACCGACAGACATGCAGTCGTTCCCGTCGGATTCGTCGCGCTGCTGCCGGCCGCGCTGGTCCCCCTCACGGCCGAGCGGGCTGATGCGGCCCCGACGGCGGACAACTGCCCGCAAGGCGTGGCCTGCTTCTATCCGCAAGCCGACCACCAGGGAACCGTGCAGATCGTTGACTTCGCTGCGGCGCCGGGATGCCGGGATGCCGGTCCACGATTCCGGCACGCTCGGTGATCAACTACAGCAGCTCGCCCGTCGGGCTCTACGTCGACGACGAGTGCACTCAGTACCTCGACCAAGTCGAGGCCGGCGGAACCCGGGACTCGCTCGCCGTGTCCGCCGTCACGGCGGACTGACTCATGAAGTAAGGCCAGGTCACGGGGTGCGCACGGCCGCTTCGTGGCTTCGGTTCCGGTTGCGTTCACCGACGTACAGCACAGTTCGGAAGCTCCACCCACCCCACCGGAACCGCAGGTCGGAACAGGCCCGTACACCTCGGAACCCCCGGACGAAGGCTTGGAAAGCGTGTTGGGGGCAACCCCTCACGAGTTCGAATCTCGTATCCTCCGCCATTGCTCTCACCGGGCAATACGTCGAAGGGCCTCGCGGCGAGCTGCGAGGCCCTTCGACGTTCGTAGTCATAGGTCAGCCGGTTTCTCCCAGGGGCCCCTCAGGTCGGCGGCGGCCCGACGGTCGAGCCGGAGCCGGGTGTGGGCGGCGACGATCAGCCAGGACCCCACGATCAGCGGACCGGCCCCATGGCTCCCGTCCGGCTCTTGTTCGGCTTCTGTTCGGGTCCTGTCAGATTCCTGTCAGGTTCCCCAGGTGGGACAACCGGTGACGACACGTCACCCTCTCCCCGGTGCGGGGGGGCGCTCTTGGGATTCCTGGGGCGCTGAAGCACGACCGACAACGAGGAGACACCATCGTGAGACAGGTCTCACGCGCGCTGACGGCTGCCCTGGCGGCCGTGGCGCTGGCGGCGGGTGTGCCAGGGCCGGCGCACGCGCAACCGGCCGCCGAGTCCATACCCGGCGCGCCGCAGGGCGCCTCCGGGGAGCGGCTGCCGGAGGGGTGGCGTGTCGAGGGCGGGGAGCTGGTCTGGAGCTCGCCCGAGCCCGTGGGCATGGGGGGCGCCCTGGTCGAGTTCCGCTCGGGGGAACGGCCCCTCGGCGTCCCGACGCCCTCCCCCGACCAACGCACCTTCCGGCTCCGCCTCGACGGAGCGAGGGTCGGACCCGTGAACGAACTCCAGGTGGTCGCCGGTTCGCGGCGGCTGGACGCCGCAGGGGCCGGCCATGCCCCCGGTCAGCGGCGCTCGTTGGCTGCGGCGGCGCCCCAGGACCCGTTCCCCGCCAACCCGGTCGACCCCGGTGTCGCCGGTAAGTACCGCACCATCAGCGGTGAGTACGTCCTGAAGTCGGTGAGGCTGCCGGGCTACGCCGAGCCCGTGGAGATGCGCGCCACGGTCGTCGGCCCGACGGACGCGCCGGGCAAGCGACCGCTGGCGCTCTTCCTCCACGGCCGCAGCGCCACCTGCTACGAGCCCGGCAAGAACAGCGCGGGCATGGAGTGGCCTTGCAAGCCGGGCAACAAGGCGGTCCCGAGCTACCGCGGCTTTCTGCACGACCAGAAGCGCCTGGCGTCCCAGGGCTATGTGACGGTCTCCATCTCCGCGAACGGTGTCAACGCGCAGGACGGCCGCACGGCCGACTTCGGGGCGCAGGCCCGTTCGTCCCTGGTGCGCCGGCACCTCGCCCGGTGGGCCGAGTGGGGCGCGAACCCCGCGAAGGCACCCAAGGCCGTGCGCGCGACGGAGCCCGCGGACCTCTCGAAGGTGCTCCTGGTCGGCCACTCCCGGGGCGGCGAGGGCGTCAACCGGGCGGCTCTCGACAGCGTCTCCCCGCCGCCGCCCGCCGAGGACGGCTACCGGGGGCCGGTGGGCTGGCGGATCCGCGGCACCGTCCTGATCGGCCCCACGATCTTCGGGCAGAACCCCACGCCCGACGTGCCCTCCATGACCATCCTGCCGGGCTGTGACGGCGATGTGAGCGACCTTCAGGGCCAGATCTACCTCGACGGCACCCGGGGCATCGGCCGGGGCACGGCGCTGCACAGCGCGGTGTACATGGTCGGCGCCAACCACAACTTCTTCAACACGGAGTGGACGCCCGGCCAGGCCGAGGCCCCGGCCGCCGACGACTTCTGGGACGACGAGGACAACCCGGACCCGGTCTGCTCGGCAGGGGCCAGGACCCGGCTGAGCGCCAAGCAGCAGCAGACGGCGGGCATCACCTACATCGCCGCCGCCGCGCGGCTCTTCCTCGCGGGCGACGACCGGGTCCGCCCGCTGCTCGACGGCTCCGACCGGCGCGCGCCCTCGGCCGGCCCCGCCCGGGTGCTGACCCACGCCGTCGGCGGCAACCGCACCCCGGCGATCCGGCCCGACGACCCGCTCTCGGTGACGAACGGGCGCGTGTGCCGGCAGATCACGACGAGCACCACCCGGGCCTGTAGGCCTGACTCCGACCCCGGTAGGTCGCCGCACTTCGCGTCCTGGGCGGACACCACCAGTGAGCCGGGCCGCAACGCGGTCACGGCCCGCTGGACCGAGCCGGGCACCCCGGTCCGGCTGACGCCGGAGCGCGCCTTCTCGCTGGCGGGCTCCGACGCGGTGGCCCTGCGGGTGATGGTGCCGCCGAACACCCGAGGCACCCGGCTCGACATCGCCCTCACCGACACCTCCGGCAAGCGGGTGAGGCTCGGTCAGGTCACCGTCGACGGCCTTCCCGGCTCCGACTCGACGGCCGCACACTGGGCGCGTGAGGTCCGCGTCCCGCTGAAGGCCGCCGTCAGCGCCGGTATCGACCTGAAGCGGACGCGGTCGCTGGAGCTCACCCCACGCAGCAGCTCCGGCGAGCTCTGGCTGATGGACGCCTGGGGCTGGCGCCCCGGCACCCCGGCGGTACGCCCCGTCGCGCTCCCACGTGTGGACATCGGCAGGCTGACGGTCAAGGAGGGTGACTCCGGCACCCGCACCTACCGCGTGCCCGTGCGGGTCACCGGCAAGGGCACCGGCGTGATCAAGCTCGCCGTCCGCGACCCGGAGACCTACAAGTCCACCGTCCGCACCGTGACGGTGAAGGCCGGTGGCTCCGTGGACGTGTCGATCACGGTCGAGGGCAACTCCCGCTACAACTACGACCTCCGCCACGAGGTCGCGGCCAAGGCCGTGCGCGGCACGGTGGTCGGCGACGCCTTCGGGGGCGTGCTCGTCGAGAACGACGACCCGATGCCCACGGTCACCGTGACCCCGGTCGCCGACTCGGTCACCGAGGGCCGGAAGCTCACGTGGAAGGTGGAGCTCTCCCAGCCCGCCGACACCGACATCGAGACGCGGTTCGATCTCCTGCCGGTGCGCGAGGGCACGGAGCTGTCCACGAAGGACGTCGACGAGGAGTGGCTCTCCGAGCTCGGCGAGCCCGCCGACCCGGAGCGGCCCCTGTCCACGAACAGTTCCTCCCTCTGGGTGTCCGTCCCCAAGGGCGGGACGAGCACCGAAGTGTCCGTGCCCACGGTCACCGACGCGCTGACCGAGCCGGAGGAGTCCCTGCGGATGCAGGCGTACATCCTCAAGGAGGACGAGTGGATGGAGGGCCCCCTCCTCACGGGGAAGGTCACGGACGCGCGCCAGGGCTGACGCCCGGGGTCCACGTCCCGCACTGACGGTGCCTGAGCGCATCACCTGGACGATGGCACCGGCCCCGCCACTGGGGGCCGGTGCCATCGGCGTGATAGCCGGGTCGGCGTCCGGGTCGCCGTGGGGGAGGACGCCTGTGTGAGTGGTGACGTCCATGGACGTCACGCCGACTACGGCCCCGTGACCGGTGCTTCTCGATTCCTGATCGGCCTGGTCACCTGTTTCGCCACGCACGACGGCATCCCCGCCGTCGCGCGCGCCGCGTGGTGCCGGTAGGTGCTGGGCGGCATACCGACCAGTTCGGTGAAGCGGGTGCTGAAGGTGCCCAGCGACGAGCAGCCGACCATGAAGCAGACCTCGGTGACGCTGACGTCGCCACGCCGCAGGAGCGCCATCGCGCGCTCGATGCGCCGCGTCATCAGATAGGCGTACGGTGACTCACCGTAGGCGCGCCGGAACTCGCGACTGAGATGCCCGGCCGACATGTGCGCGCCGCGGGCCAGCGCCTCGACGTCCAGCGGCTGTGCATACTCCCGGTCGATCCGGTCGCGAACGCGGCGCAGGCGCGCGAGGTCGCTCAGCTGCTGCGCTGCGGCTCTGCTGGTCACCTGTGTGATCGTGCCACCTCGCGTCGGAGTTGCCCAGCTGTATCGATCACGAGCGTTGCTGATACAGGGGTGTCCGGGTGTGTCCTACGCGTCGGCGAGCAGTAGGTCGTAAGCGGTCGAGCGCCTGCGACCCGACATGAAGGAGAGGAAGTCCTTCACGAACGCGCTGCGGGAGTACCTTGCGTCGGCGTCGGCCACCGTGCGCCGGAACCCGGTCCGGAACAGGGCCCGGTACTCGTCCGCGTCGATGTACTGGTTGCCGTCCGCGTCGGTGACGTCGAAGAGCACTTCGGCGACCCTGATCAGCGCGGGCCCGGCGAGGGAGGGGACAGCGGCGGCGTACTCCTCCTTGCTGATGCGGCCGTCGCCGTCGATGTCGAGGGCCGCCTGGAGTTCCCTCCACCACTCGGCATACGCGTTGTAGAGCCTGGTCTCCTCCGGTTCGTCCAGATCGAGGCGGGAGGACAACTCCCGGGCCATGGCGGCGAGATCGGGCCAGTCCAGGTAGCCGTCGCCGGTCTGGTCCAGCACCGCGGTGAAGAATTCGTCAGCGCTCCGCTGCGGCCCGGTTCCCTCGGACGGACCGTGCTGCACGGCAAACGGCGTGACCAGCCGGAACAGGGCGCCGGCCTGCTTCATCCGGCCGCGCAGCGCGGCGAGCGTCGCGGCTTGAGGGACGTCGCTGTCCGAGGACAGGTAGAGCAGGCTGGTGAGACCCTCGGCCCGGAGCCAGTTGTCGGGCAGGAAGCGCGCCAGGCCGACGGCCAGGTAGACGCTTTGCATCAGCGTCCGGGCGCCGGGGATTTCGGGCAGTCCCGCCCGTCGGCGGAAAGGCTCGGGGAGGGATGCCACCGTGATCGTGCCGATGACCGGGCCCGCGAGCGCGCGGCCCGCCGCCCATACGGTGGGCAGGCCGTCCAGCAGGGGCGGTGCCGGGAGATGGTCGAAGAGCTTGTAGAGGATGATGCGCAGCGCCTCCGTGTCCTCCAGTTCCTCCTGGACCATGTGGTCGTAGTACGGCCAGAACTCCTGCAACGTGGGCGGAAGATGGCCGACCCCATCCCCCAAGGCTGCGAGGAAAGCCCGGTATTCGGCGTAGAGCCGTTCCATGGAGGTCTGGTCGAGCGGCTGCCCGCTCAGTCGGCACATGGTGACGGAGCTCTCGAAGAGGGTCGCGACCACCCAGGCGCGGACCTGGGGATCCATCGCGTCGTAGGGCCGGTCCTGCGCGTCGGTGCCGCTCAGCCGCGCGTGCAGGCGGTTGAGCCGCGCCGCCTCTCTCTGCCGCTCGTGATCGTCGGTGCCGAACATGCGCTGCAGGCTCACGAGGGTGTTGCGCAACCGTCGCCACGGGTGCGCGACGAACGTCGAGTTGTCCATCAGGGCCGCGCCGATCTGCGGGTGGGCGGCCTCCAGTACCGTGGCCCTGATCATGGCCAGTGCCCAGCGCGGATCGTTGAAGAACCGGTGGAACTGCGAGTCGGGGCCGAACAGGGATCCGGGCTGTGCTTCGGGGGCCGGCCGCGCGGGGTCACCGTGGTGATCGGTGCCTCCGGAACGTGTGCGCCTGGGGCGGCTGCTGCCTGTGTCCGTCACGGGTGAGGTTCTCCGTTCGCGTGCGGCGTCACGCCGCCGAAGCGGCGATTGCGTTGCTGGTAGGCGTGCAGGCACTCCAGGAAGTGCGGCGCGCGGAAGTCGGGCCAGAGCACCGGCGGGAAGATCCACTCGGCGTAGGCCACCTGCCAGAGCATGAAGTTGGAGATCCGCTGTTCCCCGGACGTCCGGATGACGAGGTCCACGTCGGGCGTGTCGGAAAAGGGCAGGTGAGCGGCGAAATGCTGCTCGTCGACGGCATCGGCCGGTACCCCGCTGCGGATGAGGGACCGTGCCGCCTCGACGATGTCCCTGCGTCCGCCGTGGTCGAACGCCACGGTCAGCGTCATGCCTCGGTTCGTGCCGGTCAGCGTCATCAGGTCGGCGAAGTCCCGGGCCAGCGGCCCGGGGATCCTCGGGTCCGCCACTCCGAGGAACCGGCAGCGGATGCCGCGCGCGTGCAGCAGCGGAGCGTGTTTGCGTACTGCGTGGCGCACCAGTCGCATCAGGAAGTCGATCTCGCTGCTCGGGCGTCGCCAGTTCTCGGTGGAGAACGCGTACAGGCTCAGCCACTCCACTCCCGACGTCCGCGCCGCCTCGATGACGTCGATCACCGTTGTTTCCGCTGCCCGGTGACCCGATGTACGTGGTAGGGACCGCCGTGCCGCCCACCGGCCGTTCCCGTCCATCACGCACGCGACATGGCGCGGCACACCCCTGTGCCGGTCCTCACCGGTTGGGCGACATGGAGGTGCATGGGCCGACGACGAGGCAGAAGTGCCGTCCGCTCGTTCAACCGTCATCCGTGCTCCCCCGGCTGCCGCAACACAGTCCCCCGTCCCGCCTCGCACCCACCCGCTGGTCGCAGCGCCTCCGGGCCGCGAGGCACTGCCCCAGTGGGCCCGGACAGCGCCCCGTTGTGTCCGGACTCCGCTGAGCGCGTTGCGCATCCGCCGGAAGCCTGTCGAGGCTGCGGACGGGTTTCGCTCCCGCAGACGGCGGACCGGCCTGCTCAGCGGACGGTCCCGGGGGATCCTCCGCCGCAGCGCCACTCGGATCGACACTCAGCAGAGTGCCGGTGCCCGGCCTCGGACGCATCACAATCTCCGCATATTCACCTGTAGTACGTCAGTCCGCTTTAACGACTTCGTGGTCGCTCCTTGACCGGAATCGGGTAGGAACGGACGCTTCGGCACCGCCGGCACCCGACTCCGCTGTTTCGGCCGAGCCGGTTCCGACGGCAAGGCCTCGCGGCGGCGCCGAAGGCTCTACCGGCATGCACCGATCGACCTGCCCACACTCCTGCGGTACCGCCGGCGGCTTCTGCCGATGCGGGGTCCGATACCCGGCCGACACAAATCCGCGCGGTGCTGGATGCACGGCCCTGATCAGCTGGACGCGGTCCTCTCACAGGCTGGGACACGTACGCGGTTCCTCGTGTACGTCAGGCTGTGAGAGGTGGTTGTCGGTGGATGCTCGTCTGATACGTGCTGCTGCGCCGGGCGGGGAGGAGCGGGCCGGGCGGGCCCGTCGTGGCGTGGTGTGGGCCTCGGCCGCGGTGCTTGCCGTGGCCGGCGCCGGCGGCTGGCTGGGGCTCACCGGTGGCGGCGGTCGGGACATCGGCTCCGCGCCGGCCTCCGGGGCGGCGGCCGTGGCGGACCGGCTGAAGCTGCCGTGGCCGCAGGAGGGCCAGACGAGCATCGAGGTGGAGGGCGTCGGCAGCCTGGGCAGCAAGGGCGGACAGGAGCCGGTACCGATCGCGAGCGTCACCAAGGTGATGACCGCGTACGTGATCCTCAAGGAGCATCCGCTCAAGAACGGGGAGAAGGGGCCGGAGATCACGGTCGACCGGGCCGCCGCGCAGGAGGCCCACTCGCTCAGCGAGTCCAGCGCCCCGGTCCGCGAGGGGCAGCGGCTCACCCAGCGCAAGCTCCTGGAGCTGTTGCTGCTTCCGTCCGGCAACAACGTCGCCCGGCTGCTGGCCCGTTGGGACGCGGGAAGCCAGGAGGCATTCGTGGCGAAAATGAGCCGCGCCGCCGCCGGGCTGGGGATGACCCGGACCACGTACACCGGGGCCAGCGGTCTTGAGGCCACCACCAGGAGCACCGCCGACGACCAGCTCAAGCTCGCCCGCCAGGCCATGAAGGACCCGGTGCTCCGCGCGGTTGTCGCCATGCGCGAAACGACCGTCCCCGGGACGCCCGGCACGATCACCAACTCCAACCAGCTGCTTGAGAAGCCCGGGGTGATCGGGCTCAAGACCGGGTCGGGCACCGCCGCCGGCGGCAATCTGATGTGGGCCGTCGAGGTGAAGTCCCGCGCAGCACGGCACCTCGTGCTCGGTGTCGTGCTCGGGCAGCGCGCCAACACCACGCCCGCCGAGGGCCTTCGGGCCGCCCTGGAGAGCAGTGGCCGGCTGGTCGACGCCGTGCAGAGGGACCTTCCCGCTGCCCTCGCGCCTCGCGAGGGCAAGCCGGTGCGGGCATGACCGCGCTGGTCGAGCGCACGGGCCGCGAGGCCGGAGCGCGGCCGGGAACCGGCTCGGGCGGCACGGGCACTTGGCGGCGCGGGTGGCTGATCGCCGCAGCCGCCGTGCTGTCCGCGCTGGTCATGGTCGGACACACCCGGATGCCGAACGGGTTCGGCAACCCCGGCAGTCTCCTTGAGACGTTCCTGCCCTGGCTCGGGATGAGCGTGCCCGTGATGCTGGCGCTGGCGGCGGTGCGGCGGTCGGCAGCCGCCGGTGTCGCGGTGCTGCTTCCGGCCGTCGTCTGGTGCTCCCTGTTCGGCGGCCTGCTCATGGACAAGCGGTCCGCCGGCGGGGATCTGACCGTGGTCAGCCACAACGTCAACGACGAGAACCCCGACCCGGTCCGGACCGCGCGTGACCTGGCCGCTACGAGCCCTCAGTTGCTCGCCCTTGAGGAGCTGACCTCGCACACGGCACCCGCGTACGAGCGCGCCCTGGCCGACACGTATCCGTACCACTCGGTGCAGGGCACGGTCGGCCTGTGGAGCAAGTACCCGTTGCGGGATGTGGAGCCGGTCGCGATCATGCCGTGGACCCGTGCCCTGCGGGCCACGGTCGATACCCCGAAGGGGCCCGTCGCCGTCTATGCCGCCCACCTCGCGTCGGTACGGGTGCTCCCGAGCGTGGGCTTCACCACGGCGAGGCGTAACGAGGCGGCCGTGAAGCTGGCCGATGCCGTACGAGCCGAACCGCTGCCCCGGGTCGTGGTGGTGGGCGACTTCAACGGCACGACCGACGACCGCGCGCTGCGGCCGGTGACCTCTCAGCTACGGTCGGCCCAGGAGGAGGCCGGTGACGGCTTCGGCTTCAGCTGGCCCGCATCGTTCCCGGTGGCCCGGATCGACCAGATTCTTGTGAAGGGCGTCATACCGGTCTCGTCCCGGATCCTGCCGCCCACCGGGAGCGACCACCTGCCGGTCGCGGCCGCTCTGCGCCTGTGAGGGGGCGGGCGGTGGTCACCTCCTTGCGCAGCGGGATACTCTCGGGCATTTCGGTACCGATCGACCTTCAGGTGACGTGATGCAACAGCACGACCGTGACGCGGCGGGACAGCAGGACGGCAGCCCCGCCGGCCCCACCTCCGCCTCCATCCCCGATTCCGTCCACGTGCTGCTGGTCGAGGACGACGAAGCGATCCGCAGGTCCGTCGGGATGGTGCTGGAGCGCTACGGCTATCGGGTCTCGGTGGCGTCCGACGGCCTGACGGGCCTTGAGATGTTCCGGGAGGGACAGCACGACCTGCTGCTCCTCGACATCATGCTGCCGCACCTCGACGGCATCGGACTGTGCCGCCGGATCCGTGAGGCGAGTCAGGCACCGATCCTGATGATGTCCGCCCGCGGCGCCTCGCTCGACGTGGTGGCGGGCCTGGAGGCGGGCGCCGACGACTACATCGTCAAACCGGTCGACACCACCGTCCTGCTGGCGCGGATCCGCACCCTGCTGCGCCGGGCCACCTTCACCCGACCCCCCACGGCGGGCAGCCGCCCGGCCGACGACGGCCTGCTCACCTTCCGCGACCTCAGCGTCGACACCCGGGGCCTGGAGGTGCGCGTCGACGGCCGTCCGCTCGCGCTCACCCCGACCGAACTGCGCCTGCTCCTGGAATTCGTGGCCGCACCGGGCATCGCCCTGCAACGGCAGACGCTGCTGCGCAAGGTGTGGGACTACGGCTGGGACGGTGACAGCCGGGTGGTGGACCTGGCCGTGCAGCGGCTGCGCAAGAAGATCGGCGCCGGTCACATCGAGACCGTCCGCGGTTTCGGCTACAAGTTCCGGCGCTGAGATGCGACAGACGACCGGCCCCGGCGCCCGGACCGACCGCACAGCCCCCGAGGACGATCCCGGCCGCGGGCTGCGGCGCCTCATCGACCCGAGATCCCTCCGCTGGAAGATCGCCTTCGGGGTCGCGGCAGCGGCCTGTGCCATGGCGCTGGGCATCGGGATCCTCGTTCACCGGACCACCGAAGCCCGCGACATGCACGTCGGCCGCGGCGAAGCGACGAGCGCGCTGGAGTCGGCCGAAGCCGAGTTCCGGGGCACGCAGCCCGCGCGGCCGTCCCCGTCGGGGGTTCCCGGCTATCTGGTCGGCGACGACGTACCGGATGAACTGCGGGACCGGCTGGGCTCCGAGCCCGCGCCCGTGACCTGGTACGACAACCGGAAGCCGGCTCAGGGGCCGCGGATGTGGGCGGCGGGCCACGTCGACGGCACCGTGCTGGCCGTCTGGGTGGACATGGGCAGCGAGCTGCGCAGTCTCCAGGCCCTGGACCGGCACATGAGATACGCAGCCCTCGCCACGCTCGCCGTCGTCGTCCCCCTCACCCTCCTCGCCGTCGAACTGGTGCTCCGCCGCCTGCGCCGCGTCGCCCGGACCGCCCGCCGCATCAAGCGCGGCGATCTGGACGCCAGGACGCGGAGCCGCGGCCACGACGAGATCAGCGAAATCTCCTCCGCCGTCGACCTCATGGCGGACGCCCTGCAGGACCGGCTGCGCGACGAACAGCGCTTCACCGCCGATGTCGCCCACGAACTGCGCACCCCGCTCGCCGGCCTCGTCACCTCCGCCTCCCTCCTCCCGGAGAGCGAGGCCACCGATCTGGTCCGCGACCGCGTCCAGGTGCTGCGCGCCCTCGTGGACGATCTCCTGGAGATCTCCCGCCTGGACGCGGGGGCGGAGGAGGCCGATGCCCAGCCGGTGCCGCTCGGTGAGCTGGTGGCGGAATCCGTACGACGCACGGGACTGGAGACCCGGGTCACGGTGAGCGGCAGCCCGGTCGCCGAGACCGATCCGCGCCGCCTCGACCGCATCGTCACCAACCTGATCCTCAACGCCCACCGCCACGGCGCGGCGCCGGTCGAGGTCACGGTCTACGGCACAACCATCACCGTCCGCGACCACGGCCCCGGCTTCCCCCCGGAACTCCTCGCCCACGGACCCCAGCGCTTTCGCACCGGAGCCGCCGAACGGGGTCACGGACACGGCCTCGGCCTCACCATCGCCCTCGGCCAGGCCCACGTCATCGGCGCCCGCCTCACTCTGGCCGACGCCACCCCCTGCGGAGCCGTGGCCACACTGGAACTGCCCCGCCAAGCGGACCCACCGGCAGTCTGACCGACGGCCGGCAGGGGGTTGCGGTTGCGGTTCCGGTTGCGTTCACCCACGTACGGCACCGGCCAGAAGCCCTGCCCGCAGCTACTGCACCGCAGGTCGGAACGCTCCGGGCAATTACGTCGAAGGGCCCCACCGTTCGCGGTGGGGCCCTTCGACGTTGCGTTCACGAGTGCGGGACATGCAGTCCCCGGTAGTCCTTCTTGGTTCCACGAGCTTTCAACCGTCGCTGAAAGTTCCGGGATCGAGAGGATCTGCCGGGGGCCTGGCCAGAGCCAACGAGAGGGTCACTCTGTTCGGCGAACGTCTCCGCCGACGGTGCGGCTCGCTCTGGTTTTCTGGTGTATTAAAGATTGTCCTCCCCATTTCTCCCGGGTCAAGGCTTTTCGGACCATTACGGATAAAATTTAAGATTTCGATGCCCAGGGCCATGGTCGGTCGGCGGTGGCTCCTCCAGAACAGGTATGCCTTCAGCAGATCGGCTGCGGGCGTCTCGCGCAGGCAGGCCGCCGTGTTCTTCTCGCAGCCCACCGCCTCGGCCTCGTCGGGCTCGCGCCGGGCGAGGCCGGTGCGTCTCGAAGCGGCGCGCGCCGATGACCCCATTGGTCCGCCATCGCTCGCGGAACCACCGCGGCGCTCACAGGCTGAAGCGGGGGTACTACTGGAAGGGCGGCCCCTTGATGAGGCTTGTCGTCGATCTCAACCGATGCCAGGGGTACGCGCAGTGCGCCTTCCTCGCACCCGATGTCTTCGCCATGCACGGCGAGGAGTCGCTGTTGTACAACCCGCACGCCGACGAGACGCAGCGGGATCAGGTGCTGCGTGCCGCCACCGCGTGTCCGGTGCAGGCGATCCTGGTGGACGACCTGGACGACCCTGACGGAACGGGCCACGTGCGCGAAGCGCCGGCCGCGGCGGACGAAGGCACCGCGCGAGAGAGGCTGTCCGGTGTCCGGTGACACACACCTGGCGTGGCTGAGGCGCGAGGGGCGGATCGTGATCGTCGGCGCTTCTCTCGCCGGTCTCCGGGCTGCGGAGACCCTGCGGAAGGAGGGCTTCACCGGTTCACTCACGCTGATCGGCGACGAGCCCCACGAACCGTACGACCGGCCACCGCTCTCCAAACAGGTCCTGTTGGGCCACGCGACCGCCGATCGCACCGCGCTGCCCCGGCGTTTGGCGCTCGACGCGCACTGGCGGCTCGGTGTCGCCGCCACCGGGCTGGACATGGCGGCCAAGCGGGTGCGGCTGGCCGACGGGGACGAAGTGGAGTACGACCGCCTGCTGATCGCCACCGGCGTGCATGCCCGGCCCTGGCCGCACAAGTCCGAGGCCGAACTTGACGGGGTCTTCGTACTGCGTACGCGTGACGACGCGGCCCGGCTGCAGCGGCGGCTGGCGGCATCGCCCCGCCGGGTGCTCGTCATCGGCGCCGGATTCACCGGTTCGGAGATCGCATCGGCCTGCCGCGAGCGCGGGCTGCCGGTGACCGTCGCCGAACGCGGTGCGGCGCCTCTCGTGGGCGCGCTCGGCGGAGTGGTCGGCCGGGCGGCAGCGGATCTGCAACGCGAGCACGGCGTGGACCTGCGCTGCGGAATCATGGTCACGGCCCTGGAGGGCGACCCGGCCGGACGTCTGCGGCGCGCCCATCTGTCCGACGGCAGCACCGTCGACGCGGATGTCGCGGTGGTCTCGCTCGGCGCGACGCGGAACACCGAGTGGCTGGCCGGATCCGGGCTCGGCGCCGGACCGCGTGGAATCGCCTGCGACGCCGGATGCCGGGCCTTCGACGTCCGCGGCATCGTGACCGACGACGTCTTCGTCGCCGGTGACGTGGCACGGTCCCCGCACGCGCTGTTCGGGTACCAGTTCCTGTCACTCGAACACTGGGGCAACGCCGTCGCACAGGCCGAGACCGCGGCGCACAACATGATCAGCAGCAGCTCGGAGCGCCGCCCGCACCTGTGGGTGCCGGCCTTCTGGTCCGCCCAGTTCGGGGTCAACATCAAGTCGGTCGGCGTCCCGTCCCTGGGCGAGGAGGTCATCGTCGCCCAGGGGTCGCTCTCCGACCGCCGCTTCACCTGTGTGTACGGATACCAGGGCCGAGTCATCGCCGCTGTCACCTTCGACCAGACGAAGTGGCTGGAGTTCTACCAGCGGCAGATCGAGTCGGCTGCGCCGTTCCCGCCCGACTACCCCTCGGTGGACCGCCGTCCCGAAGGTCTGCGGCCGGTCCCGGCCGAATTCCCGGACCCCTCCCTGCCCACCCACGGGCCGTCCGTCACCGTGAGCGGCTACTCACCGACCGACCAGCGGATCACCTTCGTCCCCGCACACACGTGATCGCAGCCGGGAAGGCCCGCTGCCCCACGCCCACAAGGACGCCACCGAGGACCCGACATGACGCAAGCGACGCTTCTGCGGCAGATCATCGACTACTCCAGCCGCGCCGACCCGTACCCGCTGTACGCCGAGCTCCGCAGGACGCCGGTGCTTCAGGAGGGGGACGACCTGTTCGTCGTCAGCACGTACTGGGAGATCAAGAGTCTGCTGCACGATCCGCGCATCAGCTCGGACGCCCGCAACCTCTCCCCCAGTGCCGCAGGCACACTCCTGCAGGAGGAGGAGGCGTCGGCTCTGCCGCCCGCCTTCCTGAGGCTCGACCCTCCCGAGCACGACCGGCTGCGCCGTATGACGATGCGCCCGTTCGGGCCGCCGGAAACCCCCCGGCGCATCCACAACATGAGGGGCGAACTGGCCCGCATCGTCTCCGACCTCGTCGACGGTTTCGGGGACCGGAACCGGATCGACCTCGTCGACGACTTCTCGTACCCCTTTCCCGTCACCGTGATCTGCCGACTGCTCGGGGTTCCGCGCGAGGACGAGGCGCTCTTCCACTCCTGGGCCGACACCATCGCCGCCGGCCTCGACCCGGACCCCGGCCAGGACCCCGGGGAGCGGCGCCGCGTCACCCAGCAGGCCCGTATCGAACTGGGGAAGTACCTGTCCGGGCTCATCGACGAACGCAGCGGCGCGCCCGGCGACGACATGCTCTCCGCACTGGTCACCCAGCACGGCGAGGACGGGCGGATGACCCGGATGGAACTGCTCAGCACGGCCTCCCTGCTCCTGATCGCCGGCCACGAGACCACGGTCAACCTCATCACCAACGGGATGCTCACCCTGCTGCGCCACCCCGACGTTCTGGAGCGGCTGCGGGGCGACCCCGGGCTGGCCCTCCCGATCGTGGAGGAACTCCTGCGCTTCGAGCCTCCCGTGCAGTTGCTTCCGCAGCGCACCACGCTCGCGGACATCGACATCTGCGACGTCACCATCCCCAAGGGCGCATCCGTCTGGCTCGTCCTGGCCTCCGGCAACCGGGACCCGCAACGGTTCCCCGACCCCGACCGCTTCGACCCCGACCGGAAGGACAACCAGCACCTCGGTTTCGGCAGCGGCATCCACAACTGCTTCGGCGCACCCCTCGCGCGCCTGGAGGCACAGCTCGCCCTGACCGAGCTCGCCCGCAGGCTCAACAGTCCCCGCCTGGTCGAGGACCCGCCCCCGTACCGACAGAACGCCGTGCTGCGCGGTCCCCGTCATCTGAACATCGCATTCGACGGATTCCACGCATAGGGGGTGTGCGCGCCATGGCTCCCGCCGGGAACCGCCGACCATGATGGGCGGATGCCGACGCATGAACCGGACCGGCGCGACACCGGGCCCTCGCTGGAGCAGATCCTCGGGCTGATCGCCCCCGGAATGCTCGATGTCGTCGTGGCGCCGCGCGGTACCGGCGTGCCGGTGGCCGATGTGGTGCTGCACGATCCCGGTGAGGAACGGGACGACGACGCCCGGGCGTCATCCGGGCTGATCCTGCTCGCCGTCGGGGTGGAGGTCGCCTCGCCCGAGGCGATCGACGTGCTGCGCGACGCCGACCGGGCCGGAGCCGCGGCCGTGGTCATGCGGCGGGGCAGTCGCGGGCCGCGGGCGGCCCTGGTGGAGGCGGCCGGTCAGGGGCGCACGGCGTTGCTGACCCGGCGGCCGGGGCATGGGTGGACGGAGGTGCTCGGCCGGTTGCGGACCGCTCTGGTGCACAGCGCCGCGGCCTTCTCCACCACCGAATCGGCCGGCCCCGACGGGGTGGGCGGGCTCCGGCTCGGCGACCTGTCGGGGCTGGCCAATACGGTGGCGGACCTGGTCGGTGGTGCCATCACGATCGAGGATCCGCAGTCGCGGGTACTGGCGTACTCGCGGATGGACCACGAACCCGATCCGATGCGCCGGCTGACGATCCTCGGGCAGGAGGTCCCTCGCTGGCGGGTCGACGAACTGCGCGAGAGCGGCTTCTTCCAGGCGCTGTGGAGCACCGACGACGTGGTGCTCCGGCCTGCCGACGACCGGTCCGCCGCGCGGCTGGCCATCGCCGTGCGCCACGGGTCCGAGGTGCTCGGGTCCATCTGGGCCGCAGCCGACGGCCGGCCGCTCGCCGAGGGCGCCGCGGCGGCGCTGCGCACGGCCGCCCGGGCCGCCGTACCGCATCTGTCCCACCACCGGACGTGGGGCCGGGCGGCGGCCAGGGCGCGGGAGGAGGCGGTGCACGCGCTCCTGGACGGGGCCGCGCACGCGTCGCAGGCCGCGCACGATGCCGGGATCGCGGCGGAGGGACCGTATGCGGTGATGGTGGCGGAGGCGTACGACAGCCGGGCAGGCGGCGCCGCATCCGGGGGCGGCGCCGACAGCGGCACCGAGCAGCGGGTTCTGGATGTGCTCGCGCTGCAGGCCGCCGCGTACCGGCCGGGGTGCGTGACCGCGCGGTCCGGGCGGCGGCTGTACGTCCTGGTCCCCGCGAACAGGGGTGAGGCCGATCCGGCGCGCACCCTGCTGGCGACGGCCCGCTCGGTGCCGCGCCATGTGGTGTTCGCGGGCGTCGGGCCGTTGGCGGCGGACCTGTCGGGGCTGCCCGCGTCGCGGGAGGCCGCGGAGCTGGTGGTGCGGGTGTTGCGGGAGCGGGCTGCGAGGCTGCCGGTCGCGGAGGTGGTGTCGGCGGTGGCGGCGTTCGGCGAGGTGGTCGCCGACACGTCGGTGCTCCGGGTGCTCGACCGGGTCGAGCCGTTGTGGACGTCGCTGTCGGGGCCCGTACACGCAATGGTGGAGCACGATCGCGCACACGGTACGGAGTACGGCGCGTCGGTCGCCGCCCACCTCGACGCGTTCGGCGACACGGGCACGGCCGCGCGGCGCCTGAATGTGCACCCCAACACCTTGCGGTACCGGTTGCGCAGGGCCCGGGAGCTGTTCGGCGTCGATCTGGCCGACCCGGCCGTGCGGCTCCTCGCGGACATCGGGCTGCGCATCGCGGCTCGCAGAGCGCACGGGTCGAGCAGCCGTTGATCGTTGAGCTGTCCGGTGCGACAAAGGAATCGGGCAGACATCGTCGTGTCGGTCGAAGACGCGCCTTCCCCTCCGCGTCGAAGCTGTCCGTACAACCGACGTGACAGATGGAGGGTTGTTGTCGTGGTTCACATGACTTCCGGTTCGGCAGCCCGCTCGGCAGTCGAGCAGCGCGGTGCCCGGCGTGCGGCGGCGCTGGCGCGGGCCGTCGAGGACGGGCTGCTCGGTCCGCGCTCGCCCGTGGTCGGCCTGCTCGACGTGGACGGTGTGCTCGCCGCCGTCGACGCGCTCGACGAGGCGTTCCGGGGACCCGCCCCGGTACGTCACACGTTCGCGGCCAAGGCGTGCGGCCTGGTGCCCGTGCTGCGGCTGCTCGCCGAGGCCGGGATGGGCTGCGAGGTGGCCTCGCCCGGTGAACTGGAACAGGCGCTGGCGGCCGGGTTCACGTACGACCGGCTGGTCTTCGACAGCCCCGCGAAGACGGTCGAGGAGCTGGAGTTCGCCCTCACCCATGGCATCGCGATCAACCTGGACAACTTCCAGGAGATGGCCCGCGTGGATCGCCTGCTGGCCGGGCGACCGGCCGCCGGGCCGATCGGGCTGCGGGTGAACCCCCAGGTGGGGGCGGGTGCCATCGATGCGATGAGCACCGCGACGGCGACCTCGAAGTTCGGCGTCGCACTGCGCGATCCGGGGGCGGTCGACGAGGTGATCGACGCCTTCGCGCGCCGGCCGTGGCTCAACCGCCTGCACGCACACGTCGGTTCCCAGGGCTGCCCGCTGCCGCTCATCGCCGAGGGCATCCGCGTCGCGTACGAACTGGCCGAGCGCATCAACGCACAGCTGGGCCACGCGCAGATCACCGGGATCGACATCGGCGGCGGCCTGCCCGTCAACTTCGACAGCGAGGACGACCGCCCGACGTACGCCGACCACGTCACCGAGCTCCGCGGCGCGGTACCCGGTCTGTTCGACGGGCGCTACACCCTGATCACGGAGTTCGGCCGTTCCCTGCTGGCCAAGAGCGGAACCGTCGCAACGGTCGTGGAGTACACCAAGTCCGCCGGGGGACGGCAGATCGCGGTCACGCACGCGGGGGCCCAGGTGGCTACTCGTACGGTGTTCATGCCCGGTGCCTGGCCGCTCCGCGTCGGGGTGTTCGACGCCGCGGGCCGCCCCAAGCAGGGCCCGACCGAGATTGTCGACATCGCGGGCCCGTGCTGTTTCGCGGGGGATCTGACCGCGGCCGGGCGCGAGCTCCCGGTCATCGAGCCCGGCGACGTGGTGGCGCTCCACGACACCGGGGCGTACTACTTCTCGTCGCACTTCTCGTACAACTCGCTGCCGCGGCCTGCCGTGTACGGCTACCGGACGGGTGCCGACGGGCGGGTGCACTTCGCGCTCGTACGCGAGGCGCAGAGCGTGCGCGAGGTCGTCGAGGAGAGCGGCCTCGCGCAGGCGGACGCACTGGTGGCCCTGCGCGCGGACTGACCGTCTCCGTGCTCGGCGAGGCCGGTGTCGCTCGTCCGGGGCGGTCCTTCGGGCGTCGGCGGTCCTTTCCGGGTCAGGGCCTTCGGCCGAAGAACTCGACCTCGGCGACGGCCAGTCGACGGCCGGGACCCGCTCCATAGGTGGTGTCCGTCGTGAGGCGGGCCCTGACGATCTCCGAACCGCGAAGGTCGAAGGTCTGCTGACCTGGCTGGTCCTTGACCCTGATCTCCTTGCTGACCCGGCTTCCGTCGGCGGAGGTGAGCAGTACGGTGATCCTGGCCGGGCGGGCCTGGGTGAGGAACTCGTCCTTCTTGGCCGACGTACCGGAGAAGACGACCAGCTTCAGCACGCGTACCGGCTGCTCGAAGTCGCACTCCAGGTACTGGCCCACCCCGGTGTCGGGACCTGCGGCCGAGGGCGCCCAGTAACGATTGTTGAAGCCGTCGAACGCCGCACCGGCCGGGTGGCCCGGAGCCCTGCTGGAGGCCCGGAACCGGGTGGGCGGCACCGCCTCCGGCGTCCCGGTCTCGTCCTTGGCGAAGCCGAACCAGCCGGAGACATGCGGCAGGGCGAACCAGACGCCGCACGCCACCACGATCAGCACGATCGGAAGCGCAAGGCCGGGGCGGCGCCACAACCGACGCCGCGGCCGGGTACCGGCGGTGGGCGCCTGACGCGGTCGCCTTCGGAAGATCCGACGCCACCAGGGGGGCCTGACCTCGGGCGGCGGACCCGGGTCCAGGAGCAGTGCACAGCGGATGCACAGGGTGCGGTCCGGGGCGTTCTCCGTACGGCAGTTGGGGCAGCGGACGAGTGGAGCGACAGGTGGACCCGGGGGTGTGTTCACGGGTCCCGGCGGTACGTCGGGCAGCGCCTCGGGCCCCGGCACCGACTCGTCGGGCTCGTCACCGGGGCGACGCGGGGCGGCCGCGGTGACGGGGGGTGGGGGCTGGGGTTGCGGCTGGGGCTGGGGCTGGGGTTGCGGCTGGGGTTGCGGCTGGGGTTGGGGTTGCGGCTGGGGCTGTGGTGATGGCTGAGGCACGGGGGCCGGGCCGACGGAGGACGCCGAGGAATCCCCATCCGCTCCCTCCCACTCCAGGAACGCCTGGCACGACGTACAGAACTGCGTCCCCGGCGTGTTGCTCTGCCCGCACGCCTCACAGATCACGAGACCTCCAGGTCGAAGCCCACATGCGCCGGTATCTCCATACGGATCAGCTCCTCCAGCCGCACCCGGTCGACCTGGTACGGCTGTGAGGCCCGGACCCGGACCGTCACCCACGGCCGTGGGCCGCCCGGGAACTGTGTGTGCGGCGTCGACGACCACGCCGTGCCGCCGCTCTCGACGATGTCCGGCTCGATCCCGGTCTCCAGGAACACCGCCTCCGCCAGCCCACGCCTGGTACCGCGCCTGCTGTGCCGCTCGACCGCGCCCTGTACCGCCGCGCGCCGCTGCTCGACCGGGTGGTCCGCGCGGGTGTCGACGGCCACCCACTGGGCCAGCCAGGCCAGGAAGTCCTCCGGCGCGCTGCGGGGGTCGAGGTGGGCGGGCAGATTGTCGATCGAGAGCAGGACCGGGGCGAGTACGTCGTCGAGCGCCGCGAGGAACCGTTGCAGGAAGTCCTGCTCCAGATAGACCGCCGGGAGCTGCTCGATCAGCGGGTGCGGTGTCGGCAGGCCGGTCACGGCTGTGCGCATGGCGGTCAGGCCTCCCGTACCCGGAGCTGGTGCTCGTAGCTGAAGACCAGTGCGTGCCGGTCCAGAGCGATCTTGGTGGTGGGTTCGCCGCGCTGCCCGGTCACGGGGTCCGCGGGGAAGAGGCGTACGTCCTCCACCAGGTCCACCCCCGGCACCTGTTGCAGTACGGCGAACGCCTCGCCCGACTGGATCGGCCGGCCGAACGGCCAGCCCTCGCCGCCGGGTCCGCCGCTCAGCGGGTTGAAGTAGCTGTAGAGGGCTGCCAGCGCTTCCTCGCGCACCCGGTCCAGCACGGCACCCCTGCGGGCCTGGACCGAGGCGACCACGGTGACCCCCTGGTAGTAGGGCGGTTCGACCACCAACCGGGCTCCGATGGGCCGACGTTCGTCCAGATGGCCCGCGATCAGCGCGAGGGTGTGCTGCGGCGGGATGAGCTCGTTGAACTGGATGCGGCCCTGCTCGTCGCTGCGTCCGGCCGGTACGACGAGCAGCCGCACCCCGCCCGCCTCGACGTCCGAGTCCCCGCCGGCCGGAATGCACTGCACCCTGGACGCGTCGGGTGCGACCTCGCGGGCCAGCAGTTCGTAGTCGTGCGGTACGACGGCCCGGTGCAGGGTCCGCAGGGTCATCGGCCCGCGTACCCGTGCGCTGTCCACCGTCTCGCCGTCGACTCCGCCGAGCGCGGGGCGCCGGTTCTCCACCCGGGCCACGTACGGGATGGCGCTGCGCAGCACCCGGAGCGTGGAGCGGGCGACATTGCCGCGCAGTCCGCCGCCGGTGCGGTACGAACGCACGCGTACGGTGGCGCCCTTCCGCGGTACCGCGCCGTAGTAGCGGATGGAGCCGTCCCGTTCCCGTACCGCCGGACCGAATTCGACCCGGCCCGAGTTGGGGTCGAGCGTGATGTGCCGGTCGTCGGGTCCGGAGTGCGCGAAGTCGTCGACGCGGGTCCACTCCGTACCCTGTGGTCCCCCCGCCGGATCCGCGACCTCGACGACGAAGTCGCCGGGCACCACCGGCGGGCGGCTCACCGTGAAGGTCTGTCCGGGTACGCCTTCGGCCGGGCCGAGCACCTCGTCGGTCACGGTCTCGGCATGGACCGCCCCGACGGTCGCGCCGATCGTGAACGCCGTGATCCGGCGCACCACCGGAGACGCCATATAGGTGGGCTGCCCGGGGGTGGCCTCCACCAGGCGGCAGCGCAGCCAGCCGCCGGTCCGGCGCACGACGACGGCCGGGGTATGTCCCTCGGGGAGGTGCAGGATCAGCTCTCCGGACCGGTTGAAGCCGCCGGTGTCGTCCTTCTCGACCTCGCAGACCGTCCAGGCACTGCCGTCCCATGCCTCCCAGAGCAGCGGCGGCCGCAGCGGATCCACGCCGACGCCCTCGACCGCGCAGTCCAGCCGCAGCACGACGACTCCGGACGGAACGGCGGCCGACAGGCCCACATAGAGGGCGTCGCCGGGCGCGGGCGTGGTGTCGAAGCAGGGGACGGCCCGGCCGAGCGTGAGTTCCTCGGTACGGTCGACGGCGTCGCCGGACGTCGGCCAGGTGGCGAGATGGGCGAACTCGCAGGGCACGATGGACAGTTCACGGCCGGTCGTGAACACGACCGCTTCCTCGGTCTCCGTACGGACGGTCGCGACCTCCGTACCGGCCCTTACCCGTACCGGTTCGGGCTGCGGTGCGGAGAGCCTGAACGTCACATCGGTGTGGGCGGCCGTGGGCGGGTGGAGCCGGACCCCGATCAGGTCGAGGAACGTCAGATAGCTCTTCTCCGGAACCCGGTTCACCCGGTAGACGAGCTGGTCGACCATGGTCGCGAAGGCCTCGATGAGGGTCACGCCGGGGTCCGACACATTGTGGTCGGTCCACTCGGGGCAGCGCTGCTGGACGAGCCGTTTCGCCTCGTCGACCAGGCCCTGGAAGCGGCGGTCGTCCAGATGCGGACTGGGCAGCGTCACGCGCCGTCCACCTCCTCGTGCTGCGGGATCACATAGAACGGAAAGACCAGGTTCCGGGGGTCGTTGGCGCCCCGTACGGTGTAGCCGATGTCGATGTACAGGACTCCGTGGTCGACCTCGTCGAACCGGACGACGACCTCGGCGACCTCGATCCGGGGCTCCCACCGGTCCAGCGCCAGACGTACCTCGTACGCGAGCTGCCCGGCCGTGCCCGCGTCCGCCGGGGCGAACACGTAGTCGTTGATCGCGCAGCCGAACTCCGGGCGCATGGGCCGCTCGCCCGGCGACGTGGCCAGGATCAGCCGGATCGACTCCTCCAGCTCGTGCTCGCCGCGCACCAGGGCGATGGAACCGGTGGCGTCCGTACGCGGCGGGAAGGCCCAGCCCGCGCCGATGAACTGCTGACCCATGGATGCTCAGCCTCCGATCAGCACCGTCGGGCAACCGGACACGACGGGCGATCCGCAGGCGGCCAGGTCCCCGACGCGTGCGGCGGGCTGCCCGCCGATCAGCACCGTGGTGCTGCCGGGCGGCGCGATCGCGGACGGCGGATGCACCGCGGGCGGCGGCATCGCGCACAGGTGCGGGGTGCCGACCGTGGCGGCGGGGAGGCCGCCGATGAGCACGGACGGGACACCGGGCGGCCCGACCGTGCCGGGGTGTCCGGTGGGGTCGCCGACCCGTGCGGCTGCCGCCGCGGCTGCTGACATGGAAGTCCGTTCCTCTCGCTCAGCGCGTCCGCGCCGTCAATTGATCTTCACCAGAGGTGCGTTGATGGCCAGGGAGCTGCCACCCTTGATGTCGGTCCGCTGTGTTCCGTTGACCGCGACCTGGGCGCCCCGGACATCCACCGTGCCGCCGGTGGAGAGCTTGACCTCGCCGTTTCCGCCGTCGACCCGCACTCCGCTGCGGGACGTCAACGTGACGCTGTCGCCGCTCAGTTCGAGCGTTCCCTGCCCGCCGTCCAGCGCGACCCCGCGCGCCGCCTTGATGGACACCTGTTGCTTGGCCTCGATGTTCACGCTGCCGTCGCTGTTGATCACGATCACGGTGCCCCTGCGGTCGAGGTCGATCTTCAGTTTTCCGTCGCCGGTGAGCAGGCGTACGCCCTGCGGTCCGTTGGCGCCGTCCAGGAGCTCCAGCTGGTTCCCGCTCTTGGAGGCGATCGAGCGCCGGTTGACCGCACCGGTGGTCGGGTCGACCAGCTCACCCCCTGGGGCCGGCGTTGCTGCGGCTGAACCGGCGGGCGGCGCACCGGCGGACGGGGCGGCTGCGGCGCCCGGCCCGGACGCGCCACCAGCGCCCCCGCCCGGCCCGCCGCCACT
>NZ_FMDF01000061.1 GCF_900091955.1 Streptomyces sp. Ncost-T10-10d
CCCCGCTGCCCTCCACCACTTCCCCAGGGCGGGCGCGCAGTGAGGCCACACGGCGGGGCGCACGGAAGCACGGATGGATCCATGCCGCGCTGGCCGCGCTGGACGGGGCGCCGGTCGACGTGACCGCGCTCGCCGCCCATGTGGCCTTCGGACAGCCCGACGTGCTCGCCACCCGCAGCCTGTTTTGCGACGTGGGGGTGAGTGCCGGGCGGGCATGTGCTGCTGATCGGCCCGGACCGGGTACGCGTCGAGCGGCACGAGCATGCCCGGCCTCCTTTCTCTTCCCTCGTCACGACCACCTGCTGGCGATGGTCGTGAAGCACGTCTATCCGGCGCTGCGGTCTGTACCGTCCCGGTCCGGACCGGGGGTGTCTTGTCCCAGGCTCCGGCGGATCGCAATCTCCACGGGTGAGTACGCGCTGTCGGCCCGCTCCAGTTCGTACGGCGCGGCCGGCATCAGCGGCGGCTGGGCCATGAAGCGCGGCCGCATCCCATGGTGCGGTTGCGCCGCGTGCACCAGGAACGGATGGCACAGGAAGACGTCGCCCGGGGACCCGGTGGCGAAGGCGAGTGGCCGGTGGTCGGACGCCGCCACCAGATCGGGGGCGAGGGTCAGCCCGCTCGCCCCGTCCTCCCCGTACTTCTCCAGCACCTTCGGCGCGTCGAGGTGTGAGCCGACCCGGATCCGGGTCGGGGCGTCCTCCTCACCGACCTCGCTGAACAGGAACAGCATCAGCAGCGCCCGGCCCTGGGAACGCAGATTGGTGAAATACCAGCTCTCGCCCTCCGGCAGATAGCTGCCCTCGATGTGCCAGCCCGCGTCGTCCGGCTCGTCCTTGTGCGGGAAGCGCAGCGGGAACGTGCCCAGCGAGTAGCGCGGCTCCCATCGTCCTGCGCCGACGAGCAGGTCGTACGCGTGGTGCAGGGATGGGGAGTTGGGTGCGGCGGCGAACGGCCCTTGCGCCATGCCGGCCACCCAGTGCACGGGCTGCGTCCACGTCGAAGGGTCGTCCGGGGCGCAGCCCGTCTCTCGCCACAGCAGCCGCGCGCAGTCCGCAGCCACGCGCGGCGCGACGGCGCCCTCCAACTTCACGAAGCCGTCGCGGAGGAAACGGGATACCAAGATCGTGTCATCCATACCCCCATCGTGCGACGGCACCGGACCCGATCACCCGACATTCTCCGCACCGCCTTTGTCGGGTATTCACCGAGCCCCTTCCCGCCCCTCCGAGACCGGAAGCAACCGCCCCGCGGTAACAGGACCACATGGCCGACGACGGGCGAATACTCCCCACTCGCTTCCTTGGACAGGTCTTCAGGGCACACCGTGGTCCAGGAGCAGCCTCGCAGCAGGTTCCTGGCTTCACGCACCGACGACCTCACCCGGCGGTTGAGCACACAGTCGGGATTGGTGTCGTCGGTGGCCGGCCCGTCGACCTCCATCCATGCGAAGACCGGGTTCACGGCGTTCGCCGCCGCTCCCAACCGGTGCTGGGTAGCGGACTTCACCCACGTGAAGACCTGGTCCGCGACCGTCTGTGTCGCGTTCGTCGTGGACACCTTCTCCCGCCGGATCGTCGGCTGGTCCGCGGCCACCGTGAAGGAGACCGTCTTCGTCCTGGACGCCCTGGAGATGGCCGTCTGGCAACGCGACCGCGACCAACAGTCCGTTCAGCCAGGAGAGTTGATCCATCACTCCGACGCCGGGTCGCAATACACATCGTTCAAGCTC
>NZ_FMDF01000243.1 GCF_900091955.1 Streptomyces sp. Ncost-T10-10d
CCACCACCCGGCCTCACATCAGGAGCAGGCAGAGCCCTACGATCCACCTTCCCGTTCACCGTCAACGGCAACTCATCAAGAACAACAAACGCCGAAGGCACCATATACGCCGGAAGAATCCCAGCCACAAACGCCCGCAACACCGAAACATCCACACCATCAGCACCGGCAACCACATACGCAGCCAACACAGCATCACCGACACTGTCACGACAGACAGACACAGCAGCCCGGACCACACCCCCATGACTCTCCAGAGCAGCCTCCACCTCACCCAGCTCGATCCGGAAACCACGCACCTTCACCTGGTCATCCACCCGCCCCAGACACTCCAGCGTCCCACCCTCCTCCCAACGAGCCACATCACCCGTCCGGTAAAGCCGCTCACCGAACCCGAACGGCGAAGCAACAAAACGCTCCCCCGACAACCCCGGCCGGCCCACATACCCACGCGCCAACTGCGCACCCGCCAGATACAACTCACCCACCACACCCACCGGCACAGGACGCAACCACGCATCCAGCACAAAAACACGCACATTCGCAAACGGACGCCCCACCGACACACCACCCCCACACACCTCACCCGACGTCGCCCACACCGTCACCTCCGTCGGCCCATACAAATTCACCGCCCCGATCCCCAAATCCACAAACCGCTCCGCCAGCTCACGCGGCAACGCCTCACCACCCACCAACGCCCGCACACCCACAGGCCAACCACCCACATCCAACAACGCCCGCCACAACGACGGCACCGCCTGCACCACCGTCCCACCCGACGAAACCACCAACCCCCTCAACGCAACCGGATCCCGCACCACCTCACCCGACGCCACCACCACCGACGCCCCCGACACCAACGGCAAAAACAACTCCAACGCCGCAATATCGAACGACACCGTCGTCACCGCCACCAACCGATCCCCCACACCCAACCCCACCCGCTCACCCACACCGAACAAATGATTCACCAGAGCACCATGCGACACCACCACCCCCTTCGGCCGCCCCGTCGAACCCGACGTATACACCACATACGCCGGATGCGCAGACAACACCCCCACACCCAAACCCCCACCCGACAACCCCGCCAACTCCCCCACCACAGACACATCATCCAACACCACCCGACCAACACCAGCCGGAACCAACCCAGCCAGCTCACCCACCGTCACCACACACTCCACACCCGCATCACCCAACACAAAACCAACCCGCTCCACCGGATACCCCGGATCCACCGGCAGATACGCACCACCCGCCTTCACCACCGCCAACAACGCCACCACCAAATCAACCCCACGCTCCAACACCACCCCCACCACCGACTCCGGACCAACCCCACACCCCACCAACAACCGAGCCAACCGATTCGCCCGCACATCCAACTCCGCATACGACACCTCCACACCCCCAAACACCACCGCCACCGCACCCGGCGACCGCACCACCTGCGCCTCGAACAACCCCGACAACGTCGACCCCTCAACCCCCACCGCCGTCGCATTCCACTCCACCACCACCCGACGACGCTCAACCTCACCCAACACATCCACCGCACCC